>NZ_JAMPTM010000014.1 GCF_025403375.1 Frankia gtarii
GGGTTGCTCGTCGCCCGGTTGGAACAGAAAGCCCCCGGCCGGGGCGAGAAGATCAACCCTGCGTGGACGTCGCAGACCTGTAACACCTGCGGGATTCGGGATGGGGAGGCGCGTGAGAACCACGCCGCCTTCCGCTGCCGGGCCTGCGGGCGTCAGGCGCACGCCGACGTGAACGCGGCACGCAGCATCGCCCTGGGACATCGGTGGGAAACCACGTGGGTGACTGCGCGGGGAGGCGACGCCACCAGCCGGCCTGTGAACCGCGAACCTCAACACCGCGCACCCCCTCCAGTGGATGGGTAGATGTTGAAATCCCCCGCTTTCAGGCAGAGGAGGATGTCAAGACACGTCCTTCCGCAGCACCTCGCTGCCGGCGCCGGCACCTGGGGCGCCGGAGTCCGCCGAAAACGTCGCCGCGGCAATCAAGTAACGGATCGGCGACTTGTCATGACGGAACCTAGCCCGCAATACCGACCAAGGAAAGCTCTTAGTGAGCGTGTCGTAGCCTTCGGTAGTTTCCTGGGGCGGGTGCGGATGTGGGCGGCCGCAGATCGCAACTGATCACGGCTTGATGGTCACCGAGGTGCGGCCACCGGCCGTGCGGAACCGACCGGCGGGGTCAGGTCCAGGTCGTCAGGGCGACGAAACGGCCACCGAGCACGGTGTAGAGCACAACGCCCGGTGTGCGGGTGTCCCCCCAGCGGTCGAAGCCGACGGGGCCGGTGACACCGGCGAACGAGCCGCGCCCGATGGCGGCGACGACGTCGTGCCGGGCGGCCATGTCGACGGCCGGGCGGCCGGGCAGCACCGCCGCCGCCGCCCGAATGATCGTCCGGGCGGCGTCGTAGGCGTAGGCGGCCGCCGCGGGAACGGCCTCGGCGCGACGCTGGGCGAGCTCGACGGTGGCGTCATGGGCCGCCTGCTGTCGCTGCGCCGCGGCGGAGTCGACCGAAGCACGGGAATCGGCCGGGGCACGGGAGTCGGTCCGCGCGCGGGAGTCAGCCGGAGCGTGGATCGCAGCCGGGGCGCGGGTGGCGGGCGTCGGGGTGGCGTCGTCGCGGTGGCGCCTGCTCGAGCCGGTGCTGTCAGTGCCGCTCGGGGTCGTGCTGCCGTCGTCGTCCGCCGGACCGCCGAACCGCTCGGAGTAGGCGGCGACGAACGCACCGGCGGCCGGCAGCCCCGTCGGCGGGACGAGCAGGCTGGTGATCAGATCGCCGTCCGCGGCGGACTTCGCGTCATCGGTGTACCGCTGTTGCAGCAACGCGTCCGAGCCCATGACCTGGATCGACGCGCCCGCTGCGGCGAGGCGGGTGCGCAGCTTTCCGGCAAACGCCGCGCCGGTGGCGACGTAGACCAGGTCGGGGGCCTCCTGCTCGATCGCCTCCGCGATCGTGTCGAGATCGGACCCGTCGACGCCGTCCCCCTGGACCTGGTGCACCGCCGTGATCGTCGCCCCCAACGCCGCGGCGCGCACCGCGAACCGGCTGCCGAGCGTCGTGCCGTAGCGGGGTTCCCCGTCGACGACGACGATGCGTCGGCGCCCGAGGGTCCGCACCGCGTACTCGGCCGCCACCCGTGCCTGCAGTTCGTCCGTTCCCGCGAGCCGGAAGTAGGACGGATAGGGGCGGGTGCGCGGGTCGGTGCCGGCGCCGGCGCCGGCGCCGGCGCCGGTGAGGGTCGGGTCGGCGTTGGACGGGGAGACGACCGGAATGCCCGCGGCGCTCAGCGTGGGCAGGGCGACCTTGGCGACGAGCGAGCTCAACGGCCCGACGACGCCGATCAGACGATCGTTGGCCACGAACGCGTCGGCGGCCTGGGCTCCCCCGTCCGGGCGGGACAGATCGTCGCGGGTGGACAGCTCCAGGCGCCAGCCCGGGATCGCCCCGGATTCGTTGGCCTCGTCGACCGCGAGCGCGACGGCGTTGCGCACGCTCGTGCCGTCAGCGGACAGGTCACCCGACAGCGGTGCCATGACACCGAGGGCGGCCACTCGGGTTACAGGGGTGTCGGCGTCGCCGCCGTCGTCGAGAGCGGTGGCCAGGACAAGACCCAGCCCCGAGGGCACGGCCAAGATCAGGACGACGATCGCGGCGAGGACTGCCCGGCCCCGGCCGGTACGCCACCGCGCCCGGGTCCACTCCCCGATCCGGCGAGGGACTGTCGCGAGCATCACACGTGCACGATCCACCCGGGCCGACCACCGCCGAGCGGGGCCCGGCGATGGCGGAGCGGACTCAGGTGAAGGCAGAGCGGACTCAGGTGAAGGCGCGGCAGTCGACTCGGGGGTGGGGGCCGGTTCGTTCGCCGGGACGGGCTCGGGTGCTCCGGGGGACGGCTGCGGCGCGTCCTCGGGACCGGAGATCGGCGCTGATCCCGGCGGCGAGGCGTCGCTCACCCGGTCCCCGGCCGGCACGTGGCCGGGGACGGCGCGAACAGGGACGTCACGAGCCTGGCAGCGCCTCGCCCGACAGCACGGCCTCGGCGACGGCGCGCATCGTCCGGCGTTGGTTCATCGACGTCCGCTGGATCCAGCGGAAGGCGTCCGGCTCGGTCATGCCGTGCTCGGTCTGCAGCACGCCCTTCGCCCGCTCAATGATCTTCCTTGCCTCGAGCCGGCCCTGCAGGTCCTCGACCTCGGCCTCCAGGCTCACGATCTCCGTGAACCGGCTCATCGCCATCTCGATCGTGGGCAGCAGGTCCTTCTTCTGGAACGGCTTGACCACATACGCCATGGCGCCGGCCTCCCGGGCGCGCTCGACCAGCTCCCGCTGGCTGAACGCGGTGAGGATGACCACGGGGGCGATGCGGTCCTTGGCGATCTTCGCGCCGGCCTCGATGCCGTCCATCCTGGGCATCTTCACGTCGAGGATGCACAGGTCGGGCCGGAGCTTGCCGGCGAGGTTGACGGCCATCTCGCCGTCGCCTGCCTCCCCGACGACCTCGTAGCCCTCCTCTTGCAGCATCTCCCTGAGGTCGAGCCGGATCAGCGCTTCGTCCTCGGCGATCAGAACCCGGCGCGGGTTCGAGGAGGGTTGGCTCATCGAGTCGTACTCCTGGTCTCGGAGGTGTGACCCTAGTGTGACAGGGCAGGGAGGTCAGATTGACATCCTGCCCGAGCAGAGGAGGGCGGGAGGTCGAAACGCACCCTACCCGGATAGAGTCGTGGGCGAGACGTTCCGGACCGGATCGATCACGATCCTTTCTGTCAGGTCCGCCCGGTCGCCTCCGCAGCGGGCCCGCCCGCTCGACCACGCTCCACCCGCCGGCCCCGGTACTCCAACGGCAGAGAGACGGTGCTCAAACCACCGACAGTGTGGGTTCGAATCCCACCCGGGGTACACGTAATGTAGTCACACGAATACAAATCGCGCCGAATGCGCCAAGCGTCTGATGCCGCTCACCGAACACCCGAGCCTGCCCGCGCTGCCCAGGCGGGAAGCGCGGGCGAGCGACCTCGATCCAGAAAACCGAGGCCGCTACATCCGTGCAGCCAGCGCGGTCGTCTCGTGGCCGCAACTCGGGTCAGCATCCCGGTGTGACAGGTACGGCCTGTGATCGCTGGCCGGCTACGTGTCGATGTCGGCCTCTGCTGGGATGATTCATCGCTTGATGGTGAATCGCCGTCAGTCAGGTGACAGCATCGTCTCCACCGTCAGGGCCAGGCGTTGCACGACCGCGCCGCGATCTTGCCCGGTCGCGTCGGCCAGCCAGTCGATCAGCAAACCCTCCAGCAGCAGATGCAACCCGGCCTGGCGGCTGCGGACCTCGGCGTACCAGGCCAGCGTCTCCTCCAGGATCTGCCCACGCTGGTGCAAGTCCCCACCTGGCCAGCTGCGTGCGCGGCATGTCGGGGATCTCGCGTGGAGCTGGTGACGCGTTCTTTACAGGAAGGCCGCGGCGGTGCCCCACCCCAGCAGCGTGCGCGCTGTGTGCCATGGCGGCCACGGCTAGCGAAAGGGTGCGCCGGTGAGCGAGGACTTCCAGTCTTTCAACTTCCCCGACCATTACATCCGGCACCGTAACTTCGCCGGCGAGCTGACGCCGCAGGGCGAACCGATCGAGGACTTCGCCTTCGCCCTGCTGTCGCGGAGACAGGGGCGGGTGACGTTCCGGTCGCAGAACTTCCCGGACCGGGTGCTGCGCCACCGCAACTTCGAGATCTGGCTGGACTCGGTCCCGCATACCAGCGACACGCTGTTCGCCGCGGACTCGACCTTCCTGGTCGTCGCGGGCCTGGCCGACCCGAGCGCCGTGTCGTTCCGCTCGGTCAACTACCCCGACCGCTACCTGCGCCACCGCGACTTCCGCCTGTGGGTGAAGGCCCCCCGCCGGTCCGACCGACGCGCTGTTCCACCGCGACGCGACGTTCCGCCGGCGGCCGTGGACATCGACCCGGGCACGGTCCTGGTCCTCGCTGACGACTGATCCGACAGGCCGCGAAGATTTTTCGGCGCAGTGTCGGATCGAGGTGGGGACGTTCGTGGTGAGGACGAGCGGCGGCCCGCCAGGGACGCCCCGGGATGGGTAGGAGATGAGCTGCGATGCATCTCGACGTGGCGCTACGGCTGACCGACGAGGGGGCGAAGTCCTGCCACCGCAAGGTCGAGGTCCGGCCGATCCTGGCCCCGCCGGACGAAGACCACTGACGTCGGCCGGCGACAGCGACGCCGCCGAGGCGCTCGCCCGCCGCCGCGACCAGCTGCCGTAGCCGTCTCGCCAGCTCCTGGGCTGTTAGCGGTGGTGTCGCCGATCGGCTGGTGGTGGGCAGCCCGGCCGGCAGTGGACACCCGCGGGTGCCGCAGGGGGATCGGCGGCCTGCTCATGTCGCGGTACGTGGAGACCGCCACTACCTGAGCCACGCTGATCCTGGATATGCCCCGCGCTGACGCATTGCCCGGTGAGGGGCAAGCCTGGATGGCTGCGCTGCTCGTCGAGGCCGCGATCCCGCCCAGCTCGGTCGTGCTCGTCGTCTGACGCACTGATCCGACCGAGGTGGTGGCCAAAAATGCGCCACCTTGCGATGCGTGATGTGTCAATAGTAGATGTGTGGTCTATTGGGGTACTGGTCGTCGGGGTTCGCCGGTAGGTCGACGGCGCCCGAGTGCTCGCCGTACTCGTCCGCCTCGAGACCCTTGGCCGAGGGGGCCTCGGGTTAGGTCGTCGGCGCGTGAGCGGGCGTCTTTCTGGCCGGTGGGAGTGGGCTTCGGCGGCTTCTTCCTCGTCGGGCTCGTCCAGGACCTTGTGGACGCGTGGGGCTGGTGGACGCTGCCAGTCGGGATTCTCGTGGTGCTCGCGGCGATAGCGGCGTTGTTCGTGGCGCGCGCTCGCGGGATCCGCGAGAGCGGGCGCAGGGCGGCGGTGGCCGCCATTGACGCACTGAATCCGACCGAGTTCGAGCATCATGTCGCGGATCTTCTGAGGCGTGACGGCTGCCTACAGGTGCGCGTGGTCGGAGGTCGTGGGGACGGGGGCGTGGATGTGCTTGCTCGCACCCCCCGGATGGCCCGGATCGCGGTGCAGTGCAAGCACTACCCGGGTCGCGCTGTGGGTCCGTCCGCGGTGCGGGACTTCAACGGCTGCGCGTGGACGGATCACCGTGCCGATCTCGCGTTGCTGGTCGCCTCGGGTCGGTTCACCGCCGCGGCCGCGGACTTCGGCCGCCGTCACCGCGTCCAGATGGTCGACCGGGAGGTGCTCAGCCGGTGGATGGCCGGCGAGCGGATCCTGCCCCGCGTCCCGGCGCCCTGACGTGACGCGGCCGGACACCTGGCGTTGGACCGTCTTGATACGGTTTATGTTGCCTTTGACGACGCCGGAGGTGGGGGGTTCGGCGAGACCGGCGAGCACGGCGTCACGGGCGGCTTCGCCATCGCGCTGCCGTCGTCACATGACGGCGGTCGCGAGCGCGGTTTTGGCACTATTGACACCGCGTTATCTGTCCGACGCCCGGCCGACGCCTCGTCGCTGAGTACCCTGCAACGCCCGCCCGACCAGGATTGAGATGGGGATGACCGAACAGATCGGCTACGACAACTTCGACTTTGGACACCAGCCCGAGGTGGACTTTGCGCTGAACCCCGAGCCGCGGTGCCCCTGCCTCCTGCTGTTGGACGTGTCTGTGTCCATGACCGGTCAGCCCATCCAGGAACTCAACGCCGGTCTCAGGGCATTCCAGGATGAACTCACCGCAGACAGCCTCGCTGCGAAGCGCGTCGAGGTCGGGATCATCACCTTCGGACCGGTGCAGGTGGCGACTGACTTCGTGTCCGCCTCGGCGTTCACAGCGCCCGAGTTGCACGTACAGGGAGCCACCCCGATGGGCGAAGCCATCACCCGAGGGCTGTCCTTGCTCCGTGACCGCAAGACCGAATACCGGAACAACGGGGTGAAGTACTACCGTCCATGGGTCTTTCTGATCACAGACGGGACGCCGACGGACAACTGGCATGCGGCCGCCCAAGCTGTGCAGGAGGGGGAGGCCGCGAAGGAGTTCGCGCTTTTCGCTGTCGGCGTTGCGGGCGCGAGCATGGACACCCTCAGTCGGATCGCCGTCCGACAGCCGCTCGCGCTGCAGGGACTCAAGTTCCAGGAACTCTTCCAGTGGTTGTCTGGCTCCCTGGGATCTGTGTCCCGTTCGGCCGTCGGCACCGAGACAACGCTCGCGGCACCTACCGGGTGGGCCGCCGTTTGACCTGGCGCGTCATCGCGAGGTCCGAAGTCGGTACCTCGCACATCAAACGAAGTCTGCCCTGTGACGACGACTGCCTCATCGCGCAGTATCCTCTCCCGGGCGGCGACGAGCTGCTCGCGGTCGTCGTCGCGGATGGCGCGGGCAGCGCCGAGCACGGTGGCGAAGGCGCACAGGTCGCGATAGCAGCTGTGGCAGCGACTCTCCAGTCACACCTGGGCGAACCAGAGAACATGCTGGATGCCAGCCTGGCCGAGATCCTGGTGACGGCGGCACACGACGGAATCGAATCCAGAGCCGCGAGCGACAACCTCCAGCCTCGAGACTTTGCCTGCACCCTGCTTGGTGTGCTCGCCGCACCGAAACTTGGCACCATGGCCTTCCAGATCGGAGACGGCGGCATCGTCCTTGACGTCGGGAACGGGCTGGAACTCGCCGTAGTTCCCATGGCCGGAGAGTACGCCAACATGACGTACTTCGTCACGCAGGAAAACTTTCGCGAGGTCCTCGCCGTCCGAACCTTTGACTCCATGGCCACAAAGATTTCGGCTTTCACTGATGGCCTGCAGGGAATCGCGCTCGATCTCGCCACAGACGCACCCCATGAGCCATTCTTCAGGCCTTTCTTTACGAAGCTCGAAGCTGCCGCAGATGAAGACGAAGAGATTCTGCTCGACAAGCTCAGCCTGGCCCTGGGGCGGTTCTTGCAAGGGCCGCAGGTCAACGAACGTACTGACGACGACAAGACACTCGCCGTCGCGGTCTGGCTCCGCGGCGTCGACTCGACCGCGGTCAGTGGTGAACCAAGCGAATTGGACACGCCGGCGTGAGCACGACCCGGCTGTTCACGTCGACCGGTAAAGAACTGTCCCTCGGCCTGACTCTTGGTAAGGGCGGCGAAGGTACCGTTCATCAGATCAACGGAGACCCACACCATGTCGCGAAGGTGTACCACGCGATCCCCGACGGCGGCCGACAGGAGAAACTTCGGGTGATGGCCTCCCTCGGGGATGCCGATATCCGGAAATTCGTCGCCTGGCCAGTGGAGACCCTACATGTGCAGCGGGGAGGTCCCGTTCGGGGTTTTGTCATGCCGATCGCGGGTGCTTACGTCCCCGTTCACCAGCTCTACAACCCCGGCCACCGCAAGCAGGAACAGCCCCAACTGTCGTGGAATCACCTGCTGGTCGCGGCGCGGAACACGGCGGATGCCTTCGCCGCGGTCCACCAGCGCGGACTGGTCGTGGGTGACGTCAACGAGAACTCGGTGATGGTCGCCCCAAGCAACGGGCATGTGATGCTGATCGACGCAGATTCATTTCAGGTAAACGCGCATGGCCGAGTCTTTCGCTGCCTGGTGGGAGTCCCGGATTTCACCCCACCCGAGCTGCACGCGGTTGGTGACTTCAACCGGATGATCCGAACCGCCAACCACGACAGCTTTGGTTTGGCAATCCTGATTTTCCAGCTGCTCCTTGGTGGACGTCACCCCTTCGCGGGCCGCCCGCTCCGTAACGATGTCGGTAACGACATGTCGGTCGATATCAGTCAGTTTCGGTTTGCCGATGCTTTGGACAACGGCAGGCGCGGACTGGTTCCACCACCGACAGCCGTTCCGGTCACCATCCTTCCTGACGTGATCCACGGCATGTTCACTCAGGCGTTCACCGAGCCCGGGAGCCAGCGCAGGCCGACTGCTCGGGAGTGGGTATCGGCTCTCGACAGGCTGCGACCACAGACAGCCGTGTGCCACGTCAACGCACACCACGCCTACCTGGCGCACGTGGGGGCATGCCCCTGGTGTTCCCTCGACAGTTCGGGAATCGTGCATTTCGTCAGGGCGCAGGTCGCCGCGAAGGTGCAGGCTGCGCGGGTCACCATCGCAACGTTGTGGGCACAGATATCCGCGGTCCCGCCCCCGGCGGAAATCGCCGCACCACCCGGCACCGGGATCAAGCCGGTCGCGCGGCCACTCCCGCCAACGGTGCGCTCAAAGGTAACGCCATTCGTTGTCTGGCCGATCGTCGTCGGCCTGGTTGTTGCGTCGATAGTAGTTGCCGGTGCGCTTGGACTTCTGGCGCTGGTTTTGCCCGTGTTGGTGGGCCGCTGGCTCAAGCGCTACGGTGAGCCCAGGCGTCAGGAGAGGGACGTGCGCCTGCTGGCCGGAAACCAGGCGCGAGATGCGTATGCAGCCGCGGTTCGCGAGGCAGAGGAAGCTGGCCCGGCAGGGTTTCGGATTCTCTATGATTCCCTTTCCAGGCTGTACTCTGAGTACACCGTGGAAATCCCGAGGCGGGAGGGGCAGACACTTGCGGAATTTGACCGCACCGTACGGGACCGTCAGCTGCGCCGCCACCTGGAACGGCAGTATGTCAGCAGCGCCTCGATCAGGGGCGTCGGCCCGAACCTCAAACAGCGGCTTGTCGCGTACGGCGTCAACACCGCAGCCGATGTGAACCACTTCAGAGTAATAGAAATACCCGGCTTCGGGGACGTAAAAACCGGATCCCTGGTCGCTTGGCGTGATTCCTGTGAGCGTTCCTTTCGTTACAATCCCCAGGACCCTGCCATACTCAAGGAACGGGATCAGGCCCTCGAAGTTCACGAGAGGCGTCGCAGATCCATCGAGAACGATCTCCAGCACGGTCTCGCCGAACTCCAGCGCCGCAGCCGGCTCCGACCAGAGGCGCGTGCCGACCTTGAGCAGAAGCTGGCCGCCTCAGCCTGGCGACTCGCCCAAGCGAATGCCGACCTGGCGGTTCTCTGACGAGGCTCAGCGCGGTGCTCCTGCGACAAAGATCGCAAGCTGCGGCAAGAACTCATGCGGATCGGGTGTGGGTGTTCGGAACGCGCAGCGGTGGGGCGGACGTCGGAGTCCCACAGCGGCCAGCCGCGTCGGGCGCGGCGGCGACCTGGATGTTGCCGCCGTGGTTGTGGATCTTTCCGGACTGCCGCAGGTCTGCCCCCGGGGGTCGGGTCGGTAGGCGGACCCGGGCGGTCTCGATGACCGTGCCGTTGACGATCACATGGCCGTGGCCCGCGAGTTTCGCCGCGAGCGGAGCGTTTCGGATCTCACCGACTCCCGGCTGATCACCGTCAGTGACCATCGCGCAGCGTCGCCAGCTGTTGCCGGAGAGGCTCACCGAGGGGGATCGGCTCGCAGGGCGTGGGCGTGACGGGCTCAGCTACTGGTAGTGGTAGCGGCAGGAGATGATCGCGATCTGGCCGGGCTCGACCGCATAGACCAGGCGGTGTTCGTCATCGATCCGCCGCGAGCGCAGGCCGGCGAGGTTGTTGCGCAGCAGTTCGGGCTTGCCGATCCCCTGCCCCTCCGGATCGCGTTTGATGTCCGCGATCAGGGCGTTGATGCGCTTCAGCGTCTTGCGGTCCTGGCCCTGCCAGTACAGGTAGTCGTCCCAGGCATGGTCCGTCCAGGTCAGCTTCACTCGTCAGGGCCCACCGGACGCTCGACCGCGCCGCCCGTACGCCACTGCTCCATGCTTTCCATCAGGCGCCGCGCGTTCGCGGGCGTGCGCAGCAGGTAGTTGGTCTCCACGATGGCGTCCCAGTCCTCCTTGCTCACCAGGACCGCGTTTCCCCGCTTCGAGACGATCTCTACCGGTGTGTGATCGGTGTTGACCTGTTCGATCAGCGGAAACAGCGTCTTACGTGCCTCGCTGGCACTGATCGCCGCGACCATCCTGCCACCTCCCGAGCACCTAGTCGTACCAGATACGGTACAACTTCGGGGGGCGTGTGTCAGCTGCTCGTCGAGCCGGCGGGCTGGTTGAGGCGCCGCGAGGCCGGGTGCGGTGACGGCACCTCATGACCTGCGCTCGGCTGGTGATCCCGCGGAGGTGGCTGGTGGCGTGGCGAGATGACAACATCTTCGGGGGTGTCTGTCTGGTGCAGGCCAAGCGAATGAAGAACAGGGTCGATCTCGCAACGGTCCAGGCCATCGCAGGAGCCATGGGTGATCACAACGTCGCGACCACAGTCACCGCCCGCGCCTCCGCCGCCGGCTCTCTCCCGCCGGCCATCAGAGCTTCCCGCCTTCGCTCCCGACACCGGCAGGATCATCGTCGAGATCCCCACGGCGACGGCGACCCATCTGGATCGCCGTCCGAGCAGTCACAATCAGTTCAGATCGCTTACCGGACCATGAGGATGTCGAACGACCCTCACCCGGGGTACATATCCCACCCCCGTGTTATTGATCAGCAAATGCTCAGGCGCGGAGGATGGGCGGTGGCGCGGCCGTGGCGACGCCGGCGGCGATCAGTTCGTCGATCGTTTCGCGGGCGATCCCGACTTCGGTGAGCACCTCGATCGTGTGCTCGCCCAGTACCGGCGGGGCCAGATGCAGCTGGGTCGTCAGGTCACCCAGGTCCCACAGTGCGCCCGGCTGCTCGAAGCCGCCCCAGTCGTGGTGGCGGTAGCGGGCGATCAGGCCTGCGGCGTCGTTGTCGGCCGAGTCGAAGAACGCGTCGCGCTGGTCGAGCCGGACCTCCTCTGCCGCCACACCCGCCCCGGCGAGCAGATCGAGCACCTCACCGGCCGGGCGGGCGGCGGCCGCCGCCGCGAGCTCCGCCGCGCTCCCGCAACCGAGCGCCTGGCAGGCCGCCGCGACGTCGCTGTCACCGGTCGCGGCCATCGCGACCCATCCCTCTGCGCAGGCCAGCAGGCGCCGTCCCGGTGTCGTGGTCAGCTGCGCCTGGTCGAGCATCGGCACCGGGGCGAGGGTGCCGTCTGGTCGCAGGTAGGTCTCGCTCGTGGTGAGCACCCCGGCACCCAGCAGGGACGCGGCGACCGAACTCGCCCGACCGGTCCGGTCGCGGGCGAAGACCGCCCACAACGTCGCGGCCGCGGACGACAGCGCGCACTGGTGGTCCATGAACCCGAAGCGGTGCCACATCGGCGGGTTGTCCTCGCCGCCGCCCATCCGCTCCCATCCCAGCGACGACTGGAACAGCTGGTCGTAGCCGGGCCAGTTGGCGCGTGCGCCGTCCGGGCCGTACGAGCTCGTGTGACAGAACACCACGTCCGGATTCACCGCACGGACGGCCTGCTCGTCCAGGCCGAGCCGGCGGGCGGCCGGGAGGCGCAGGTTGTGGTGCACGACGTCGGCCCAGCGCAGCAGGGCTTCGACGGCCGGCCGGGCGGCCTCGGACTTGAGGTCGAGGGCCACGGCGCGCTTGCCGCGCTGGCAGCCGACAAACGGCCAGTCGCCCCAGCGGCCAGGTTCGCCGGCCACCGGTTCGACCTTCACGACGTCGGCGCCCAGATCGGCGAACAGCATCGGCGCGAACGGCCCGGCCAGGAACGCGCCGAAGTCCAGCACCCGTAAGCCCTGGAGCGGGAAATGCAGCGACTCAACCGGCCCGCCCGCGTCGGAGTCTGCGTCGGAGTCTGCGTCGGCGCGGCCGCGGTCGGTGGCCGTGCTGCGGGGCGTCCAGTGCCTGGCGGCCACGTCCTGGTGCTCACCGAGGCGGGGGGCCGGATGGCGGACGGAGGCAGGCGGGTCCAGCGTGACCGGATGGCCGGGCACGGTGATGCGGCCGGCCTCGGGGTCGTCGAGCTGCGTGACGTACCGGTTGGCCTTCGCCTGCTCGTCGTCGAGGACCGCGCCGAGCGGCAGCACGGGCTGGGCCGGCCGGTCGTTGGACCACAGCTCGGCCAGCCACTCGGCCGCGGGCCGGCGGCGGAACGCCTCGACGTTGGCTCCCCAGTTCGGGAACGCTCTGGCCATGATCCCCGGGTCGTGGCGCCGGTTGGCCTCGGCGACCGCGTCGGCACCCATCTCGTCGAACACCCGCTTCGTCAACGGCAGGTCGTCGGGGGACGGCGGCATGACGTGGATCCATTCGCCGTCGGCGCACTCGAACAGTGGTGTCACCGCCTCGTCCTTGGGCATGCCCGCCGCGAGCAGGGCCGACGGCGCCTCGGCCCGGTGCCAGTGCATCATCATCGGAACGAGCGCGCCTTGGACGAGGCTGGTGTGCACCGGACCGCCCCGGCCGGTCCGCCCCCGTGCCACCAGCCGGGCCGCGATCCCGGTCGCGCACAGCCACATCGCCCCCCAGCTGCCGAGCGGGAACCGGACGTGGACCGGCCCCGGCCGGTGCCCCTGCTGCTCGTCGAGGAGGCCCAGTCGCGCCAGCGCCAGCAGGTCGTCAACCGGACGGTCCGCGTCGACGTGGTTGGTCGGCCACGCGAGCACCGACGAGACGACCAGCGCGGGGTAGCGGCTGCCGACAGCGGCGTCGTCGAGGCCGAGCCGGGCCGCCGTCGTGGGACCGTACGAGTGGACGAGCACGTCGGCGCCACGCAGCAGCTCGTCGAGCCGTAATCGCCCCTCGGGGGAGTCGACGTCCAGCACCAGCGACTGCTTGGAACGGGCCCAGGTACGGAAGCCGGGCAGGGCCCGGTCGGGGTGGCCGCCGGGCGGCTCGACCAGGACGACGTCCGCGCCCGCCTCGGCCATCAGCATCGTCACCGTCGGCCCGGCGACACCGGTCGACAGGTCGACGACCCGGATTCCGTTGAGCAGTGGTTCGGGCATGCGGGCTCCCCTTTTTCTCGGGCTCTTCTCGGACGCGGGTGTCGTCACAGCCGGCTGGTCAGATAGTCGAGCGCGTAGGGCTGGCGTGCCCCTTGCGGTGCATCAGAGAGTGTCATGAGCCCCGCACCACGCGCCAAGATCAACCTTTGAGCACTCCAGAGCATCCTCACCGATCTCCCGGCCCGGCGCTTGGGCCCCTCGGGTGCGCCCGGTGACCTGCGAGGTGTTCACTCGTCTCAGATGCCGTTCTCTCCCGTGGGCATCGGCACGCAGCTGAACGACTAGGTTCCGGGCCCTCTTCGACCCGACCCGCAGCCGCTTCCGTAGCTCGTTCGAGGAGATCGGCCGCCGGAGCGACCAACGGCGCCACGTACACGGGCACGCCAAGCCGCAGCGCAAGCAGCCACACATTGTTGAACGCGAAAAGGAAACTCAAAGCGACAACCACCACGATGATCGCCGTGACCAGCCGGACGGTCACCGCCCGCGCCTCCACCGGCCCTCCCCCGCCGGCGGCCATCAGAGCGTCCCGCCTTCACCATCGACACCAGCAGGACCACCATCGAGATCCCCACCGCGACGGCGACCCATCTGGATCGCCGCCCGAGCAGTCACAATCAGTTCAGATCGCTTACCGGACCATGAGGATGCTGACCGAGCCTCACCCGGGGTACCTGCTCCAGCTCGATCGCACGATCACCGGTCAGCAGACGGCGGCCTGTCTCGTGCTCAGGCCGGCGTGATGCGGCTCGGCGGAAACGCCGAGCACGCGCATCGCTCGTTCCGCGAGCAGGAACTTCCGAGGTCGACCACTGGCCGTGGTGGGTATCTCCGCCGGTGAGATCGGCAGGACATGGCGGGGTACCTTGAACCGGGCGAGCCGTTGCGCGCAGTACGCGACGAGTTCGGCCGCCAGAGCGCCGGGGCCGGCGCCGTCGATGCTGTCGATATGATCGGCGAAGACCACCCAGGCCACACCGACCTCCCCCATCCGCTCATCCGGCAGCGACACCACGTGGGCCTGCGCGACGGCTGGATGGGTCGTCAGGACGGCCTCGATCTCCCGGGGCATCACCTGTTCGCCGCCGCAGCGGTAACAGTCCTTCTTCCGTCCGGCCAGCACCAGGTACCCGTACTCGTCCACGGTGCCCAGATCGCCGGTGCGCAGCCAGCCGGCCGCGTCGAACGCCGTCGCGGTCTCGGCGGGCTTCCGATAGTAACCCTTGGTGACCGCAGGGCCACGAGTCAGGAGCTCGCCGACGGTGCCCGGTGGCACGGGGCGACCCGTGTGCGGATCCACCACCTTCCAGACCGCCAGCCGGCCGCCGATCGCCGGATCCCCGGCCGCCCCGGCGTCCTTCAGCCGGCCGTTGGTAGTCGGTAATCGATCGAACGGGCCTTCCGGTAAGGTGCAGGCCTGCGAGGCTGTCGTCTCGGTCATCCCATAGCCGGTCACCAGCTCGATCCGCCCGAAGGTGGCGATGATCTCCCGCCAGATGCGCTCCGGAGCCTGTCCCCCGGAGGAGAACATCGCTGTCAGCGAGGACAGGTCGTGGCGGTGCTCGCGGGCGGCCGCCAGCACGTCCAGGGTCATGGTCGGTACGAATAGCACGTCGTTGGGCCGATGACGTTCGATGGCGGCCAACGTCGCGATCGGATCGAAGGCGCGCTGGATGACGACGCTGCCGCCGACAAAGGGGACGGTCAGCAGACCCTCCACAAATGCATAGACGTGATACAGCGGCAGGGAGAAAAGGATCGACCGACCATCCTCGTACGCCCTCGTGTAGGCGCTGCCATATGCCGTTCGTACCAGCATGTCGTGGGTGTGCATGACGCCCTTGGGATCGCCGGTCGTACCCGAGGTGTAGAAGATCGCGGCGAGCGACTGCGGTGCGGCGCCGGACTGCGGTGCGGCGCCGTCGGGCGTGACATCTTGCGCGACGCTCCCGTGTCGCTCGAGGTCGGCCAGGGTGGTGACCGCCGCACCCGATCTGCCGGCGGGCAACGGACCGCCGTCGGTGGGAAGGACCACCACCCGTTTCAGCGACGGAAGTCGCGATCCCCCGCCCAACCGCTCCCAGCCGGGCGCGATCTCGTCCAGAGCCGCCAGGTAGTCGTAACCGCGGGAACGGTCCATCGTGACGAGCATCGTCACGTCCGCCTGACGCAGCACGTAGGCAAGCTCGTCCCGGCGGTTGAAGATGTTGACGGGGACCACGACCGCTCCCGCACGGGCGATCGCGAACGTGAGCAACACGAACTCGGGGTGGTTTCCGAGTACCAGGGCGACGTGGTTACCGGCCCGTACCCCGGCCGCCCGCAGACCACGGGCGAGCCGCTCCGAGCGCGCCTGAATCTCCGCATATGTGAATGTTTCACGCTCGGTGATGACGAAGGTGCGGCGTGGATAAAGTTGAGCAGCTTTGTCCAGTAATCCAGCCATTGTTGCGGGCTTCCACGGAGCGTGCTGTCTTTCCAACTCTTCGCGGCGGCGCGCAGCCGGTTCCGGCATCTGTCCCTCCCGATGTACGTGCCCGAGGCATGGTCGACATCGCATCCGCAGACGACGAGACCGGCGACGGTCGGGGCGGAGGCACGCAGTCCACCGCTGTGCGTCACAGCCTCACAGACGGCCAGACAGGTTTCCCACCGCCAAGGCCGGCCCGGTGGCCTCGGAATTCTCCCGAGGATGCCACAGGCACGATCGGTGGGCAGGGTCTTCTCGTTCCAAACCGGCGATCTCGTGGCATCTGGCGTCCGTCTTGCCGGCACTTCATCCGGCCGTCCCGGACCGCACCACCAGCCATCCATCGCCTCGGCGCAACCGTCACCAACCTCCGCGCCGACGCCGGACTAGAGCCCCATCTCCTTGGCGATGATGCTGTGCTGAATCTCCGAGGTGCCGCCGCCGACCATCGCATGCTTGGCCTCGCGGAAATAGCGCTCCATGTCGTACTCCGGCAACTGTGCGTACCCGCCGAGCGCCTGCATGCCGTCGAAGGCACACCGAAAAGCGACATCCGCGGCGTACACCTTGGCCATCGACACGTCCTTGAGCGCCCGCTCGCCGCGGGCCAGTCTGGTGGCGGCGCTGTAGACGAGCAGCCGGGCCGCGTTGACCTCGGTCTCGCGCGCGGCCATCCGGTGCTTGAGGACCTGGAACTTCGACAGCGGACGCCCGAACTGGGTGCGGGTCCTGGTGTACTCGACGGTGTCGTCGAGGGCCGTACGGGCGTTGCCGACGTAGGTCGCGGCCAGACTCAGTCGTTCCATCTCCAGGTGCTCGCGGAGGTAGTCCCAGCCCTGGCCGGGCTCGCCGATGATGTTGGATCGGGGCACCCGCGCATCGGTCAGGAAGATCTCGGTGGTACCGAACGAGCGCCGGACGATCGTGTCCAGTTTGCGGATGTCCACACCGTCGGTGGTGTTCGGAACAAGGATCATGCTGATCCCACGGTGCCGGTCCGGGCTGGTGCGGGCCATCAGATTGATCACGGTGCCGGGCAGGTGGGCGCCCGAGCAGAACACCTTGTTGCCGTTGAGGATCCACTGGTCACCGTCGAGCACCGCCCTGGTCGCCAGCCCGGCCGCGTCCGACCCGGCACCCGGTTCACTGATGGAGATCGAGAACTTGACGTCGCCGGCGAGGAAGCCGGGCAGGTACTGAGCCTTCTGCTCCGGAGTGCCGTGGTTGGCGATGTTCGTGGCGGTGAACATCGAGGTCATGATGGCGGCGGCGAAGTCGAGGCTGTACTTGGCGATCACTTCGCAGAAGATCGCGTACATGACCGGGTCCGCTGCCTGGCCGCCCTCCTCCGCCGGAACCAGCAGACCTAGCCAGCCACGGTCGGCGAACTTTCTGTATGCCTCGTCAGGGAACGTGCGGGACGCATCGTGCTCACGTATGTACTCTCGGCCAACCTCCTTGTCCATGAACGCCGTCAGGGTGTCGAACCACAGCTGCTGCTCCTCGGTGAACCGAAAGTCCACGGACCTGCACCTCCATCGAACGGCTCGTGCCCGTCACGCTAGACACTTCGAAGGCTGGAAACAACCGATTGTTTTTGATTCCGCGGCCCTCCGCTGCCCCGAGGGTGCCGGGCGACGCCAGCGGCCCGCACGAGTCGAGCCATCCCGCGTGACGTCGCCGGACGAGGGTAGACGATCATAAAGAGGCTGATCGCCTGATCCGCCTGCGCCGCCTGGGCACGGCCCGCGACAGACCATCGTGAGACGATGACAGCGCAAGACAAGTAGAGAGGAACACGGAAGGTGGCAACAGCACGCGTCAGCCGGCGCGCCCGCAGCTCGGGCCCGGTGTCAGCCGAGCTGATCGAGCAGGAGGCAGTCCGCCTCTTCGCCGACAAGACCTATCCGGTGATCGGCATGCGCGACATCGGAGATGCCGTCGGCCTGCTGCCGGGCAGCCTCTACGTGCACATCAGCGGCAAGGAGGACCTGCTGCTACGCATCGTGGAGAAGGGCATCCAGAGCTACGTCGACGCGATCAGCGCCGCCGCGGACAGCGACGCGCCCGCCGCCGAACGACTGCGGGCTGCGTTCCACGCCCACTTCGCCGTGCTACAGCGCAGCCAGGACCAGACTCGAGTCGCGTTCCACCAGTGGACCTACCTCTCGCCGGACAACCAGCGTCGGGTGATCGCCATGCGGCAGGCATACGAGGACCTGTTCGCCGGGATCATGCGTGACGGCATCCGCAACGGCGAGTTCCGCCAGCTCCGCAGCCCCCGGGTCATCGTTCTGGCGTTCATCGGCATGCTCAACAACGCCGCGGAGTGGTTCTCCCCCCACGGTCAGCTCTCAGCCGAGGAGATCGCGACCGAGCTCGCCGACAGCGTCCTGGGCGGGATTCAGGCCCGGTAGCCGACCACCGGCTCGCACCTCGGCCGCACGGATCGCGGCCGCGATCATGAAGGCCACCGACGTTCCCGGCGCATCGGCGGCGCAGGACGCGAGGCAGCGGAGCGGATGCACATACCTTGGCAAAAAACAAATGTTTGCTTCCGACTCTGACCGGACGTAGCGTTGCGGCGTCTCGACAAGGCCGTACGGCCCATCCTGGCCGACGGCCGCCGGGGACGGCGTCGGCACCCCGACGGCCGACGGTGCGGTGAGCGGTACGGAAGGCGGACAGTGCGGTGAGCAGTGCGGACACCTTCACCGGCCTGCGGGTCCTCGAACTGACGACCACCATCGCAGGCCCGTACAGCGCCATGATCCTGGCCAGCCTCGGCGCAGACGTGATCAAGGTGGAACGACCCGGCGGCGGGGACGACGCCCGTGGAATGCCCCCGCACCAGGCCAGCGAGAGCGCGGTCTTTCACGCCGTCAACCGCAACAAGCGCAGCCTGGTGCTCGACCTCAAGGACCCCGTCGGCCGGGAGGCGTTCCTGAGACTCGCCGAGACCGCCGATGTGGTGGTGCAGAGCTACCGACCCGGGGCGGCCGACAAACTCGGCCTCGGGTACGCCGAGGTGCACGCTCGTAATCGACGTGCCGTCTACTGCTCGGTCTCGGCGTTCGGCGCGTCCGGGGCGGCAGCCGGGCTGCCCGGCTACGACCCGCTGATCCAGGCAGTCACCGGGATGATGAGCATGACCGGCGAGCCCGGCGGTGCCCCGGTTCGGATAGCCCCGTCACTGACCGATCTGACGACCGGGATGTGGGCGGCCATCGCGATCATCGCCGCGCTGCGCCGACGCGACGTCACGGGGACGGGCGAACACGTCGAGGCCACCCTGGTCGACAGTGGTTTCGCGCTGCTGTGCCATCAGATCGTCGGGATGTACGCCACCGGGATCATCCCCGGCCCGCTCGGCTCGGCCTCGCCGATCACAGCGCCGTACGAGTGCTTCGAGACCAGCGACGGCTGGGTCATGATCGCCGCGGGGAACGACGGTCTGTTCACCCGGCTCTGCACCGCGCTCGACGTCCCGCGGCTGGCCGGCGACGAACGGTTCGTCGACTCGGCGGCCCGGGTCCGCAACCGGGTCGCGCTCCATGCGGCCGTGCAGGAGCGGGTCGGGGTTTACGCGACCGCCGCGTGCGTGCAACGGCTACGCGAGGCGAAGATCCCGGTCGGTCCGGTCCACGATCTACGCGAGGCCGTCGAGCACCCCGTCGCGGCCGACCGGGGGACAGTCGTCGCGGCGCTCGGACCGCACGTGTTACCCATGGTCCGCCTCCCCATCGACGACGCCGGCACGGTCAACGTCTACCCTCCGCGGCTGGGCCAGCACTCGGGCGAGATCCTGCGCGAGGCCGGCTTCACCGAGGAGGAGATCACCCACCTGCTCGCACTCACCACCACCTGAGTCAGCGGAAAGCCGTCGGGACACCAGGTCGACGAGCACCGGGATTCCCACCGTCGGCGACCAGGCCGGTAACGATCCGACGACCTGGAGATCACAGCCCAGCGAACGGTTTCCTGGAGATGTTCCCGATGGCCGATGCCGAGGCACTGCTCGCCGAGGTCGCAGCCCGGCTCACCGCCCGAACGGACGAGCTGGTCGAACGCCAACTGGTCGCGCTGCGCGCGTACCCCGCCTACGACCGGGTGCCCGTGGACGACCTGCGCCGATCGTGCCGGCGCAACGTGCTGCGCGTCGCCGCAACGCTCGGCCAGCACGCCCTGCTCGCCGAGGTCGAGGAGGACGAGCGGGCATCCGGACAACGCCGTGCCCGACAGGGCGTGCCGTCGGACACCGTCGTCCAGGCGTATCGGGCGGTGCTGGCCGTGCTGCGCAACGCGTTCATCGAGGAGGCGACGACGAGCGGCGCCGATCCCCGGGCGGTCCTGGCCGTCGCCACCCGACTGTGGGACCTCACCGACCAGTACGCCGGCGTCCTGGTCTCCGCACGTCAGCAGGTGGAGATCGACAGTGCTCGGCGCGACGAGCGGCACCGGATCGCCTTCCTGCACCGGTTGCTCGTGGGCGGCGTCGACCAGGCCGAGCTGGTCGCGGGCCAGTCCGTGCACGGCGTGCTCACGGACGGCCGGTACTGGGTTTTCCGGGCCCGTGAACTGGACGGGCACGAAGATCCGCAGCGACTGAGCCGGCACCTGGAGCATGGCAATCGGCGATCGCTGGTCGCCTCGGTCGAGGACGACATCGCAGGCATCACCGTGACTCGCCCCGTCCCCCTCGCCGATGCCGTGATCGCGGTGACGGGGCCGGTGCCCCTCGCGACGGTGTCCTCCGCATTCGCCGAGGCCACCCGGGTGCTCAATGTGGCGCTGCGGTACCGCCGCACGGGGGTGGTGGACAGCTCGTCACTGTCGGTCCGGGTCGCGGTCGAGCAGCAGGGTGAGCTCGGCGAGCTGCTGCACCGCCGCTACCTGGCCAGGCTGGTGAAACGCGGCCCAGCAGCGGCCGAGCTGATCGAGACCGTCGAACGCTGGCTGCACGAACGGCGATCGGTGGCGGCGACGGCGCGGGCGTTGTCCGTACATGAGAACACCGTCCGCTACCGGCTGGGCCGCTTCGCCCAGTTGACCGACGCCGATCTGAGCGATACCGACGTGCTCGTCGAGGTGTGGTGGGCCCTGGAGTACGCGAGCATCAGACCGAGCTGAGCGTCGCACGATCATCGCTCGATCATCACTCGACCGGGAGCCGCTTGTGTGGTCGGGAGGCCGCTGGTACCTTAGAACAAACAATTGTTTGCAGGGAAGGACAAGCCCGATGGCGTCCATTGCACCGTCATTCGAGGACTATGCCACGAAGTACGAGAACATCGAACTCGAACGCGATGAGGCCGGGGTTCTTCAGGTCACTGTGCACACCGAGGGGAAGAGCCTGGTCTGGACGGCTCGGGCACACGACGAGCTGGCCTACTGCTTCACCGACATCGCCTGCGACGCGGAGAACAAAGTAATGGTGCTCACCGGCGCGGGCGACTCGTACTGCTCGGAGATTGATTTCTCCAGCTTCAGCCTGGGCAGCGCCAGGGACTGGTCGCAGATCATCTTCGAGGGTCAGCGGCTGTTACAGAACCTGATGGGTATCGAGATCCCGGTGATAGCCGCGATCAACGGTCCGGCGACCGTTCATCCAGAAATCCCGGTGCTCTCGGACATCACGATCGCGGCGAACACCGCCGTCTTCTCCGACAGCCCGCACCTCGCGAACGGCATCGTGCCCGGCGATGGCGCGCACATCTGCTGGACCCACGTCCTGGGCCCGCAGCGCGGGCGCTATTTCCTGCTGACCGAGCAGGTCCTCGACGCCGACCAGGCCCTGGCCTACGGCGTGGTCAACGAGGTGCTGCCGCCCGAGCGGGTCCTCCCCCGCGCCCGCGAGATCGCCGCCAGGATCGCAGCCAAGCCACCGCTCGGCACGCGCTACGCCCGCGTGCTACTCACCCGCGAGATCAAGCGGCTTATTCACGAGCAGCAGGGACTCGGCCTCACGCACGAGGCCCTGGCCGCGCTGTCCCTGTAGTCCTCTGGAGTACACGTTGCACAAGCAGACCTTCAACCGGCTGCGGCACACCTTCGACGACTTCGCGGTCGGCGACACAGTGGTGACCGCGGGCCGGACCGTCGACATCGGCGACATCACCACGTTCGCCGGACTGACCGGCGACCACTACCCGCTGCACACCGACGAGGAGTTCTGCCGCTCCACGGCGTTCGGCGGTCGGATAGCGCACGGCCCGCTCACCTACGGCTTCGCGGTCGGGCTGGTGGCGCTGTCCGGTTTCCTCGGCGACGCGATCATCGCCTTCCTGGAGTGCCAGCGCCTGCGGGCCCTGGCACCGGTCCGACCCGGCGACACCGTCCGGGTGCGGGCGGAGGTGGCCGAGGCGACCCCCGGCCGCAAACCCCACCACGGGACCCTGCACATCGACTACACCGTGATCAATCAGAAGGACGAGGACGTCATGCGGTTCCGCATGCTGCTCCTCGCCCGCAGAGAGAACCAGGAGAAGCAGGGTGAGTGACGACGAACCCGTCTTCATCGGAATCGGCGAGCAGCCGTCCGGTCGTTACCCGAACCGCCCGTTCATGGGCGACCTGGTCCGGGTCGGCGTCGCCGCCGTGGCCGACGCCGGGCTGGCGATGAGCGACATCGACACCATCCTTCTCATCCCCTGCCTGCACTCCTTCGCCGACCAGGCCGACCTCGTGTTCTCCCGGGTCGTCGAGGAGCTCGGGCTCAGCCAGCGGATCAAGAGCAGCTATCTGGTGCACTCCGGCGGCTCGACCAGCGACAACACCATTCGGGACGCCGCCGGCCTGATCTCCAGTGGGCACGCGAGGAACGTGCTGGTGCTGCAGGCCGAGAAGTGGGGTTCCGCGCCGGTCAACGAGATGATCGACATGCTGACCGCCAACGGGATCCCGCGCGAGTGGGAGAAGGACAGCGGGCTGAGCTTCAACGCGGTGGGTGCGCTGATCACCCAGCGGTACATGCATGCCAGCGGCTCCACACCGGCGGACATGGCGTCGGTCTGCGTGGCGCTGCGCACGTGGGCGAACCTCAACCCGAACGCCATGTACCGGGACCGGACGCTGAGCGTCGAGCAGGTGCTCGCATCGAAGATGGTCACCGATCCGATCCGGGCGATGGAGTGTCCGATGCTGGCCGACGGCGCGTGCGCACTCGTCCTGACCAGCGCGGGCAACGCCCGCCGGCTGGGCCGGGACCGCTGGGTGCGCATCGCCGGCTCGGGCGGATGCGTATCGCACTACAGCATCGGTCAGGAACGCGATCTGGCCGTGCTCGGCTGGGAGAAGGCCGCCGTCGAGGCGTACGAGACGGCCGGCTGGGGGCCGCAGGACGCCGACATCGCCGAGATCTACGACTCCTACGCCGCGGTGCTGGCCAGCGGCATGGAAGGGCTCGGGCTCGCGCCGAAACACGAGGCGGCGCGGCAGTTCGCCCGCGGCGAGTTCTCCCCGGGCGGACGGCTGCCGACCAACACCAACGGCGGTCTGCTGTCGGCCGGACACACCGGTGTCGGCGGCGGCACGGCGCTGCTCACCGAGGGTGTGCGCCAGCTACTCGGCCGCGCCGGCCCGGAACGCCAGGTCGAGGGCGCCACCCGCGCCGTGTGCGGCGGATCGGGTGGCACGTACATGGACTCGCAGGTGCTGTTGCTGGAAGGAGTGTCCGCGTGACCAGCTCGAACGAGGTCGGCATGGAGGCCCTGACCGAGCCCTACTATGCGGCACTGCGCCGCGGCGAGCTCGTCGTCCAGCACTGCAAGGCGTGCAGCCGCGACATCATGTACCCGCGACACCTGTGCCCCTTCTGCTATGGGGACGACCTGAGCTTCGTCCCCGCGTCGACCAGGGGCGTGCTGCACAGCTTCGCGGTCCACCGAATCGGCTCGCCGACCGGTTTCGAGAACGACCTGCCCTACGCCGTGGGCGTGGTCAAGCTGGCGGACGACGTCCAGTTCCTGGCCCGCCTCTGGCCGGATGCCGACGGCGACTGGGGCGGCTACGCCTGCGACGCCGAGGTCGTCTTCCGCGCCGCCGACGCCGCGGAGATGCAGCGCCGTCCGGTGCCGTGGTTCGGCCTGCCCGGCTGACCGCCGCCCGGACCCCGGGCATGAGGCCGGCCCACCCCTGGGGATCGGGGGTGGGTCGGCCTGGTCGTCAGTGATACTTCAATCTGTGCATCAGTTGTACTTCGCCAGGAAACCGGCGTCGACGGGCAGGGTGACCCCGGTGACATACCGGGACTCGTCCGAAGCCAGCCAGGCGACGGCGTGGGATATCTCGCCCGGTTCCATCCAGGGAATCGGCAGCAGGTTCATCGCGGTGAAGGTATCCCCGAAGTCGGCCACGGTCGGGTTCTCCACCCCGGGGGCGAAGGCGCTCCAGATCGTCTCGTTCTGAATCATTTTGGTATTCGTGGAGCTGGGATGGATCGTGTTGGCCCGGATGAAATGCGGGGCCAGCTCGTTCGCGAGCGATCGCATCAGTCCCACGACGGCATGCTTGCCCATGTTGTAATGCACCTGGTTGGGGAACCCGCGCATACCGGCGGTCGAGCTGATGATGATGATCGAGCCGCCGCTGCCCTGCTCTATCAGGTAGGGCACGGCCACCTTGCAGGTGTTGTAGGGCCCGTGCATCTGCACGTCGATCATGTCCCGGTACATCTCGTCGGTCATCTCGACGAAGGGTGCCGCCGACCATATTCCGGCGTTCGCCACGACGATGTCGAGGCGACCGAGCTCGTTGACGCCGTCCCTGACCGCGGCGCTCAGTGCGGCGTGGTCGCGGACGTCGGCCTTGCGGGCGACCGCGCGGCGATCCAGCTTCTCGACCAGTTTCGCGGTCTCGTTGAGATCGTCCAGGCTGGCCAGCTCGTACGGGACGCTCGGGATGGGCTCACAGATGTCGACCGCGATGATGTCGGCACCCTCCTCGGCAAGCCGGACCGCGTGCGCGCGCCCCTGGCCCCGGCCGGCTCCGGTGATGAGCGCGACCTTGCCGTCTAACTTTCCCATGAATTTCCTCCATACTCATGCGCAGCGATAGTCCGCCGTCGACACAAAAGTGAAAAACAATCGGTTGCCGTAAGGCTGGACGATTTGTCGTAGATGGTCAAGAGCCAGCCACCGCCGCACGCTCGCGCTTCCACTGCTCCGCCGCCTGGGCCCGGGCGGCGGTGGTGGCGGCCCGGTTGTCGTCGCTCTGGGCCAGGACATGCTCGTACGAGGCCAGGACCGGGGCGAGGGTTCCGTCGAAGCGCGGCATGACCTCCTCGGCGAACAGCTCGTAGCTGCGCAGGGTGTCCGCCCAGTTCGCGAAGTCGATGCCCTGGAACAGGTAGGTTCCGAAGCCGCCGGACCGGTCGAGCAGCCGCTGGATCTGCGCCGCCGCCATGTCCGGGGTGCCGATCGAGGCCCGCCCGCTGCCGTTGAGGGTCTCGACAAGCTCCGCGGTCGTGTCCGGCACCGGTATCGCCGACGGGCTGATGTGGGAGAGGTACTCGTACTGCCAGCGCAGTCCGTGGCCGCACTGCTCGATCGCCGCCGCGGAGGTCTCGGCCACGTGCATCGGGCCCATCAGCCGCCAGTTCGCCCGGTCGATGGTGTGGCCGGTGCGCTCGGCCTCCTCGGTCATGATGTCCCAGTGCACCGGCAGCTGGTCGTTGCCGGTCGGGTCGGTGGCGGCCAGGGAGAGCAGGCCCAGCCCGTGCCGGCCGGCGAGCTTCGGGCCGGACGGCGACACCGTCCCGACGACGGAGATGTCGACGCTTCCGTGATACGGCCGCAGCTGCAGCACGGCGTCGCGCAGGGTCACCCAGTCGGCCTTGTGGCTCACGGTCTCGCCGGCGATCAGCCGCAGGATGATGTCAAGCGACTCCTCCATCCGCGGCCGCAGCTCGGTGGCGTCAAGCCCGAACATGGCGGCGTCGGTGGGCAGCTGGCCCGGCCCCGCGCCGAACATCACCCGGCCCCGGGTCATGTGGGTAAGCTGCACGATCCGGTCCGCCACCTGGAACGGGTGGTGGTAGGGCAGGGAGATCACCCCGGTGCCGAGCCTGATCCGTCGGGTGCGCTCGGCGGCGGCGGCGATCATCAGCTCCGGCGAGGCGACGACCTCGGCGCCGCCGGAGTGATGCTCGCCGAACCAGATCTCGTCGAAGCCGAGGTGGTCGAGATGAACCGCCAGCTCGATCGCCCGGCGGATCGCGAGGGTGGGGTTGAGGCCGACGACGTTCTGCGGCGGGATGAACACGCCGAACTTCAACGGGCGTTCCGGAGTGACTGCCATGGCATTCCCCAAAGGTCTGGACGGTACGGACGGGATCTGTGCTGGCGGGCGGCCCGTCAGCTGCCGGCGACCGGCCGGTCGTAGCGGGGCGGGCGCTTGTCCAGTGCGGCCGCCACGCCCTCGCGCAGCTCCTCGCTGTGCTGCAGCGCCGCAACCGCCCAGAAGCCAGAGGTGATCGCGGTCTGCAGGTCCTGCCCCCAGCTCGCCCGCAGCGCCTGCTTGGTCGCCTCGACCGCCCGCCGCGGGTGCCGGGCGATCCGGGCCGCCAGAGTCACCGCCTCATCGATCAGCCCATCCGGTTCGACAACCCGGTTGACCAGCCCGATCTGCAGCGCTCGGTTCGCGTCGACGAGGTCGCCGGTGAGGAACAGCTCCGCCGCTGTCCCGGACCCGACCAGCCGGGGTAGGAAGTAGGCACCGCCGTTGCCGGGCGGAAGCCCCAGCCGGACGTAGGTCTCGCCGAGCTTGGCGCGGGTCGAGGCGATCCGGATGTCGCAGGCCATCGCAAGATCCAGCCCGCCCGCCGTGGCCCCACCGTTGATCGCGGCAATGATCGGCAGCCGACTCGTCACGAGCCGCTGCGTGACCGGATAGAGCACTCGGGCGTTGAACGGTTCGTGCGTGACCGGCTGGACGTCGCGCAGATATGCCTGCATCGCCGTCAGATCGGCACCGGCGCAGAACTGACGGCCGGCGCCGGTGAACACCAGCGCCCGGATGTCGGAATCGCCCTCCAGGTCGTCGAGCGCGGCCTGCAGGTCGCCGGCGAGTTCGGGCACCACACCATTGGCGAACTCAGGACGGTTCAGCGTCAGCAGCGCGACGCCCGCTGCCGGAAACTGATAGAAGACCGTGTCGAGATCGACCTGTTTGCGATCGGTCATCGCACGTGCTCCAGGACCGTCGCGAGGGTCACGGCGTACCCGCCGCCCAGCCAGCCGCCGCAGTTCACCGCGAGCGCTCGCCGGGCACCGTCGACCTGTCGTCGCCCCGCCCGGCCGCGTAGCTGGGTGGCCAGCTCCGCGATCTGCGCCAGTCCCGTCGCGCCCAGCGCGTGCCCACGGCTGGTCAGCCCGCCGCTGGTGTTGACCGGTATCCGCCCGCCCAGATCGGTCTCCCCCCGCCGCACCAGCAGGTGTTCCTCGCCGCGCTCGCACAGCCCGATCTCGCCGTACTGCAGCAGCTCGGCCGGGGCGGCGGCGTCGTGCAGTTCGATCAGGTCGACGTCGGCGACCGACAGTCCGGACACCTCGGCGACCGCGGCGCTCGCCTCGACCACCGGAGGGGCCGTCCGACCGCCGCGCATGACGCATCCGCGCACGGCGAGGGGATCGGCATCGGGCAGGTGGGTCCGGGCGTAGCCGGCCGAGCAGACGACCGCCGCGGCCGCGCCGTCGGTGAGCGGCGAACACATCGCCAGTGTCAGCGGTGGGACGATCATCCGGCTGGCCAGCACCTGCTCGACGGTCTGCGGTTCGCGGAACTGAGCCAGCGGGTTGAGCGAGGCGTTGCGCCGGTTCTTCACCGCGACCAGGGCGAAGTCCTCCGCGGTGGCCCCGTTGCGGTCCAGGAACTCACGCGCCTCGGCGGAATAGAAGTCCATCAGGATCGACCTCGTCCAGTCCTGGTCCGGGCCGGCCTCGCCGATCTCGGTGATGTCCGTGGAGCCGCGCAGTGCCTGGAACGAACGAACCCTGTCCTCGCTGGTCAACTGCTCGGCCCCGACCGCGAGCGCCACCTCGGCGAACCCGGCGGACACCGCCTCGACCGCCATGAGCAGTGCCGAGGTGCCCGACGCGCAGGCGTTCTCCACGTTGACGACCGGCAGACCGGCCAGGTCGCTGCACCGGAACGCGACCTGCCCCTTGATCATGTCCTGTTGGGTCACCGTGGGCGCCACCGCGTTGCCGAAGTAGACCCGGTCAACGGCACTCGCGGCCAGTCCGGCGTCCTTGAGCGCCTCGTCCGCGGCGTCGGTCGCCATGGCCCGCAGACCCCAGCCCGGTGCCCGGCGAAACGGGGTCATGCCCGTCCCCGCGATCACGACGTCACGCATGCGCACCTCGGCGCGACTCGGAAACAATCAATTGTTTCATGCTTCGTCCTCCGCAGCAGATCATCGTGGTCCGTCCGGCCATCGGATGATGCCCGGGCGGAACACGATCAGCCGATCAGACCCAGCTCGTACCGGCCGACATAGTCGTACAGCTGGTTGGTGGTAAAGGAGTGCAGGTAACCCGCGCGGGCATCGCGATACAGCCGTTCGAGGACGTGCCCGCGCCGGTATGACGAGCCGCCGACCAGCCGGAACGCCTCGTCCGTCACGCTCATCGCCGTCTCGGTGGTGACCACCTTGACCGTGTCCCACCTCGGCTTGCGCTCGGCCACGGGCCACTGCTCGTACCTGCCCTCGACGGCGATCTGCCCGGTCGCGTCCAGCACCCGCTCGGCGATCTCGATCTGGGTACGCATCCGCCCCAGCGCGTACTGCACGTACCCGACCTGCTTGATGTCGGTGTCCTGGGCGCCCAGGGTGGCGCCGAGGTGCTTGGCCCGGAGGATCTCCCGCGCCTGCTCGTACGCCTTGTCGGCCAGGCCCAGGTAGACCCCGCTGAAGCCCATCGCGGCCCACTCGGCCTCACCGACCAGGCCCTGTCGGAAGTTGCCGCCGTACATCTGCCTGGTCGCCGGCGTCCCGTCGAGCACCAGGGTGTGGCTGCCGGTGGCCCGCATACCCATCGTGTCCCAGGTGTGCTCCACCGTGAGGTTCGACGAGTCGGTGGGGATGATGAACACGGCTTCCCGCCTGGCGCGCTCACGGAAGTCGTCGGGCACCGAGCCGTCCGGGTCGGTGATCGTGGCGTTGAGCGCGATCAGGTCCGAGCCCAGGACCAGCGTCGACCAGTTCTTCTTGCCGGTGATCCGCCAGCCGTCGCCGTCCGGCACGGCCACGGTGTCCGCGAGGCCGGAAAGACCGGCTCGGGCCTCACTGAACGGGCCACAGAGGATCTTCCGGTCACGCCCGACGGCCGTCATGATCGACGCCCGGACGTCGTCGTCGATCCCCGCGGTGTTCCGGAAGATGCCGACCATGGCCTGGTGCATGTTGTAGGCAAGGGCGATCGGCGGATCGCCCCTGGCTAACTCCCGCGCCACCAGAGCCGCCGTATGGATGTCCGCGCCGAGGCCGCCGTACTTCTTCGGCACGGCCATCACGGCGATCGCGCTCTGTTTGTACGGCTCGACGGTCTCGGTGGGAAAACGGTTCTCGGTGTCACACTCCCGACCGATCGCCGCCCAGGCCTTGGCCATCTGCTTCGCCTGGTCCAGCAGGTCCGCCCGCTCGTCTGCGGTGATCTCGGGCGTGTGTTTGTTCATCGGCATTCCTTGTCCTGGGGGCAGGGTTTCGGGGGCGGTCCTGGGGGTCCGGAGAAGACGGTCAACGAAGGTCACGGAAGAACTCGCGGAGTTCGGTGACGACCAGCTCGGGCTGTTCGGCGGGCGGGTAGTGGCCGCCCTTCGGCATGACGGTCCAGCGCTGCAGATTCACCGCCTCGGCGGCGACCCGGCGCGGCAGGAGCAGCAACTCCCTGGGGAACACCGCGAACGCGGTGGGCACCTCGATCGCGGGCCGGCGGTCGTGTCGGGGTGGCGGGGGCACCCCGCCGTCGTAGTGCTCGTGGTAGATCCGCATGGACGACGCGATCGACCCGGTCAGCCAGTAGATCGACGCCGTGGTGCACAGGAAGTCCCGGTCGAACAGGTCGAAGAACTCCCCGCCGCCGTCCCGCCAGTCGCCCCAGTCCCGGCGCCGGCCCCAGATCCACGCCGCGGTGCCCAGCGGGGAGTCCGCCAGCGCGTAGGCGAGGGTCTGGGGCTCGTTGCGGTGCACGGTGGAGTGACTCATGATCGTCGAACGGGCCCGCGCGGCCTGCTCGACCATCCACCGCTCGTCCGGGGCGAAGTCCTTCTCAGTGATCTCCCAGAGCCGCACGCCCGGGACGTTGGGCAGCGTCAGCCAGGCTCCGATCACCTGTTCCGGGAACCCGTGCGCGATCTCGCCGCTGGTCGTCGAGCCCCAGTCCCCGCCGCCGACGGCGTACCGCCGATAGCCGAGAACGTCGTGCATCAGCGTGTGCCAGTACTCGGCGATCTTGCGGGCGCCGAAGCCGGTGTCGGTCAGCGGGGTGGAGAAGCCGAACCCCGGCATCGACGGGACGACGACGTCGAAGGAGTCCGCCGGGTCGCCGCCGTGCGCCGCTGGATCGGTGAGCGGCCCGATCACCTTGCGCCAGTCCCAGAAGGTCCACGGCCAGCCATGCGACAGGATGATCGGCATGGGATCCGGCCCCTTCCCCTTCGCGTGCACGAAGTGGATCGGGGTGCCGTCGATCCGGACCCGGTAGTTCGGCAGATCATTGATCAGCTTCTCCTGGGCCCGCCAGTCGTAGTCCTCGGCCCAGTAGCGCACCAGGTCCTGGAGCCAGGACTTCTCGACGCCGTAGTCCCAGTCACCGTTGCCCGCGTCACCGGGCCAACGCGCACCCCGCAGGCGGGAACGCAGGTCGTCCAGATCCGCGTCCGGAATCGAGACGGTGAACGGCTCGGGATCCGTGAACGACCTTCCGTCGGCCATCGTGCATCTCCTTCACTGAATGACGGCGTGCGGCGATCCCACAACAAACAACAGGCTGTTCTTCTCCCCGCTACTTCGCGTACTGGTTCCTCGGGAAGGCGAGCCCGAGGTTCTCCCGCATCGTCCTCCCGGCGTACTCCTCGCGAATCAGCCCGCGCCTGCGCAGGATCGGCACCACCAGCTCGCAGAAGTCCGTGACGCCTTCGGGGACGTGGGAGATCTGCAGGATGAAGCCGTCACACGCGCCGGTCTCGTACCACTCCTGAAACTCGTCGGCCGCCTCCTCGGCGGACTTCGGGTAGATGTTGGTGCCGTTGAAGCCGTAGACGAGCTGGCGCATGGTCAGCTTCTGGTCCCGGGCCCGGGTGAGCATGTACTCCTGGTGCGCCCGCGGCATGCCGCGGCCGACCTCGGGCAACTCGATCTCGGGGACCAGCTCGTCCAGGTCGTACTTGGCGAGGTCGATGCCGAAGTACATCTCGGCGAAATGCCGCGAGACGTCGTCGTCGAGCAGCGACTGCATCTGGTCGTACTTGCGCTGGGCGTCCTCCGCCGTCTTTCCGAGCACCGGGTTGATCGAGGCGAGGACCTTGACCTCGTCGGGGCTGCGGCCCGCGGCGATCGCCCCCTCCTTGATCTGGTTGTAGTACTCCCGGGAGCGTTCGATGCTGGAGTTCACCGAGAACAGCACCTCGCCGTTGCGGGCGGCGAAGGCAATTCCGTCCTTGGAGGCCCCGGCCTGGCAGATCACCGGATAGCCCTGCGGCGGGCGCTCCATGTTCATCGGACCGGCGACCTGGAAGTGACTGCCCTTGTGGTTGAGTTTGTGGAGCTTCGCCGGATCGAAGAACTGCCCGGTCTCCTTGTCCCGGAACACCGCGTCGTCCTCATAGGTGTCCCACAGCCCCTTGGCAACGTCGAGGAACTCCTGAGCGCGGCTGTAGCGCTCCGGGCGCGCAGGGATGTGGTCGAGGCCGAAGTTCTGGGCCTGGTCGTCGGTGTAACTCGTGACGACGTTCCACCCGACCCGGCCGCCCGAGATGTGGTCGAGCGAGCCGATCATGCGTGCCAGGTTGAACGGCTCGCTGAACGTCGTCGACGCGGTCGCCACCAGCCCGATGCGTTCCGTCGCGGCGGCCAGGGCACCCGTGAGCGTCAGGGTCTCCAGACGGGCACCGCGCGCCGTCCGCGCCAGGTACTCGTCGGGTAGCGGCCACGCATCGAGACGATCACCCAGGAAGACCATGTCGATCTTCGCCTTCTCGGCCTCGACCGCCATCCGCCGGTAGTTCTCGAAGCTCAGCAGATCCGCGCCGGGACTGCCGGGGAGCCGCCACGCACCGTGGTGGTGGCCACCGGGCCACAGAAACACCGCCCAGAGGGCGGGGCCTTCTCGTCGTGCCATGTCCTTGCTCCTCCATTCACAAACGGACGGCAGACAGCAGCCGGCCGACCCCGCGCCTGGGACGGAAAGCACCTCTTTCCATCACAGGCGCCCGCCCGGTCATCTCCCCTTCCCGAGTCCCGCAGAGAGTCTCCGAACAATCATTCGTTTTCCATCCGGTACACCCGGCCACATCCAGGAAGCCGAGAACTACCTGCGCGGGACGCGGGCCGGGTCGATCCGAAGCGGTCGCAGGTACGACGCGTCCGCACGGTCGCGACGACACTGCGCCCCGGAACGCATCAGGGCAATCACACCCTCGTCGAGCCCCTTCACCGCCGCCAAGGCCGAGGCGTCCAGATCCTGCGGAACAACGTCGAGCGGCGCCCAGTCCCGCACGCACACCCGCGCGGCAATCGCCCACCGCCCATTCCGCTGCTCGAACCGGTCGATATATCGGCCACCGCTCATCGCCAGCGGAGCCCCCGCACGGTTCATTCCGACGAACATGTAGTACGTCTCGGTATGCGCGACGTCACCGTCCAGATCGACTGTGTAGTTGAGCACGCAGTGCTGGTGCGACAGGTGCGTTGCGGAGTGCATCGCGATGGCCCAGTCGGCGAATTCCTCCGGACTCCCCACGAAGACGCCGTGATCGTCGATCGCATCCGGATGGTAGACCGACAGCAGCAGCTCGCGATCCAGTCGGTCAATCCCGCGCGAGTATGTCATCAGGCAGTCGTGGATGGCCTGGCGATCGCGGAGCTCGCGCACCGCACGCTCCAGTTCCTGCGGAGTCATGCCTCACCACCTCGTGGGATTCCGAGCCGTCGCCGCATCGCCCGCCCCGCAAGATCCTGGTCCAGCCCGGAAAGATCAAAACAACGATTTGTTAATCGTCGTGCGACCACCGACCGCTGTCAAGCCTCACCCGCACCTCGCGGACTCGCCATCGCCCGCGGGCCCCCGATTCGCACCCGCCCGTGACCGGTTGCCGCGCCGCGATACCACTGCTACCGTACACGAACAAACAGTTGTTAGGAGGCGTGCGACGTGTCCACCGACGCCCAGGTACGCGGCCTGCCCGTGGAACCGCCCTCGCACCAGGCACCGAAGACTCTCGGCCCCGTCGAGGCGGCCATCGAGGCCATGCGGCGAGGCGAGATGGTCCTGGTCGTCGACGACGAGGACCGGGAGAACGAAGGCGACCTCATCATGGCGGCCGAGTACGCCACACCCGAGACAATGGCCTTCATGATCAGAAACACGACCGGTCTGCTGTGCGTCGCGGTCACCGAGGCTCGCGCCGCCGAGCTGCGCCTTCCCCTGATGGTCGCGACCGGAGACGATCCGCGTGGCACCGCCTTCACCGTGTCGGTCGACCTCAAGAGCGGCACGACGACCGGGGTATCGGCCACCGACCGCTCACTCACCGTACGTGCTCTCGCCGATCCCGCGACACGCCCGGAGCACCTGTCCCGCCCTGGCCATGTCTTTCCGCTCATCGCCCGGCCCGGCGGGGTCCTCCAGCGCCCCGGGCACACGGAGAGCACCGTCGACCTGTGTCGGCTCGCCGATCTCGAGCCGGTCGGAGTCCTCGCCGAGGTGACCGACGACGACGGGTCGATGGCGCGCCGGCCCGCACTGCGACGATTCGCCGCGCAGCATCGCCTGGTAACGCTTTCCGTCGACGACATCATTCGCTACCGCGGCGACCGCGAGTCGCTGGTCGAGCGCACCACGACCGGCCGGGTGCCGTCCGATCACGGCGAGTTCCGGGCCATCTGCTATCGATCGGTGACCGACGGGACGGAGCACGCCGCGCTGGTCATGGGCGACGTGCGTCAGCGGGAGAGCACCGACGAGCCCGTCCTGGTCCGTGTGCATTCGGAGTGCCTCAGCGGCGACGTGTTCGGCTCACATCGCTGCGACTGCGGCGAGCAACTCGCCTCGGCGATGGCCGCGATCGGTCGGGCCGGGCATGGCGTCATCGTGTATCTGCGCGGCCATGAGGGCCGCGGGATCGGGCTCGCCCACAAACTACGTGCCTACACGCTCCAGGACGCCGGCCTCGACACCGTGGATGCAAATCTCGCCCAGGGTCTGCCCGGCGACAGCAGGGGCTACGGCATCAGCGCGCAGATCCTCGCCGACCTGGGCGTCTTCCGGATCCGGCTGATGACCGACAACCCGGCCAAGGGCCGCGGCCCGGCAGATCACCGCGTCGACATCGTGGATCGTGAGCCGCTGGTCGGGCGGCCGAACCCCAACAACCTCCATCACCTGACGACGAAGCACATACGACTAAATCATGCGATGAGCGAGAGCGAGGTCTCATGACCACCGTCAACGCCACCGATCAGACCACGCTGTTCAAGAAGGCGATGGCCTCCTTTCCGAGTGGAGTCACGATCGTCACCACAGCCGACGCGGACGGGCGCTGGTGGGGATTCACCGCGACATCCTTCTGCTCGGTCTCCATGGACCCGCCGCTGGTGCTGGTGTGCCTGGCGGACAACGCCCAGTGCTATCCGGTCTTCGCCCGGGCCGACCGGTGGGTCGTCCATGTGGTCCACGCCGAGCACGCGGATCTGGCCACCCGGTTCGCCACCCGAGGCGCGGACAAGTTCGCCGACGCCGGGTTCGCGGCCGACGAACGTGGGCTGCCCGTCCTGGCCGGCGCCTGCGCGACGCTTGACTGCGCCCCCTACGCCCGACACACGGCGGGCGACCACACCATCCTCGTCGGCCGCGTCGAAGGGACCCGGGTCTCCGAGCAGCGCCCGGTCGTCTACTTCCGACGGAACTTTCACGCGCTGCCCGACAGTCACGGTTAGCCCTGGCCCTCCACGTCGAGCGGTGGGTGTCGATTCCATGCGCCGGTGCGGTCCCGATCGACTGACCGGGACCGCCCCGGGCACTGCCCGGGGCACCTACCCGGACAGTGCCACGGGGGCGTCCGGCGGCGCGTCGATGTCGGCGGGCGCGGGACCGGAATCGTCGCGGGCCGGCGCCGGCGTCCGGTCCAGCCGAGCCTTGCTGGTCTTCTGCCGCCAGACGGCGAATCCGACCGCGGTGAGCAGCGCGACGCCGTTGAACATGTCGCTGAGCCACTGGACCCCGGTGACGAACTGCAGTCCCTGCACCCCGGTGGCCAGCACGAACACTGCGATCACCGTTCCCCACACGTTGAAACGGCCCGGAGTGAGCTGGGTCGAGCCGAGGAAGGCCGCGGCGAACGCGGGCAGGAGCAGGGCCGCGCCGAAGGTCAGCGAGGGGCCGTTGAGAGAGGAGTACAGCACGCCGGCGATGCCGCAGATAGTGGACGACGCGACCAGCGACAGCCAGGTCCATCGATCGACGTGCACGCCCGCCAGTCGGGCTGCCTCACGGTTGCCGCCGATCGCGTAGAGATAACGGCCCGCGGGAGTGTGGTCGAGCGCCCACCAGGCGAGCAACACGATGGCGAGCAGGAACAGGACGACGACCTGGAATCCGCCGATGGAGTACTGGGCCAGGTTGTTCCAGGTCCGGCCGGTCGGCGGATTGGGCTGGGTGTTGCCGGTGGCGATCGCCTGGAAGGCACCCACGACGGTCGCCATCCCGAGCGTGGCGATGAACGAGTTGATTCCCAGCACGACGACGAAGAATCCGTTCGCGATGCCGATGAGAACCGCCGAGACGAGCGCGACGAGGATCGCCGGCCACAGGCCCAGGTGCTGACCGGTCTGCAGCGATCCGGCCAGGACGGCCGAGATGTTGACGGTGGCTCCGATCGACAGGTCGTAGGTGCCGCAGGCCAGGGGAATGAGGACGGCGATGCCGAGCATGCCGGTGATGGCCTGCGCGGAGGCGATCGAGTGCACCGTCGACATCGTGAGGAAAAGGTCGGGCGTCCAGACGCCGAAAACGATGACGAAAACTGCCCACAGGTAGAGACCGCTGAACCTGTCCAGGCCGAGGTTGATGGAAACGGATCGTCTCATGTGCGCCCTGATTCTCCGCCGAGCGAGTGTCGGAGCATGGTGGGGACCGTCGCCTCGTCGTGGCCGAGCTCGGCGACGATGTGCCCGTCGCGGATGACCAGGACACGGGAGCTGACCGCGCCGAGTTCTTCGAGGTCGGCGGAGCTGACCACGACGGCGCCGCCCTCCGCCGCGGCGCGCCTGATCTGTTCGTGCAGATCGGCCTTGGCCGCAATGTCGACGCCCTGGGTCGGCTCGTCGAGCAGGAGAACCCGCGGCCGGCGGCGCAGCCATTTCGCGAACAGGATCTTCTGCTGGTTGCCGCCGCTGAAAGTCTCGAGTCGAGCCGTGGTCGCCCGAGCCGGCCGGATGGCGAGCGCGGAGAACCACCGGTGGGTCTCGGCGATCTCGGGGCGCCGACGTAGCCGAAGCCGCTTCCAGAACGGCCGGAGATCGGTGAGCGCGATGTTGTGCGCCGCACTGAGCGTCATGATCCCGCCATGCGTCTTCCGGTCCGGTGGCAGATAGGCGAGTCCGGCCGCGATGGCCCGGTCCGGCCGCCCCGGCGCCAGGTCCGTGTCGTCGACCCGCACCAGACCGGCGTCGCGCATGACGGCACCGAAGAGGCTGGCCAGCGCCATCTCCCGCCCGGAGCCGGACAGGCCGGCGATCCCGAGGACCTCGCCGGAGCGCACCTGGAACGACAGGTCGCGCAGGTGGCCCGAGCGCACGTGGCGGGCGCTGAGCAGGACCTTCCCGGGTTCGGCGTGGCGGGGTCGGGCCGCCGCGACCGCGTGGCCGTCGGTGAGCAGGTCGACCAGCTCGCCGTGGGACAGATCGGCCATCCGACGCTGCGCCACCCGCCTGCCGTCCCGCAGCACGGTGACGGTGTCCGCCAGCCTTCGGACCTCGGCGAGCCGATGGCTGACGTAGAGCACGCCGACGCCCAGTGCCGCGACCTGGCGAACGATCTCGAGGAGCTGATCGACCTGGTCGTGCGGCAGGGTGGCGGTCGGTTCGTCCAGCACCAGCAGGTGCGCCCGCGCCGAGACGTCCCGGCGCAACGCACGTGCCACGGCCACGCCGGTGCGCAGCGCCGGGCTCAGTTCCGCCGCCCTGCGGCGGACGTCGACGTCGACGCCGACGCGGCGCAGCGACTCCTGCGCGATGCGCCGCGCCTCGCCGCCCCGGATTGTGCCGAAGGCGAGCGGATACCCGGCGCTGAGCGAGAGGTTGTCCACCACGGAGCAGGCGTCGACCAGACCGAGGTCCTGGTGCACGAAGCGGCAGCCGAGCTGGTAGGAGGCATCCACCGAGCCGAAGCGCAGCGGGCGGCCCGCCACCGTCGCCTGGCCGGCGTCGGGCCTGTGGTATCCGGAGAGAATCTTGATGAAGGTGGACTTACCGGAACCGTTCTCGCCCAGCAGCGCGTGGATCTCCCCTGGCGCGATCGTCATGTCCACCGAGTCCACCGCCGGATGCCCGGCAAAGGACTTGCGCAGACCGCTGACGACGAGGCTCGCGGGCAGCGGGTCCGACGGCGACGCGGGCGGCGTCGTCGCGGCCGGGGCGGGCCGGCTAGGCACCGAGGCCCCACAGCTTCGCGAACTGCTCCCGGAAGTCCGCCGGAGCGCTGGCCGTGTCCGAGGGCGTGCCGACGGTGGATCGGACCAGAAGCTGCTCCGGGGAGCCTCCGTCGTCGGCCGTGAAGCTCATTGCCTGGGACCGACGAAGGGCCGCGTCGATGAGCTGCCAGCCGATGTAGGAGCTGTTGTAGCTGGTGAACGCGGTCGCCGAGCCGTCGAGGATGTCCTGTTCGTTCTGCGCCGTCGCCAACGCCCCACCAACCCTGATGTCGTGCAGACCGGCTGCCCTGAGCGCCGCGGACAGCCCGGTCAGCAGCACACCGTCGGTCGTGACGACGTACTTCAGCGACGGGTTGCGTCTGAGCGCCGAGATGACTGCCGGGACGATCTGGTTTCCGGCCTGCTGCGCCACCGTCGCGTTCAACGTCTGGAACGAACAGGCCGAGCAGCCCGCCCGCACGGTGCGCTGGATGGCATCGCCGAGCTCGGTGAGAACCGGGAAGGCCGGAACGCTGACCAGCAGTCCCTTCCCCTTCGCCTTCGAATCCGCGATGAACCAGCTACCGACGATCTTGCCTGCCACCGCGCTGTCATCGCCGATCTGCACCGGTACGGTCCGGGAAATCGTCACGGGCCCGGTCTGCTGCGGGAGGATCGCGACGCCGGCCTTCTCGTAGTCGGCCTCCTCGCTCTTCCAGAGTTCCTCCGGGATACCGGAGATGCCCACGGCGACCGGGTCGTACCGCAGCGCCTGCTTCAGCCCGGAGATCAGGGTGGCCGGATTCGCGGAGTCGTAGTTGACGATCTGTGCCTTCCAGCCGACCTTGCCGGCCGCCTCCTGCACGGCCGAGCCGACCGTCGCGCACTGCGGCAGATTGCATTTCAGGTAGACGAAGGTCTTTCCCCGAGCCGGCGGACGGGCCAGCGGCGTGGTGGGCCCGATCGCGGTCGGCGTCTTCAGGTACTCGTTCACGGTGGCCTGCGCGGCGGCCACCTGGCTCGAGCTGCCCCCTCCGGAGCTCGAGGCCGCCCCGCCTCCGCTCGAACAGGCGGCCAGCGTCAGACAGAGGGCGGCGGCAGCGCCGACGAGGCATCGACGGCCACGGCACGATAAAGCGGGTAACATCCGATCTCCTGGTCCGAGGTACGCGCGGTCGCCCGAACGGTCGGGTCGCGCGATCGATGGGAAAATGTCCGCCCCGTCAGGTACCGGAGCGAAGAAACAAACATTTGTCTTCCGTGCTGGGAATCGTAGGACCGTGACATGTGACACGCAACAGCCTCGGAGCCGCTCGTGCCGCAGCCGGGCCCGTCCCGACACCGGCCGGATCGCGAGGAACGGACATGGCTGAGGAACGGACATGGCTTGCGCATCGAGCTTCGCCGCGTCCGCGCGGTCGACTGTCGGTCAGTTGTTGCGGAAGGCCGGCTTACGCTTCTCGACGAACGCGGCCATGCCCTCCTTCTGGTCGGCGGTGGCGAAGGTCGAGTGAAACATCCGTCGTTCGAACAGGATTCCCTCGGACAGCGGGATCTCGAAGACCCGGTTGACCGCCTCCTTGACCATCATGGCCGCCGGAGTGGACATGCCCGCGATCGTCGTGGCGACGGTGACCGCCTCGTCCAGGAGGGCGTCGGCGGCGACGACCCGGGAGACCAGGCCGGCGCGCTCGGCCTCCTCGGCATCCATCATCCTGCCGGTCAGGCACAGTTCCATCGCCTTCGCCTTGCCAACCGCCCGCGTGAGCCGCTGCGAGCCGCCCATGCCCGGCAGCACGCCCAGGGTGATCTCCGGCTGGCCGAACCGCGCCGTGTCGGCGGCGAGCAACACGTCGCACATCATCGCCAGCTCGCACCCTCCGCCGAGCGCGTAGCCGGCGACCGCCGCGATCAGCGGCTTGCGGACGCGGGTGAGCGCATCCCAGCCGGCGAACCAGTCGCTGGTGTAGACGTCGCTGAAGGACTGGGTCGCCATCTCCTTGATGTCGGCGCCGGCGGCGAACGCCCGCTCGGAGCCGGTGAGCACGATCGCCCCGATCGACGTGTCACGGTCCAGCTCGGCGGCCGCCGCCGTCAGCTCGTTCATGACCTGCCGGTTCAGCGCGTTCAGCGCCTTCGGGCGGTTGAGTGTGATCAGGCCGACGCCCTCCGCCGGCCGACTGATGATGATCGTCTCAGGCGTGGTCATCCGGTCTCCTCGGCCACGTTCGGCTGGTTCTGCTCGCTGCGCGAGTCCTGCTGGTGATCCACGGGTCGAGCCCGGCCGTGGCCGATCGCGGTGATGACCGCGGAGAAGTCCCTTCCCGGGCCGTCGGTGTCCACGAACGCTGCGTAGATGTCGGCGGCGGTCCGGCCGAGAACGGTGTCGACTGCCTGCGCGTCCGCCGCGGCCCGCGCGAGGTTCAGGTCCTTGAGCATCAGTCCGGACACGAAACCACCCTGGTAGTCCCGGTTCGCCGGACTCGTCGGCACCGGCCCCGGCACCGGACAGTTCGTGGTGAGCGCCCAGCACTGCCCCGAGGACACCGAGGCCACGTCGAACAGCGCCTGATCGGTCAGGCCGAGCGCGCGCCCGAGGGCGAAGGCCTCGCTGACGCCGATCATCGTGATGCCCAGCAGCATGTTGTTGCAGATCTTGGCGGCCTGACCGGCGCCCGGGCCACCGCAGTGGATGATCCGCCGGCCCATCGCCGCCAGCACGGTCGACGCGGCGGCGACCGTTGTCCCGTCGCCGCCCAGCATGAAGGTCAACGTCCCCGCCTCGGCGCCGGTCACCCCGCCCGAGACCGGGCTGTCACAGGCGCGCTGGCCCGCGGCGACGGCCGCGACAGCCGCGGCCCGGGCGTCGGCGGCGTCGATCGTCGAACAGTCGATGAACAGCGTCCCGGGGCCGGCCTTCGCCACGATCTCGGCGTAGCAGTCGAGCACGTGCCGCCCGGTCGGCAGCATGGTGACGACGGTGTCTGCCTCGGCGACCGCGGCCGCCGAGTGGGCGGCGAGGACGAGCCCGGCCTGCCGGGCCCGCTCCACCGCGGCCGGTACCGGGTCGTAGCCGATGACCTGCGCGCCCGCGCGGACCAGGTTGGCCGCCATCGGCCCGCCCATGTTGCCGAGCCCGAGAAAGGCGATGCGCCGGCCGGCCAGGTTCGGGCGCTCGCCGTCAGCGGTGCCGCTCATCGGGTCACCGTCCGGTGGGACCGGTCCAGGCCGAGGTCGAGATCACCGTGGGCGGGGACGGCGAAGAACCTCTCCACGGCTGCGGCGTCGACGTCGACGAGCGTCGCCGGTGACCAGTGCGGCGTGCGGTCCTTGTCGATGATCTGCGCCCGGATGCCCTCCGCCAGGTCAGGGGAGCGCAGGCAGGCGGTGGAGACCCGGAACTCCTGCACGAGTGCCGCATCCAGGTCCGGCAGGCCGGCCGCCCGACGCAGCGCGGCGAGCGTGACCTTGAGCGCGGTCGGGGACTTCGCCGCGATCACCTGCGCCGTCGCGGCCGCCTCCGGGTCGCCGTGTCCGCGCAGTCGCTCGAGGATCTCCTCGACGGTGTCCGCGGCATAGCAGGCGTCGATCCAGACGCGCCCGTCGGCGGGCTGCGCGTCCCCGGCGGGCGCCGCGCTGGCGGGCTCGACCAGGGCGGCGACGGCGTCGGCCGGTGGTGTGCCCGCCACCAGGGAGTCGAGCAGCTCCGGGAGCCTGGCGGCGGGAACCAGGTGGTCGGCGAGGCCGCCGGCGATCGCGTCCCGGCCCGAGAACGTCCCGGCGGTGAGGGCCGCGTGGATGCCGATCCGGCCGGGTATCCGGGACAGCAGCCAGGTGCCGCCCACGTCGGGCACGAACCCGATCCCGGTCTCCGGCATGGCGATCCTGGACCGCTCCGTGACGACCCGGACCGAGCCGTGCGCGGAGACACCCACGCCGCCGCCCATCACCAGCCCGTCCATCAACGCGACGTAGGGCTTCGGGTACCGGGCGATGAACGAGTTCAGCCGGTACTCGTCGGCCCAGAAGTCGACCGATCCCGTGCCGCCCGATCGGGCGTCCCGGTAGATGGACCGGATGTCGCCGCCGGCGCACAGCCCACGATCGCCGGCTCCGGTGACGACCACGCAGCCGATCCTGTCATCGGTGGCCCAGGCGTCGAGGGCCTCGGTCATCGCGAGCACCATCTCGTGGGTCAGCGCGTTGATGGCCTTCGGTCGGTTGAGGATGAGTCGTCCGACCGGGCCGTCGACCCGAGAGATCACCTCGGCGTCGCCCGCGGCCGACTCGCCGGCGGTGGGTCCGTCGGCGGTGGGTCCGTCGGCGGTCATCGGACCGCCGCCAGCATCGCGCGGGACACGATGACCCGCATGATCTCGTTGGTGCCTTCCAGGATCTGGTGTACCCGCAGGTCTCGCACGATCTTCTCCAAGCCGTACTCCGTGAGATATCCGTAGCCGCCGTGTAGTTGCAGCGCCTGGTTCGCGACGGCGAACCCGGCGTCGGTGACGAACCGCTTGGCCATCGCGCACAACTGGGTGGCCGTCGGATCGCCCTGGTCCAGCGCCCCGGCGGCATGCCAGAGCAGGGTGCGTGACGCCTCCAGCTCGGTGCCCATGTCGGCGAGGCGGAAGCGCAGCGCCTGGGCGTCGGCGAGCGACGCCCCGAACGCCTGGCGCTCGCTCAGGTAGCGCACGGTGCGGTCGAGGGCCGCTCGGGCCCCACCCAGGGAGCAGGCGGCGATGTTGAGCCGGCCGCCGTCGAGCGCCCGCATGGCGGTACGGAAACCCGAGCCCTCGGGTCCGAGCCGGTGGCTCGCCGGCACCCGGACGCCGTCAAGGACGACCTGGCGGGTCGGCTGTGCGTTCCAGCCCATCTTGGCCTCGTCCGGACCGAACGACAGCCCGGGGCTGTCCCGCTCGACCACGAAGGCGGAGATGCCCACCGGACCGCTCGCTCCGGTGCGCGCGAACACGACGTAGACGTCGGCGGCGCCGGCGCCGGAGATGAACTGCTTGACGCCGTCGATCTGGTAATGGTCGCCGTCCCGGCGCGCGCGGGTAGTGAGCGCGGCGGCGTCGGAGCCAGCCGCCGGCTCGGTCAGGCAGTAGCTGCCGAGGCGGGCCATCGTGCACATCTCCGGCAGCAGCCGCCGGCGAAGCTGGTCATCGCCGAGCTTGTCAATCAGCCAGGCGACCATGTTGTGGATCGAGATGTAGGCGGCGATGGACGGGCAGCCCGCCGCCAGCTCCTCGAAGATCACGACCGAGTCCAGCCGCCCCAGACCGGACCCGCCGACCTCCTCGGCAACACAGATCCCACCCATGCCGATCTTGCCGGCCTCGCCCAGCACGTCGACCGGGAAATGCTTGGACTGGTCCCACTTGACGGCGTTCGGGGCCAGATACTCGGCAGCAAACGCGCCGGCGGTCTCCCGCATCGCCCGCCGCTCGGGTGAAAGTATCTCCATCAGTCACCGTCACTTCATCGTCGGAATAACAAAGCTCGCCTGCTCGCGCACGCTCACGTCCGGCCAGCGGGAGGTGACCGTTTTCGTCTTCGTGTAGAAACGAATCGAGTCCGGTCCGTGCTGGTTCAGATCGCCGAAACCGGAGCGCTTCCAGCCGCCGAAGGTGTGGTATGCGATCGGCACCGGGATGGGCACGTTCACCCCGACCATGCCGGTGTTCACCCGGTGGGTGAAGTCGCGGGCGATGCTGCCGTCCCGAGTGAAGATCGCTACGCCGTTGCCGTACTCGTGCTGGCTTGGCAGTTGCAGCGCCTCCTCGTAATCCGCGGCGCGTACCACCGACACCACGGGGCCGAAGATCTCCTCCCGGTAGATCCGCATGGCCGGGGTGACCCTGTCGAACAGTGACGCCCCGAGGTAGAAACCGTGGCCGTGCTCCGTGCCCGCCAACGGGTTCTCGTGGCCGTCGACGACCAGGCGCGCGCCCTCGTCGACGCCGGACCGGATGTAGTCCCGGACCCGGGCGACCGCCGCCGCGCTGACCAGCGGGCCGACCTCGGTGGCCTCGTCGAACGACGGTCCGATCCGCAGCGCCCGCACCCGCTCGGCCAGCCGTTCGACCAGGGCGTCCGCGGTCGCCTCCCCCACCGGGACGGCGACCGAGATCGCCATACAGCGCTCGCCGGCCGAGCCATAGCCGGCGCCGACCAGCGCCTCCACGGCCTGGTCGAGGTCGGCGTCCGGCATGATGACCAGGTGGTTCTTCGCCCCGCCGAAGCACTGGGCCCGCTTGCCGTGCGCCGCGGCGGTGGCGTACACGTACTGCGCGATGTCGGATGATCCGACGAACCCCACCGCCTGGATCCGCGGATCCGTCAGCAGCGCGTCGACAGCGATCTTGTCGCCGTTGACGACGCTGAACACGCCGGGCGGCAGTCCCGCCTCCTCGAACAGCTCGGCCAGCCGCAGCGGAACCGACGGGTCACGCTCCGACGGCTTGAGCACAAACGCGTTACCGCAGGCCAGCGCGGGCCCCGCCTTCCAGAGCGGGATCATCGCGGGGAAGTTGAACGGAGTGATCCCCGCGACGACGCCGAGGGGTTGGCGCATCGAGTACACGTCGATCCCCGTGCCGACCGCATCCGAGTACTCGCCCTTGAGCAGGTGGGGAATACCCGTGGCGAACTCCATCACGTCCAACCCGCGTTCGATGTCTCCGTGCGCGTCCGGGATGGTCTTACCGTGCTCGGAGGCAAGGAGACGGGCCAGCGAGTCCTTCTCCGCGCGGACCAGCTCGATGAAGCGCGCCAGCACCCGGGCTCGGCGCTGCGGGTTGAGCCGGGCCCAGGCGGGCTGGGCCGCGGCCGCCGCCGCGACGGCGTCAGCCACCTCCGCGCGGGAGGCCAACGGCACCCGAGCCTGCTCCTGCCCGGCGCTCGGGTCGTACACGGGTCCGAATTGGCCGGATGTCCCGGCGACCGGTTTGCCGCCGATGTAGTGCGTGAGTTCTCGGATCACATCTGCCTCATTTTTCGATGGCACGCATGTGGCGCGCTTTGCCTGCGGTCGATGTCGTGTCAGGAACCTGGCTCCCGGCCAGGAGAAAATGTTCGCGCTAGATCATCAGAAATGGTGTGGCCAGGTTGCGAAGCGGCCAGCCGGATGCGGCGCCGACAAACGAGTGCCGAACCTCGGGTCATGCATCCAGGCCACGGGCTTCCACCCGGATTCGCACCCGGCTCGCCTGCACCGCGGATCTAGAAGGGAACCATAAAGTAGGACGACCTACCATGTCCAGCCATCGAGGGATGTTGCCGCTCTGAACCACGCCGGTCCGACGGACGGGGGCCTGGCGCCGGTGCCTTCAATGTATTCCACCAGCTCTGTGGAAATCTCCAGACCGCCGCCCCCGGATTCTGTGGATTCTCCATATCCGGGCGACGCCGAACTCCCTAACCTTCTCGGCATGGCTGGTCCTACCGATCCGACCGACAGTCCGGGAACTACCGCGGCACAGGTGCTCTGGGAGGCCGCGCGGCGCCACCCCGACCGCCCCTGCCTGACCGACCTCGATGAGCCCGCAGGCCCGTGCACGTTGAGCTACGCCCAACTGGCGGATCGGGTGGCAGCCATGGCCGGGGGGCTGCTCGGGCTCGGCCTGACACCCGGCGACCGGGTCGCCCTGCTGCTGTCCAACAGCGGGGCCTACGTCGAGGCGTACCTGGGGGCGATCGCGGCCGGGCTGGTCGTCGTGCCGCTCAACACCCGGCTGCTGGCCGACGACTACCGGCACATGCTCGTCGACTCGGGCAGTCGCGTGCTGGTGACCAGCAACGAGTTCGCGGCGCGCCTCCCGGACCTGACGCGGATCGCCGGCCTGAGGATAATAAGCACCGACCGGTCCGCCGGCTCCAACGCGCCTGCCGGGGGCGAGCTGGCGGAACTCGCGTGGCACGCCACACCGATCCGGACACCGGCGCTGCGGGCGGAGTCCGACCCCGCCAGTCTGATGTACACCAGCGGCACGACCGGTGCGCCGAAGGCCGTGGTGCTGAGCAACCATTCGTGGCGCAGCGTCGCCGAGACCGCGACACGGGTCCTCGGGTTCGACTCCGCCGAAGTGACGCTGCACGTCGCGCCGCTGACCCACGGAGCCGGCTTTTTGTTCCTGCCCACCCTGTTGGTCGGCGGGCACAACCTGCTGTGTCGTTCCTACGACGCGGGACGGACCCTGGACCTGTTCGACGAGTACGACGTGACCCAGGTGTTCCTGGTCCCGTCGATGATCAGGATGCTGCTGGACGCGTGCACTCCGGGTCGACGGCCGCCGGCCGCGTTGCGCCAGCTCTACTACGCGGGGTCGCCGATCGACGCGGAGACGATGTTGGAGGCGACGGACCTCTTCGCCGGGCGGCTGGTCCAGTCGTTCGCCCAGATGGAATCGCCCATGTTCTTCACGGTTCTCGACCAGAAGGACCATCTGCGGGCGCTGGCCACCGCCGGCTCGCCGCTGGTCCGCTCGGCCGGCCGGGTGCTGCCCGGGGTGACGCTGAGCATCGTCGACGACGACGGCCATCCCGTGCCGGACGGTGAGCCCGGGGAGATCCTGGCCCGCGCGCCGCAGACCATGACGGGGTACTGGGGACGGCCGGCGGACACCGCGGCCACCCTCGCCGACGGCTGGCTGCACACCGGCGACATCGGCTACCTCGACCGCGACGGCTACCTCTACGTCGTCGACCGGAAGAAGGACATGATCGTCACCGGGGGGTCGAACGTCTACGCCCGCGAGGTGGAGGAGGTCCTCATGGGGGTACCGGGCGTGCGGGATGCGGCCGTGATCGGGCTGCCGCACCGGATCTGGGGAGAGGCCGTGACCGCCGTCCTGGTGTCGGCGGACGGCCGTCGGGACGACGACAGGGTGCTCGCCGCGTGCCGGGCCCGGCTCGCCGGCTACCGGGTGCCGAAGCGGGTGATCTGGGTCGACGAACTTCCCCGCAACGCCTACGGCAAGGTGCTCAAGCGGGCGCTACGTGACCGGCACTGCGCGCCGGAGCCGTCGGAGCGCGACGTGAAACGGTGAGTGGTGAGGTTACCCGTTCGGTGCGTTCGGCTTCTCCCGGGGACGGGCCGAACGCACCGAACAGATCCGCGACAGGGCGCCGATCCGGCCGAACCGTTCGGCACTCAGAGCACCGTGTACCCACCGTCCACAACGAAGGTCTGACCGGTGATGTACGAGGAGTCCTCGGAACTGAGGAACAGCGCCACGCCGGCGACCTCCGAGGCATCCGCGATCCGCCCCTGCGGGATCGCCTGCCGAAGGCTCTGGATCTTGTCCTTGGGCAGGAGGCGGCTCATTGCGGTATCGATGACGCCAGGCAGGATCGCGTTGACCCGGATGCCCTGCCCGGCATACTCCGCGGCGGCGGTCTTGGTGAGCATGACCAGACCGCCCTTGCTGGCGCAGTAGGCCGACATGTTGGGGAACGCAACCTGGGCCGCGATCGATGCGGTGCTGATGATCGACCCGCCTCCCGAGGCCAGCATCACCGGGATGGCGTAGCGCATGCCAAGGAACGGACCCTTGAGGTTGATGCCGATGACCCGGTCCCACTCCGCTTCGGTGTACTCATCGATGGGCGTTTGGTCACCGTCGATTCCTGCGTTGTTGAAGAGGATGTCGAGCCGGCCGAAGGCCGACCGGGTCGCGTCGACCAGCGCCTCGACGTCGCTCGCCTTCGAAACGTCCGCGTAGATGGCGAGTGCCTCGCCGCCCAGTCGCTTCGCGACGTCCTCCTGCCGGCCGGAGATGTCCGCGAGAACCAGCCTGGCTCCCTCTCGGTGGAATAACTCCGCGGTGGCTTCCCCCATGCCTGATCCCGCACCCGTGATGATGGCGACCTTGCCGATGAGCCGTCCGGACACCGTGAACCTCCCGTGAGCATCGGCGAATCCCCGCTCGGACGACCTGCGGAGCGAACGAACGGATCATCGCTACAGTACATAACAAACGATCGTTTTTTGACGATATCGACGGCTCCCGAAGCTGTCAACGGTCCGTCCGGCAATCGGGTGCCTCGGCTGCCGATGCCGAGGAATCCGCAGACCAGCGCGCCCGTCCTCCGCCTCAACTCGACCCCTTGACGCGCCATCACCACACGTCTACTCTTACTAAAACAATCGGTTGTTTCTCACCTCTGTGCCTACGAGTCCGTCGTAGGCGATCTTCTGGCGCATCCGGCACGCAGCGAGTCCGAGACGAGGCGATGTGGCATGGCTCAGGGTTCCATCGAGGCCCGGCTCGACCGACCCGCAGCCAATCAGCCCAGAGCTGACAGGGCAGTAGTTAGTCGAGCGGTATGGCCGCGACATGTTCAACGACTTCGACTTTGACGATCCGGCCTTCAACGATCACATGTTCGATATCCTGGACCAGGTGGTCGCGAAGTGCCCGGTGGTCCGGAGTAACGCCGGAACGGGCTACTGAGCTTTTTCGATCTCGTTTTGACTGAATCATCCGCGAATTCCATGCGGGGCTTTCCATGGATTCGCCGGAAGATCGTCCGATGGGGAGGCTTATGCGGAACCTGTTGAAGTAGCGGCGAGAAACAGAGAAGTCCCCCGCAGCCTGCTCGCGGCCGCCTGGACGTTCGCCTGAACCTGGAGCAACTTCCTCATCCTCGACGGCACCGTGGTACGTACCCACCGGATCCGCGCCCACAACCGGCTGTACTACTCCGGCAAGCACAAGCACCACGGAGTCAACCTCCAGGGCCTGATGGACCCCTACGGCCAGATGATCTGGATCTCCGACGGGCTGCCCGGCTCGACCCACGACCTCACCGCCGCCCAGACCCACGACATCCTCCCCACGATCAACCGCGCGGAGACGATCTACCTCTACGCCGACAAGGGCTACGTCGGCGGCGAGAGCGACCTCCTCCTCGTCTCTCGTAAGAAACCCGCGAACAGCGAGCTGCCCGACGACATCAAGGAGCACAACCGCGTCCTCGCGGCTACTCGCGCTCCCGGTGAGCGTGGCTTCGTGGTCCTGAAGAACTGGCGCGTCTTCAGCCGCTTCCGCAGCCGCCCACGCCGGGTCGGCGCATGCACCCAAGCCGTCTTCGTCCTCGAACAGGAAGGAACCCACAAGAACCGACTCTGAAAATGCTCACATTGTAGTCGGATATTTACCGAAAGTCACCGAACTGGGAATGGCCGTCTCCACCACTGTGGCGGCGCGTCCACCCGTACCCGCGACAACACCCTCACCATGTCGTCGGCGGGGTGGTCACGGTGAGACGAAGGTTGAGCTCGCCGGTGATCGGACGCCGGGAGGCGACCGGGGTGGTTCGCGCAGGTCGTAGGTGACTCCGGTGAGCCGCTCGGACTCCCCCCAGAGCCGACGCCGCCGGCCGAGGTCGCAGGCATGCGCGCTGAACGCGGTGACGACGGGTGGACCGGAGCTGTGGAACAGGCCGTCGGGGCCGTAGTACCCGCCGCCGCGGGCATCCGGGTCGACCGCGGCCCGCACCGGTGCCAACGCGCCGACCTGCGGACTCTGGATGAGCCACGACATCACCGGTGCCATCCGCGCACCCATGAACATCCGGACCGGGGGCGGAAGGTGGCGGGCCAGCTCGGTTCGGGCGATGCCCGGATGCGCGGCCACCGCGATGGTCGGCGCGCCGGCCTGCGCGAGGCGACGTTGCAGTTCGAGGGTGAACATCACGTTGGCGAGCTTCGAGTCCGGGTAGGGCCGGCGGGAACGTCGCTCACCCGACGGCCGGCTGTGCAGATGCTCGACGTCGATGCGCCCGTATCGGTGCAGGAGGCTGCTCACGGTGACGATCCGGGATCCCGCTGTTGCCAGCAGCCGGTCGAGCAGCAGACCGGTCAGGGCGAAGTGGCCGAGATGGTTGATGCCGAACGTCGGCTCGAAGCCGTCCTCGGTGTGGCCCGGGGGTGGACGCATCACCCCGGCGTTGTTGATGAGCAGGTCCAGGCGTGGGTGTGCCGCCCGGATCCGTTCGGCCGCCGACCGCACGGAGGCGATCGAGGCGAGATCCAGCTGCTCCACCCGGACAGCCCGCTCCGCCCGGCGGTACGGCGTGGGGATACCGGCCCGGATCCGGGCCGCGGCCCGTCGGGCCCGGGCCACATCGCGGCAGGCCAGGACGACGGTGGCGCCGTGCTCGGCGAGCATCCTCGCCGTCTCGAAGCCGATGCCGGAGTTGGCGCCGGTGACGACGACGGTGCGTCCACGCTGATCGGGCACGTCGGCCACGGTCCAGCGTGCGATGTCAGTGCTACGAACCTTCATCACTTCCTTGCGGTCGAGGTGGTCAAGGTGGTGGAGGTGGTGGAGCGGCCGGTCACCGCGGTTCCAGCAGGACCAGAGGGATCACCCGGGCCGTCTTCGTCTGGTAACCCTCGTACCGGCTGCTGCCGGCGATGACGCGAGGCCACAGCCGGTCGCGTTCCGCCGGCGTGGCCACTCGGGCCGTCATCGGCTGCCACGGGCCGCCCCTGACCCGTACCGCCACCTCCGGATTCGCACGGACGTTCAGAAACCAGTCCGGATGGTGATCATCGCCGGCCCGTGACGCGGCCAGGACGATGGTCGATCCCTCGCGCAGCGGCGAGGTCACCATGAGGGTGTGGGGGTTACCCGTGCGGCGCCCCGTGGTGGTCAGTTCCAGGACCGGCATCCCACCTGCCCGCCATCCGAGCCGGCCACGGGTGACCTTCAGAAGAACCCGATGCAGAGTGTTGAGCATCCTCAGTGTCCGAGTGCTCGGCATACCTCGCTCCTCGTTTCATCTTCGTCCTGCTCCGGCTTTACGTACTCGGCGGCCCCAACCCGCGTCCGTTCGGATGCCCCCTGAATACTGCCGCTGGACGAGGTGAGCGGCGACGCCGGCGGCACTCCCCCACCGACCGATCGACCGCTCGACGCCGACCAGACATCACCAATCCAGGCAATTGCCGGCTACCAGCGCAGCAGGAATTCCAGGTGCGCACCTCCGCCCGTCGGCCAGCGGGAAGGGCGGCCTTTCCCGAAAACAGCGGCAATAGAATACTGTGATCCGGGCTGCGGTGAAGATCGGATCGACCACCCCGGATCGGGGAGGCGGTAACCCTGAACGGGACGCACCTGCCCCCCCGACCCCCACGTGCCATCCGTGCAGTACTGCGGGCCGATGGCGGGCCGACTGCGGGCCGACTGCGGGCCGGGCCGGTCAACAAGCTGTCGAGTTGCGGACGCGGTGGGTGTCAAGGAGGTCACAATCGTGGTTCGCCGGGTGCCCCCGCAGTCCCTTGACCTGGGAATGGCCGCAATGTCAACCATGTCAGGTGGCATGTGCGGATTGCGCACGCAGCTCACCACATCGACACATCAGGGGTGGCCCCCCGTCATCCCGGACAGGGTGTCGCGTACCGTTTTAGCTTCCCGCATGATCGCCGACCCGGGGATGGTTCCCCCCAAGGAGCTCATGTCTCTGCCGACGGTTCACTCGACCGCGAGCCGGCGCTTCCGAGTCCACCCCCGCGTCCCTCCGTGGACCCGCCGGGTCCCGCGCCCGTGAGCGACACAGCCGCCGTA
>NZ_JAMPTM010000150.1 GCF_025403375.1 Frankia gtarii
GTTGTGTATAAGAGACAGGGCCGGGCGCGCCCACCCCCGAGCGCCGTCCCACACGGCGACCCCGTGTTCCGCCCGGGTGACGCACACCAGCGGCGTCGCGAACCGACGGCCGAACGCGGCCGCCAGCTCCGCCCCGGGCCCCGAGGCCGCCGGATCGCCGGCCGCCGCCAGCAGCATCCTGGCCTCCTGCTCGTTCGGGGTGGCGGCGCTGATGCGGTCCCAGGGCAGGTCGACGAGGGCTGCCGCGGCGGACCGTTCGGGCGGGGCGGGATGAACGACCAGTGTCACGCCGGCCGCGAGGGCGTGGTCGACGGCCGCGCGCACGGTCGCGGGCGGCGGGTCGAAGGTCACGATGACGGCGCGGGCGGAGTCGATGGCATCCCAGGCGGGGGCCAGGTCGGTGGGGGTGAGCTCGACTGCCTCCGCCCAGCGGCAGAGGAACGCGGTGCGGCCGTCCGGGTGGGCGAGCACCACGCAGACCGATGTCGCCGCGTCGGGACGGACCGCCATCGTGGCGGTGTCGACGCCCTCGGCTCGCAGTGTGGCGAGCAGCTCGCGGCCGGTTTGGTCCCCGCCGACGACGCCGACGGCGCGGACCGGCACGCCGCGGCGGGCGAGCGCCACCGCCTGGTTCAGGCCCTTGCCGCCCGGCCGGGTGCGTACGGCGTCGACCCGAAGATCGTCCCCCCAGGCCGGCAGCGTGTCCGTGGTGACGATGCAGTCGAGGCAGAACCCGCCGACGACCGCCACGCCCGTCCTGCTCACCGCGCCAGGCTAGTCGGCCGGCTCGGGGCTCGGCGGCGGATACCAGCAGGCAGTCGGCGCGGAAGACCCCGGGTGGAGTGGAAGCTCAAACCATCAGGGGTGCCGCATCATGAACTGACGGGTAACCCGATGGTGGGCCGGTATGGCCGTATCCATGGCCTTTTCCTGTCTTGGCCGGACACCGCTGCCGTAAACGTGGGCTCGGTCGCCACTTTCGTCGCGCCCCGACCTGCGCGTCATTGTCGGCCACCCGATAACGTACCGCCGTGCCTCTTCCGTATCCCGTCGCCGCGCGGGCGACTCCACCGCCGTTGCCAATCACCCATAACATTGCACCATCACAATCCGTGCACTTCGGTCCGTCGACCGTCATGCTTCATTTCGACATGTTCCCCTTCCTGGCTGCTCTGGTCGTTCTTGTCGTTGTCCTGGCCGGCCTGCTCGTCGCGCGTTCGCTGCGGACTGGCCTGGACCGTCGGCGGGTGACCACGACCCTCCCGGCCCGCGGCGAACTCCCGGCCGCTTTACCGTCGCGCGAGCCGGCGCCCGCCGCGAAGAACCTCGGAGCCGGGGGAGCGGAGATTTTCGGCCGGCGGGGCTGTATCGGTCAAACCACTACCGGGCGACCCGCCAACGGTCATACCGGTGACCATTCCCGCGCCTGCGCGACCAGGCCGGACCAGTCCGCTCCCCTGTCTCTGGCCCGCTTCGCGAGCGAGAGAATTCCGTTGGACAGCCAACTGCTCGGCCGGACCGCCGAGGCGGCCAGCGCCCTGGTGGCCAGCATCTCCGCCTCCTCCAGATCGTGCGCCCGCATCGCCGCCGACGCCTGGTAGAGCCGCACGGCGGCGAGTGCGCCGGACGCCCGGGAACGGCCGAACAGGTCGGCGGCCTCGCCCAGCCGATGTTGGCCCTCGTCCAACGCCCCCGCGGCGACGAGCGCCGCGCCCCCGAATGTCGGCAGGTAGCCCGGATGAATGCCGTCGAGGCTGTATCCCAACGATCCCTGGGGCAGCTTCGCGGCGATCGAGTCCGCCGAGCGCAGCACGGCCACGATGCCCTCCGTCGGCATGCTGCGGGCGGCCATGATGTGTGCCTCGGTGGTGAGCGCGAGGATCGCGGTGTGCGCGTGCGGCGCTGTGGCCAGGGCGGTTCGGGCGAGCTGAAGCCCGTCGGCGGTGCTGTCGAAGGAGTAGGCCGCGAGTTCGGCCAGCACGACTCCGGCGTGGGCGGCGGTGGTGGCATCCCCGACCTGCTTGGCCAGGACCAGCGCCGCCTGCGCCGCGATCGTCGCCCGGGCCGGCTGCCCGCTGTCGCCCTGGGCCACCGAGGTCATCAAAAGAATTCGGCCGTGCGTGCGAAGCCAGTCCTGGCGCAGGCCCGCGCCCAGCCGCCAGCGCCCGATGGTGCGGGCGTGGCGTTCGAGGGCTCCGAGCCGTTCGACGAGCTCGGCCGGCGGGGTCGTCTCCCAGCGGCGGGCGAGGGTTTCCAGGGCGGACTCGACCCGCTCCAGGGCCACCTGGCTGTCCATGACGGAGGAGCTCATGTCGGCTGTCCCGACGCAGAGAAGGGCACCGATGAGCGCACCCGAGGTGATGAGCGCCCGGCGGTCCGTGGAGGCGTCCATGCGGCACTCCTGACGGTCGCGACCTGGCGGACCCGGCACGTGTACGGCATACCTGCACGTGCAGCCATGATGTTCTCCGCCCGCGGATCTCAACTCAGTAAGACAACGATAACCGCTTAAGCATCGCTATGTCGGCTCGGCGCTCACTTCGGGACTTTGGTCGGCCGTTTTCCCCCGCCATGGTGGTGTTGTACGTCGGTTTCGGTACACCATGCCAGCGTTAGATCTAAGCTGAACCGGTTGAAAGCCCGTCCAGCGCGCGTCGCAGATCGGCCGTGAGGTCGTCGGCCGATTCGATGCCGACCGAGAGCCGCACGAGCTCCGCCGGGACGGCGAGCGGCGAGTCCGCGACCGAGGCGTGGGTCATACTCGCCGGATGCTCGATCAGGGATTCCACCCCACCGAGTGACTCGGCGAGGGTGAACAGCCTGGTCCGCGCGCACAGTTCGATCGCGGCTCGCGGTCCGTCCCGCAGTGTGAACGAGACCATCCCGCCGAAGTCACGCATCTGTTTGGCGGCGATCCCGTACCCGGCATGGCCGGGCAGGCCAGGGTAGTGCACCGCGGCGACCGCCGGATGCGCCGCCAGCAGGGTGGCGACAAGTCGGGCGTTGGCGCAGTGCCGATCCATGCGCACCGAGAGCGTCTTGATACCGCGCAGTACGAGCCAGCAGTCGAACGGCCCGGGGACGGCGCCGGCCGCGTTCTGGAGGAACCGCAGCCGGGTACCGAGCTCCGGATCGTTCACCACGACGGCGCCACCCACGACGTCGCTGTGGCCGCCGAGGTATTTCGTGGTGGAGTGCACCACGGCGTCGGCACCGAGAGTCAGCGGCTGCTGCAGGTAGGGCGAGGCGAACGTGTTGTCCACGGCGAGCAGCGCGCCGGCGTCGTGGGCGACCGACGCGAGCGCGGCGATGTCGGCGACCGACAGCAGCGGGTTCGTCGGCGTCTCACACCACACCAGCCGCGTCACGCCCGGACGGACCGCGGCCCGAGCCGCGTCCAGGTTGGTGAGGTCGACGCTGGTGTGCTCCACCCCCCACTCGGCGAGGACGCGGGCGATGAGCCGGTAGGTCCCGCCGTAGGCGTCGGCCGGGATGATCACATGGTCGCCGGGGCGGCATACCGCCCGTAGCAGCGTGTCCGTCGCCGCCATGCCGGCGGAGAAGGCCAGGCCGACCTGGCCGCGTTCCAGCGCGGCGAGGCAGGTCTCCAGGGCTGCCCGGGTCGGGTTGCCGGAGCGGGCGTACTCGAATCCGCCGCGCAGGCCGCCCACGCCGTCCTGGGCGAAGGTCGAGGACAGGTGAATGGGCGCGACCACCGCCCCGGTGCCCGGATCGGGCTCCTGACCGGCGTGGATCGCGATCGTCTCGAACCCGTCGGCGAACTCCTCGGCATGCATGACGCCACGCTACGGCGCCACGGCCAGGAAACTGAGCAGGTCGGCGCGGGTCAGGATGCCGACCGGGTTGCCCTCGTCATGCACCAGCACGGCCGGCTCGTCGCCCAGGACGGCGACGATCCGCGACAGCGGCTCGCCGCTGCCCACCATCGGCAGCGGCGGGGAAAGATGATCGGTCACGGGGGCGTCGATGGCGGACCGGTCGGCGAAGACCGCGGCGAGCAGCTGGCGTTCGATCACCGAGCCCGCCACCTCGGCCGCGCGCAGCGGCGGCTCGTGGCGCACGACCGGCATCTGCGAGACGTTGTACTCCCGCAGGTAGGAGATTGCCGTGCCGACCGTCTCGGCCGGATGGACGTGCACGAGGTCGGGCGGCCCGCTGGTCTGCTCGCCCTTGTACCGAAGGGCATCGGCGACGGTCGGACCGCTCGACGGCGGCTCCAGGAAGCCGTACTCGTACATCCACTCGTCATTGAAGATCTTCGACAGGTAGCCGCGGCCCGAGTCGGGCAGCAGGACCACGACGATGTCGTCGGGACCGAGACCACCGGCGACGCGCAGCGCCGCCACCACGGCCAACCCGCAGGACCCGCCGACCAGCAGCCCGCACCGGTGGGCGAGCTCCCGGGTCATCAGGAACGACTCCCGGTCGCTGACCGCCTCCACCCGGTCGACGACCGTCTTGTCGTAGGTCGTCGGCCAGATGTCCTCGCCGACCCCCTCGACGAGGTAGGGTCGCCCGCTGCCGCCGGAGTAGACCGATCCCTCCGGATCCGCGCCGATGATCTGCACGGCCCCGCCGGAGACCTCCTTGAGGTAGCGTCCCACGCCGCTGATCGTGCCCCCCGTGCCGATCCCAGCGACGAAGTGCGTGATGCGGCCGTCGGTCGCCCGCCAGATCTCCGGCCCGGTGGTGGCCTGGTGCGCGGCCGGGTTGTGGGGGTTGGAGTACTGGTCCGGGCTCCAACCGCCCGGGGTCTCCCGGACCAGCCGGCGGGCCACCTCGTAGTAGGAACGAGGATCGTCGGGGGACACCGCTGTCGGGCAGACGACAACCTCGGCTCCGTAGGCGCGCAGGACCGCCCGCTTCTCCTCGCTGATCTTGTCCGGCATGGTGAACACGCAGCGATACCCCTGCCGAGCCGCCACCAGCGCCAGGCCGACCCCGGTGTTACCGCTGGTCGGCTCGATGATGGTGCCGCCCGGCCGCAGCTGCCCCGCCTCCTCGGCGGCGGCGACCATCGCCAGCGCCACCCGGTCCTTGACCGAGCCGCCCGGATTCAGATACTCGAGCTTGCCCAGCACCGGCGCCGGGGTTTGCGCTATCCCCGGCGTCAACCTGACCAGGGGCGTGTCACCGACGAGGTCGACGACGTGGTCGAACACCTGCATACCGGTCATCCACCTATCGCTGCGGTCGGGAACGCGGGCCGGTCGTGCGACGTCCGGACTACTGTCGTCGACGGTAGCGAGTCAGGCCCGCCACCGCCCGCTCCCCGCCGAATTCGCCGACTGCCGACGGTGAACTTCTGCCCTGGGGGGTACTTGAGAGATAAAGGTCGGCACCCGGTGGGTAAGTTCCGCAGGCGGTAAGTGCCCGTGTTGCGGCCTACGCCCGCGGGCCTCGGCGACGACCGGTCTCGTTCCGGAAGAGAGTGCGGGTGGGCGAATGCGAGTCCTGCTCAACGTCATCTGGCTGGTGCTCTGTGGTATCTGGCTGGCCCTCGGTTATGCCCTGGCGGCCCTGATCTGCTTCATCCTCATCATCACCATTCCGTTCGGCATCGCGTCGTTGCGGATGGCCAACTACGCGCTGTGGCCCTTCGGCCGGCGGGTGGTCGACCGCCCGGACGCCGGCGGGGCGTCCCTGGTCGGCAACGTTCTGTGGATCGTTTTCGCCGGCTGGTGGCTCGCCCTCGGGCATCTCACGACCGGGATCGCGCTGTGCCTGACCATCATCGGTATTCCGCTCGGCCTGGCGAACTTCAAACTGATCCCGGTGTCGCTGATGCCGCTGGGCAAGGAGATCGTGGACGTGGACAGCCCGGTCCTGGTCTGAGCCGCCCGTCGCCGCGCTGCGGCATCTCGCCCCCGGCCTGCGGCATCTCGCCCCCGGCGGTCGGGGCATCCCGCTCGTCGCGGCGGGGCACCGGGCCGGCGCTGCCGGCCAGTCCGGTGCCGCCGGCTCGGCGGCCGCGACCGCCCCACGCTCAGCCTCAGCGGCCCAGCGCCGTCTGGAGGTCGCGAACGTGTTCCTGGGTCTGCTCGAGCAGGGGGCGCAGCGCCTCGGCGACGTCGGCGAGGCCCAGCTCGTTGGCCTGGCTGAACCGCTCGCGGTAGCGGCTGAGCTGCTCGGACTCCAACCGGAGATCGTCCTGCAGCGCATCCTGAGCATCGCTGGACGGGCGAACCTGGGACACGTCGACGGTCGGCGTCCCGCCCAGGAAGGCGATCTGCTCGGCCAGGATCTGGGCGTGACCGAGCTCCTGCGGCAGGTGCCGCCTGATCTCCTCGGCGACGCTCAGGTACTCGGCGCCTGTGACGACCGCGCCGTGCTGGATGTACTGGACGATCGACTGGTACTCGGAGCTGAGGTCATCGTTGAGCAGCTTGACGAAGGTCTCCTGATCCATGCCGGTGAACTCCCCTGTCTCAGATTCCGGCGCCCGGACGGGTTCCAGGCGGTCTGAGCGGGATGCCCGTTCTCGGCGCACTCATGCCTCGACGGCACCTCGGCGGCCTGGCTGGGACCCGGTGCGGTGCGGGGCCGGCTGATCACCGTCCCCGACCGCGTCGTTTGCGTTCCGGCCCGGAGAGGATGTCCGGTTCGGTGCCGGTCGCCTTGGCGCTGCGGCGCCCGCGGCCGTTGTCCGGGGATGCGGCGGCGCGCGCGGACTCCTGGGCTCGCCGGTGGAACGCCTCGATCACGGGCGTGGGGCCGGTCGGGGCGGAGTGCACGGAGTCCGTCATCGGGTAGGGCAGCGGGCCCGCCGCGCTCCAGCCGGCGGGGCTCGGCTGCTCCCCGACGAGTTCGCTGAACGCGACGATCGGCCGGTCCCGGCGGTAGTGATAGCCGCCGCGGTGGCCCTGCCGCCGCGGAATGGGTGCCGTCACCGGATCCCCGACCTCGGTCGGCGGAACCGACGTTCCGCCGGATTCCTTGGCCGGGTCGCGGGACTGGAACCAACCGAAGTGGGCGTTCTTCCCGCGGAGCACCGCGTTCTCGGAACGGATGATCACCAGGAGTGCGGTGGCGAAGGCGGCTCGCATGCGGGCCTCGGCCAGCTGCCGTTCGAGTTCGGCGACATACGCCGGATCGACGGCGGCGTTCGACACCCGGTCCTGGCCCGGTTCGCCCGTCGGGCCGAACGCCTCGATATGCAGCGGCCGGCACTGCTCGAGCTCCGCGACTTGTTGCGACTGATCCTCCGGATACAACAGCTCCACGTAGTTCTCGATGACATGCCAGTCGATCTGCTTCTCGCCCCGGAACTGACGGCTGAGATCGCGCGCCCGGGAGCGCCGGATCTTGATATCATCGCTGTCCGACCAGACTTTCCGCACCACCATCTCGTAACTCACCCGATAAGGGCTGTTGAGTTCGTGAAGATGGTGTAGCAGCGTGAGCTGACTGCGATTCTCGAGTTCTGGCTTTGGTCCCCGCGGGCGAGCGCCGGAAAGAGTCATCGACGGTCCATCCGATAGTTGTGACGGTGCGCCTGCGAGCGAACTGGCGGTGGCCTCTGCATGCCCCGTGCGACGTCACTACGAGTCATCGGCATCCGTCCTCCCGGGGTGGGCGCCCCGGGCATCGGTCGACGCGCACCTCGCGCTCACACTATCGGTTCCTTTCCGTCTCGGACCGATGGTTGCGGACCTACGACCACGCGCGCCCACGCTCCGGTGTCAACTGTCCTGGCGCGATGCTCCCGGACCGGAATAACATGGCCGGTTGCGCTACTTCGCCGAATCTGTTGCATCGACAACTCGTCCGGCGGGACGGGCCCGCGGATGGTCGACCGAAGTCGAGTATCGGCGTCGCCGTCGGGCCCGGCACAGTACGCTGGCTCAGCGCGGCCGTCGGCATGCGGACGAAGAGGGTGTCGCGATGGTGATCATTCTTCTGTGGCGCTGGAGCGGCGCCGGCGGTATCTTCGGCCGCCGATACCGCCGGGAAAACCATCCGTCCGGGAATTCGGGTCCGGAAAGAATGCGCCGCCGCCGGTGGCCGCCCGGTCTTCGCTGATCGCATCCGGGCGTGGCGCGAGGAGCCGGCGGTTGGAGGATCGGCCGCCGCCGGGTGTTCGGACGATCGGCCGCCACCAGGCGATCAAGTGATGCTCGGGGGGTGGTCGCCCACGAGCGAAATCGCCTTGACCTAACGTTGGGTTGAGGCCGTAAGGTCGCCACGCGTCCATGGTGCGTCACCTGCCGTCAGGCGGAGCGTACGGCCCGCGTCCCGTCATCCGGCATCCGGCGTCACGGGGGTCGCCGCTCGCCGCGTCCGTCATGACGGTGGGGGACCTGCCCGGTGCCCCCGCGACGGCTGCGGGACGCCCTGGTCGACCGGGTATCGCCGCTGCAGAGAGGGATCGCATGCTCATCCGACTTCTGCGAGCGCATCTGGCCCGCTACCGGCGGCCCATCGCGATCATCGTGACCCTGCAACTGGTCTCGACGATCGGCATGCTGTACCTGCCGACCCTGAACGCGGACATCATCGATCAGGGAGTGGTGGTCGGCGACACGGGTTACATCCTGCGCATCGGCGGGGTCATGCTCGGCGTCAGCGTCGTGCAGCTCCTCTGCGCCGGCGCGGCGGTCCTCTACAGCGCGCGCACGGCGATGGCCATCGGACGCGACCTTCGGGCGGCGGTGTTCGACCGGGTGCAGGCGTTCTCGGCCCGCGAGGTCGGCCGCTTCGGGGCTCCCTCGCTCATCACCCGGGCGACCAACGACGTCCAGCAGGTGCAGATGCTGGTGCTGCTCAGCTTCACGCTGATGGTCTCAGCGCCGATCATGTGCATCGGCGGCATCATTCTCGCGGTGAACCAGGACGCCGGGCTGTCCCTGCTCCTGGTTGTGATCGTCCCGATTCTCGCGATCATCATCACGCTGATCGTGCGGCGGATGCGCCCGCTCGGGCGGGCCATGCAGGAACGGCTGGACACGGTCAACCGGATCCTGCGCGAACAGATCACGGGGCTGCGCGTCATCCGGGCCTTCGTCCGCGACGACCACGAACGGCACCGGTTCGGGGTGGCCAACGCCGAGCTGACCGACGTCTCGCTGCGGTTCGGCCGCCTGATGGCGTTGATGTTCCCGCTCGTGCTCACGGTCGTGAACTTCTCCAGCGTCGCCGTGCTCTGGTTCGGGGCGCACCGCATCGACGCGGGCCACATGCAGATCGGCGCGCTGACCGCGTTCCTCAGCTACCTCATGCAGATCCTCATGTCGGTCATGATGGCGACGTTCATGTTCATGATGATCCCGCGCGCCGAGGTCTGCGCCGAACGCATCCAGGAGGTCCTGGCGACGGACTCCTCGCTGCGGCCGCCGGACCACCCGGTGCGCGAACTGCGCGCCCACGGCCTGCTGGAGCTGCGCGGGGTGGGCTTCCACTATCCGGGGGCGCAGGATCCGGTGCTGCGCGGCGTCAGCCTCACCGCCCGCCCCGGCCAGACCACCGCCGTCATCGGCAGCACGGGCAGCGGGAAGACGACCCTGCTCGGCCTCGTCCCGCGGCTGGCCGAGGCGACCGAGGGCGCCGTCCTGGTCGACGGCGTCGACGTGCGCGACTTCGATCCCGCCGTGCTGGCGCGGACCGTCGGCGTCGTGCCGCAGCGGCCCTACCTGTTCTCCGGGACCATCGCGTCGAACCTGCGCTACGGCAAGCCCGATGCCACCGACGACGAGCTCTGGCAGGCTCTGGAGACAGCGCAGGCGAAGGAGTTCGTCGAGGCGATGCCGGCCGGGCTCGACGCCCCGATCGCGCAGGGCGGCACGAACGTCTCCGGCGGGCAGCGTCAGCGGCTCTGCATCGCCCGGCTGCTGGTCCACCGCCCCGAGATCTACCTGTTCGACGACTCGTTCTCGGCGCTGGACTACACCACCGACGCCCGCCTGCGGGCGGCGCTCGCCCGGGAGACGGCCGACGCCACCGTTGTGATCGTCGCCCAGCGGGTGGCCACCATCCGCGACGCCGACCAGATCATTGTGCTGGAAGGCGGCGAGGTGGTCGGGGTGGGCACCCATCACCAGCTCATGGCCGACAATCCGACCTACCGCGAGATCGTGCTCTCGCAGCTCACCGAGCAGGAGGCCGCGTGAGCGAGACCGCTTCCACCCCGGCGCAGCGCCGCGGCCCGGCCCCGGTGGCCGGCCCGGCGCGTTTCCTCGGCGGTCAGGGCGCCGCCGAGAAGTCCGCGGACTTCGCGGGTTCGAGCCGGCGCCTGCTGCGCCTGCTGCGGCCGCAACGCCACCTGCTGACGGTCGCCGTCGGGCTGGCGACGGTGAGCGTCGGGCTCACCGTGACCGGGCCCCGGCTGCTCGGCCATGCCACCGACCTGGTGTTCGCGGGGATCTTCAGCCGGCGGCTGCCAGCCGGGACGACGAAGGCGCAGAACGTCGAGGCGCTGCGGGCCGCCGGGCACGGCACCCAGGCCGACCTGCTCGCCTCGCTGGACGTCACCCCCGGGCGGGGGATGGACTTCGGCGCGATCGGCACGGTGCTGCTGTGGGTCGCCATCGTCTACGCGCTCGCCGGGATCTGCGGCGTGCTGCAGGCCCGCCTCACCAACCTGGCGATCCAACGGGTGATCGGCGAGCTGCGCGACGACGTGCAGCGGAAGATCTCACGGCTGCCCACCCGCTACTTCGACAGCCAGCCGCGCGGCGAGGTGCTCAGCCGGGTCACCAACGACATCGACAACCTCGGCCAGAGCCTCCAGCAGAGCGTGTCGCAGATCGTCGTCTCGGGGCTGACCATCGTCGGCGTGCTGGCGATGATGTTCTGGATCTCCTGGGAGCTTGCCCTGATCGCGCTGGTGACGGTGCCGGTGTCGGTCGTGGTGGCCACGCGGGTCGGCAAGCTCGCCCAGCCGCAGTTCGTCGCCCAGTGGAAGATCACCGGGCGGCTCAACGCGCACGTCGAGGAGATGTACACCGGGCACACCCTCGTCCGCGCGTTCGGCCGTCAGGAGGAGTCGGCGCGCACCTTCGGGGAGTACAACGAGCAGCTGTACACGGCCAGCTGGCGGGCCCAGTCCATCTCCGGGTTCATGCAGCCGGCGATGATGTTCATCGGCAACGTCAACTACGTCCTGGTGGCCGTGATCGGTGGTCTGCGGGTGGCGTCGGGGGCGCTGTCGATCGGCGACGTCCAGGCGTTCATCCAGTACTCGCGCCAGTTCAGCCAGCCGCTGTCGCAGGCCGCCAGCATGGCGAACCTCGTCCAGTCCGGGGTGGCCTCCGCGGAGCGGGTGTTCGACCTGCTGGACACCGCCGAGCAGGAGGCCGACCCGCAGGTGCCGGCGCGGCCCGAGGGGTTGCGCGGCCGGGTCGCGTTCGAGCACGTCGCGTTCCGCTACAAGCCGGACAAGCCGCTGATCGAGGATCTCTCCCTGGTCGCCGAGCCGGGCCACACGATCGCGATCGTCGGCCCCACCGGGGCCGGCAAAACCACGTTGATCAACCTGCTGATGCGCTTCTACGACGTGACCTCGGGACGGATCACCCTCGACGGCGTCGACATCGCGGCCATGACCCGCGACGGGCTGCGCGCCCAGATCGGCATGGTGCTGCAGGACACCTGGTTGTTCGGCGGGACCATCGCCGAGAACATCGCCTACGGGGGCGAGGGCGTCACCCACGAGCAGGTCGTGGCGGCGGCCCGGGCCGCCCACGTCGACCGGTTCGTCCGCACCCTGCCGGCCGGCTACGACACCGTTCTCGACGACGAGGGGACCGGCGTCAGCGGCGGCGAGAAGCAGCTCATCACCATCGCCCGCGCGTTCCTGGTCGAACCGCTGATCCTGGTCCTCGACGAGGCCACGAGCTCGGTGGACACCCGTACGGAGGTCCTCATCCAACAGGCCATGTCGACGCTGCGAGCGGGCCGGACCGCCTTCGTCATCGCGCACCGGCTGTCGACCATCCGCGACGCGGACACCATCCTCGTGATGGAGAACGGGGCGATCGTCGAACAGGGCGATCACACCGGGCTGCTTGCCGCGGACGGCGCGTACGCCCGGCTCTACCAGTCGCAGTTCGCCCAGGCCGCCGTGGAGATCTAGCGGCCGGACGCCGGCAGGACGGCCCACGACCGGTAGGTCTCCAGGTGCGACTTGAGGCTGGACAGTGTCGCGGGCCACCCGCTGTAGAGGTCGCAGTCGGCGCTGTCGCGGATCTGGTCGTGCACGACGGTGAGCCGGCAGGAGCCGCCCACGGTCTCGATGTCCCAGGTCACGCGGGTGACACCCGCGTCACGCACGTCGGCGCTCCACAGCGCGACCGTCCTCTGGACCAGCCGTCGGGGCGGTGAGACCTCCAGATTGACGCCGATACCGAGCCGTGTGCCGGTGCCCGGATCGCTGAGCTCGAAGTGGGAACCGGGGGTCCAGTCCGAGGTCACCCGCGTGCCCAGATCGCGGGTGACGCCGGTATCGGGCGCCGTGATCGCGGCCCAGAGGCGGCGCGGGGTGGTCCGGATGTAGATCTCGAACACCTTCTCCATCGGTCTCTCCAGACTGCGCGTGAGCTCGCTGTGCGTGACGGAGGAGCGGCGTTCGTTCCCATCCTCCGAAGCTGGCCGGGTGGCGGCAAGGACCCGGTGAGGGGCACCAAGGTGCCCCTCCGGGAGAAGGAGCGCGGAATTACGCGGTCGGGCGACGGCTCGGTGGTCGCAATTATTGGTAGGCGAATTGCATCTGACGATCTCTTTGGTGGGGTCGATTCATATCGGAGAAGGAGAAGTTCGTACGAAAGGCCAGCTCAGGGCGCCACCGAAAGGAGGGAAGCCGGAGCGGTCAGTCGATCAGGGTGATGAGCTGGCGGCCGTCCTGCCAGGTTCCGGTCACATCGGAGAAGGAGTTGTCCTTCCAGCGCAGCAGCCGTACGGCGGTGTTGCAGACGGCTGGGAAGATCTCGATCTGCCTGCCGTCGCAGGTGTACGGATGGGCCATGACATTCGGCTGGTCGTGCGTGGCGCGCAGCGCGGTGAGCAGGCCGTCCGAGTTCGGCTGCGGGGTCTTCGCCAGCAGGGCCCGCAGGTTGAGCACGGCGGAGAAGGCGCCCTGCGACGCCGAGGTGCGGTTCGCCTCCGGCACGGCCTTGCGGAAGGCGACCGTGTCGGCGTCCCCGCCGCTGGACCCGACGGGGAGGTAGCTGGAGGCGAAGTAGAGGTTGTCGGTGTGACCGCCGGCGGCCCGTGGCACCGCGGGCGTGGCGCAGGCGCCGACGAAATAGATGTCGCTGTGAATGTTCAGCGCGGCCGCGGCCTGGACGATCCGGGCGCACGCCGCCGCCTGGAATACGACGATGATGGCGTCCGGGTGGCCGGTGGCGGCCTGAGTGAGCGCCGGTGCGAAGTCCGCCGCGTCAGACTTTTCGGCGATCAGCCGGACGTCGGTGACACCTTTCTTGCGGAGAACGTTCTGGGATCCCTTGATCGCGGCGGTGAGTAGTCCAGGCAGGTCCACGTACAGTGCATGTGCACTGTGGATGTGTCGGGTGGCGGTGAGGTAGTCGGTGAGGCCGAGTAGTTCCGCGACCGTACCGCCGGAAAGCGTGAAGGCGTTCTTGGAATTAAGTTCACCGCTGAGCTGCGGCGATCCGGTGACGTAGGGAATGTGGGCCGCCTCGTATACCGGCATGGCGGCCTGCGTGCCGAAGTCGATGCCGCCGACCACCGCTATCGGCTTTTCCGCGACCAGCCGGTTGGCGCAGTTCTGGGAGGATTCCGGGGAACCGTCGGTGGCGCAGGTCGCCAGCCGCAGCGGCCGCCCGCCGACGCCGCCGAGCGCGGCATTGGCATGGTCCACGGCAGCCTGCGCCGCCCGCCGGGTCTCCGGGTATGACCCAAGAGTGCTGTTCTCGACGGTGACGAAGCCGAGGGTGACCGGTGGCCCGGTCAGGCGGCTCGCCGTGGCGCCGTCGGCTGCGCCGCCCGACGAGCCGCCGCGCTGGCTCGTGCAGCCGGCACCGGCGAAGGCGACGGACAGGGCGACGGAGAACGCGAGTAGGGCGCGGGAAGCTTGTCTCACGGGCGCTCAAGCTACACTCCATCTCACCCGGTTCCTGGGTGAGACCGTCGACCGGCGGGACAGGAGTGATTCGGTGATCGCGCGCCCACTCTTCCGCCTCGTCGCCCGTCCGTCGACTTCGACGCTGGACATCTGCTCGGGAGCCTCGTGACCACCTATGTAGCCGCAATGTTGCTGGGCCTCGGCCCGGGTGCGGTGTACGCGGCGCTCGGCCTCGGGCTCGTGCTCACCTACCGCGCCTCCGGCGTCATCAACATCGCGCATGGCGCCTTCGCGATGTACGCCACTTACCAGTATGCCGAGCTGCGCTCGGTTGGCGACCTTGTCCTGCCCGTCGTCGGGTTGCCGCCACGAATTCATCTCACCGACACCCCCACGTTCGGGCTGGCATTGTCGGTTTCTCTTGCGATGGCCGCCCTGCTGGCATTGGCGTCCTATCTGCTGGTCTTCCGGCCATTGCGGCGGGCGCAGCCGATGATGACCGTCGTCGCCGCCGTCGGGCTCACGATCGCGTTGCAGGCCGTGGCCGTCGTCCAGTTCGGCTCGGACAACCGCTTCCTCGACCCCGTGCTGCCCCAGTCACCGCTGCATCTGCTCGGGGTCACGGTGCCGAGCGACCGGCTGCTGCTGGCGGGCCTCGTCGTCGTGGCCGCGGCCGGCCTGTGGGCGACGTCGCGCTGGACCATGTTCGGCCTCGCGACCCGAGCCGTCGCCGACGACGAGGAGACCACCGCGCTGCTCGGCCGCCGGCCGGGCTGGATCGCGGCGGCGAACTGGATGCTGGCGGCGGTGCTCGCCGCGCTGGCCGGCATCCTCGTCGCCCCGATCAGCGCGTTGAACCCGACGAGCTACTCGCTGTTCGTCGTGCCCGCGCTCGCCGCGGCACTGCTCGGGGGGCTGTCCTCGTTCGGCCTGACCGTCGCCGGTGCACTCGGCCTCGGCGTCGCGCAGGGGCTCCTGCTCCCATTGCAGCAGGATGTCGGCTGGCTGAACCAGCCCGGTCTGCGGGCGCTGCTGCCGATGATCCTCGTCCTCGCCGTGGCGGGCCGGCGCGGCACGCTGATCCCGGGTCGGGGGGCCGCCGCGGTCGTGTCGGTGCCGCTGCCGGTGGTCGAGCCCCCGCGGCGTCCGCTTGGTGGGCTCCTGCTCGGCGTGCCCGTCGGGATCGTCGCGCTGTTCCTGCTCACCGGCTCCTGGCGGCTCGGGCTCGAACGCAGCCTCGCCGGCGCCGTGGTGTGCCTGTCGTTCGTGGTGCTGACGGGCTACGTCGGCCAGCTCTCGCTGGCGCAGATGTCGCTGGCCGGCGTCGCCGGTTTCCTGCTGGCCCGGCTGGAGGGCGAGCTCGGTGTGCCCTTCCCGATCGCCCCGCTGATCGCCACGTTCGCGGCCGCGGTCGCCGGACTGTTCATCGGGGTGGTGTCGCGCCGGCTGCGCGGCGTGGATCTGGCACTGATCACGCTGGTTGCCGGGGTCGCGATCCAGGAGGCGGTGTTCGGAAATCCGCTGGTCACCGGTGGGCTGGCCGGATCGTCCGTGCCCAGTCCGAAGATCTTCGGTCTGGATCTCGGGCTGTCCGGGGCGGGCTTTCCCCGGGTGCAGTTCGGCCTGCTGGCGCTGGCAGTGCTCGCGGCCAGTGGCTACGGGGTGGCCCGCCTGCGCACCGCGGACCTCGGCCGGCGGATGCTCGCGGTGCGGGCCAACGAACGGTCGGCGGCCGCGGTCGGGATCGACGTGCGCCGGACGAAGGTGCTGGCGTTCACGCTGTCCGCGGCGCTCGCCGGCCTCGGCGGCTGCCTCATCGGATACGGCCAGGGCCGGCTGTCCTTCGACTCGTTCGGGGTCACCGCCTCGCTGTTCTTCCTCGCCATCGCGGCCGTCGGCGGGGTGACCAGCGTCGGCGGGGCGCTGGTCGGGGGCCTACTCGTCCCGGGTGGGCTGGCGTTCACGGCGCTGGACCGCGTCGCCGGACTCGGTGAATACCAGCAGGTGCTGTGCGGCCTCGCGGTGGTGGTGCTGGCCGTCCTGCGCCCGGCCGGGCTCGTCTACCGGTCCGGCCACGCCGCCCGGCCGGTCGCGCCCGGTGGGGACGTGCCGTCCGACGGGGACGGCGGGAATGTGCTGTCTGGCGGGGAC
>NZ_JAMPTM010000151.1 GCF_025403375.1 Frankia gtarii
GGTCAGGGGGCCGAGGGGAGCTTCTGCGCGCCTATCACCGACAGCAGTTGGAGCTTGTCGTGGCTCTCACTGCCGGGCGTGGCGGTGAAGATCAGCAGGGCCTGGTTCTGGTCGAGGTCGAAGAGCATCTGGCAGTAGACGTCCAGCAGGCCCAGTTCGGCGTTGCGGATGCGCTTGTGGTGGCCGCGCGAGCCGGTGATCTCGTGCTCGCTCCACAGTTCGGCGAACTCGCGGCTGACGTCGAGCAGCTCGCGGGACATGGCTGCACCGCGGCTCCTGGGGCCCTTATGGGCGACCAGGGAGCGAAGGTCGGCGGTGAAGGCCCGGCTGTGCAGGGCGTGGTCCTCGTCCGGGTAGATCAGGCGGGTCTCGGGCCGGGTGAACCAGCGGTAGATCATGCTGCGCTCCAGCCCGGTGTAGGCGGTCTCGTCACCCAGCAGTGCCACGGCCGGCGGGGTCTGCAGCAGGGTCTCGCCGAGGCTGGTGACGACCTGGGCCGGGGTGTCCTGCAGCCGGTCGAGCACGTGCATCAGGCCGGTGTCGACATGGTGCGCGCGCAGGTCGCGGCCGGGCGCGGGGTGTCCCGCGAGGCGGAACAGGTGGTCGCGCTCGTCCAGGGACAGGTGCAGGCCGCGGGCGATGGCGGCCAGCATCGGCTCCGAGGGGCGCGGGCCGCGCTGCTGCTCGATGCGGCTGTAGTAGTCGGCCGACATGCCGCACAGTGCCGCGACCTCCTCGCGGCGCAGCCCGCTGGTGCGCCGGCGCTGCCCTCGGGGCAGCCCCACGTCCTCGGGCTGCAGCGCTTCCCGGCGGGTGCGCAGGAAGCCGGCGAGTTGGTTGCGGTCCATCTCAGCGCGCCGCGGGGACTGCCGGGAAGGCGACCTTGGCCAGCTTCTCGCCCTCGGCCCAGATCCGGCTCGCCGCCTCACGGTCCTCGGCAGTGCGGTAGAGCTTCTGCTCCGCCGGTCCGCCGGTCAGGTGGGCGAAGCCGTCGGGGCCGTAGAACAGCCCGCCCCGCGCGTCGGGGCTGGTCGCCGCGTACAGCGCCGGCAGCGCACCGCTCTCGGGCCGCTGCACCAGGAACGGCATGAGCGTCGGGGCCGTACGGAACACCCGGGTGCGCATGCTCGTCTTGGCGCTGCCCAGGTTCCAGCCCGAGGTCTGCAGGTTGGTCACCGTCAGGCCCGGGTGCGCCGTGTTCGACGCGATGCCCCAGCCGGCCGCACGGCTGCGCCGGTCCAGCTCCAGCGCGAACAGCATCTCGGCCAGTTTGGACTGGCCGTAGGCCTTCATCGCCTCGTACTTGTGCTGGTACTGCAGGTCCTCCCACTGGAAGGAGCCGGAGCGGGCAGCGAGTGCGGACAGTGTCGTCACCTGCGCGGATCCTTCGCGCAGCAACGGGAGGATGCGGGAGGTCAGTGCGAAGTGGCCCAGGAAGTTGGTTCCGAACTGCAGCTCGAACCCGTCCCGGGTCTCGTGGCGCGTCGGCGGGGTCATCACCCCGGCGTTGTTGATCAGGATGTCGACCGGTCGTCCGTCTGCGAGGAGTCTGTCGGTGCACGCACCGACCGACTCCAGGGACGCGAGGTCGAGGTCCATCGTGGCAACCTGGGCACGCGGCGCGGCGGCGCGGATGCGCTCGACCGCGGCCGCTCCCTTGCCCGGGTTGCGGACCGGCAGCACCAGGTCGGCTCCGGCCGCGGCGAGCCTGGTGGCGATCTGCAGCCCCAGCCCGTCGCTCGCGCCGGTGACGACGGCCAGCTTCCCGGCCTGGTCGGGGATCTCGTAGTTGGTCCTGGGCATCTCTGTCAGCGCCTCTCCTCAGCCTGCTGCGGTGATTTCCGCTGGCTTCTTCAGCCTGCCGGATTACCGCATCCGGATTCAGGGACGGTTTGTCCGTGGATATCGCTGACAAGCCCTGCCGGGGCCAGGCGACCGCGCCCGGCCGAGACGGCTGGCTCGCGTCTGGCAGTGGCATACGAAGTACTGGTCCTGGCCTGCGCCATTTGGGTGGCAGCTCGCAGTCGTTCGGACCTGCACGTTGACATGCGGCAACGGCACGGCGAACCAGAGGACGGGCACGGTGACCGACTTCCTGCGGTCGTGCTCGCTGGCGGGAACGCCTGCTCTACCTGATCTTCGTTCGGGTGTCCGGGTGGCTGGTCCTCCTCGGCCGTTCGTCGGCGTCGAAGGACATCGAGCTGCTCGTGCTGCGGCACGAGGTCGCGGTGCTGCGCCGCACCCAGCCCAAGCCCCGATGGGACTGGGCAGACCGGGCGGTCCTCGCCGCACTGATCCGACTCCTGCCCAGAACGTTGTGAGCCCACCGACTGATCACCCCCGGGGACCGTCCTATCGAACGGCTCGCGACCGAGAACACGACATGGGGCTACCAGCGGATCCAAGGCGAACTCCTCAAACTCGGCCACCAGGTCAGCGCCTCCACCATCCGCCGGATCCTGAAGACCCTCGGGCTGCTCCCAGCACCGAAACGCCAGACCGACACCACATGGCGGCAGTTCCTACGCACCCAGGCATCGACCATGCTGGCCGTCGACTTCTTCCACGTGGACTGCGCCATGACGCTGCGGCGCCTGTTCTACTTCTTCGCCCTGAAGGTCGGCTCTCGCACCGTCCACGCCCTCGGGGTCACCGCCCATCCCTGCGGCCTGTAAACCACCTGAAGTTTCGCCATTACGCGGCGATAGGTTGGCTGGTCGGGTGACTGGGGCCGAATAGGGTGAATGTGTCCTGGGCTGCGGTGATATCGGTTATCCGGGTGCGCCGGAACGCGGCGATCATGTCCTGGATGGAGACGTGGCGCTTGTGGCGGTACCAGGGGGCTTCGTGGCGGCGGGTGGTGAGGTCGGTGGTGGCCAGGGCCAGGGTGTAGGGCCGGGCCTCGTCCAGGTCGCGGACCAGGACCACACGGACAGGGGTGCGGTGCAGGCTGCCCCACCACAGACAGGTGATCACCGCGAGGTCCACGGCCTCGGTCACCCCGTAGCGGGTCACCCTGGTACGGGTCCACGTCGCGGTGGCGGCCATCTCGGTGGCGGTGCCCAGACGTTCGCCCTTCCAGGCGGGGGTGTCCGCGCTTGCCGGTGCGCGGCGGTTCGGGTGCGTACAGGACCGCGTTGGCGGCAAGCCGGGTGGTGAAGGTGACCCGTTGGGGAAGGCCGCGCCAAGCGGGCCCGCGGTACAGAGCGTCGCCCACCACGTGGATCGTGCGTCCGGGCAGCGTCTGGGCGAGGAGGTCGACCATGGCGCGGGCCTGCTCGGTCTTGGAGGTACTGGTCCTGGGGATGTGCAGGCGGAACAGGACCGGCAGGCAGACCCGGCGGGCCATGAACGGCACCGCCACCACGGTGCCGACGATCACGAAGCAGTTGCCGCGCCCGATGCCGTCGCGTCCCTTGGCGGAGCCGTCGTGCTGGTACTTCGCGCCATGGACGTGTCTGCCGTAGCGGTGGATGAGGGTATCGTCGTCGTCCACCGCTACGGTGACCAGCGCCGCCATCGTCGCGAACGAGGGCGCGGTGAAGCACGGCCGCAGGACCTCCAGAACGATCAGCAGGGACGACGGTACGGTCACCGGCATCAAGGCCCACCCCGGTCAGTTCTGTGCTTCGCCTGGTGTCTTAGATCCGCGTGGTGATGAGTTCGTCGGCGACCCACTGGGCGGCACCGGCGGGGTAGGGCGCCGGCAGGCCGAGAACGACGTGCTGGAAGCCTGCGTCGATCGCCTTGCCGACTGCGTCCCGGGTCGTGCCGGGCTGGTCGTAGGAGACCGGCAGGTGGATCGAGCGGGTGATGGCGGCAGGGTCGCGCCCGATCTCGGCGCAGTAGCGGTCCAGCAGCGCGCTGCGGCTGACGACGTCGTCGATGTCGCCGCCCGGGATGTTCCACAGGTCAGCGTGCTCGGCAGCGATGCGCAGCACGGCGGCCGAACGGCCGCCGATGAGGATCGGCGGGTGGGGACGCTGGACAGGCTTCGGATTGCCGAACGCATCGGTGAGACGGTGGTAGGTGCCGTGGAAGTCGAAGGGTTCGGGCTCGGTCCACAACCGCCGGATAACCGTGCACGCCTCGGCGAGGCTGCCCACGGCGTGAGCGGCGTCATGGAAGGGCAGGCCGTGCGCCTCGTACTCCCGCCGAGCCAAGGGCTGGTCCGGTCGTGAGCCGGCGCCGATGCCGAAGTCGAGACGTCCACCGGAGACGGTGTCGACAGTCGTGGCGATCTTGGCCAGCATCGCGGGTGGGCGGATGCGGTTGCTGGTAACGAGCAGGCCGAGGCGCAGTCGCCGGGTCTGGGCGGCGAGGGCCGAGAGCAGGGTCCAGCCTTCGTAGGACGACCCGTCCGGGTCGCCGCCGATCGGCATGAGGTGGTCGAACAGCCACGCGTGCTCGATCTCGGCGATCTCGTCCGCCTCGCGCCAAACCCGCAGGATGTCGTGGTAGCCGATCTGCATCGGGGCGGTCATGATCCCGAAGCTGGGCCGGGGTGTTTGCGGCATGCAGCATCAGTCCTTTCGTTTCGGTCTTTGACCTTCGTCCCAGCGTCAGAGCCGTGCCGAGTGCGTCCCGACGGTGGGCCTCGCCGAGTGATGCTTTCCTGACGAGCGACTCGGCGCTGAGGGATAATCGCTGCTGGTGGCGCTGCGTCGCCCACGGGTTGGGCTCCAGGCTGCGCTTCACCGGATCGTGGCTACGGCGGGGACTCACTGGGTAGCGGGCGGTACCGCCCGACGCGACTGCTGTCAGCGCGTGATGGCGATGTTGAACCGCATCGTCTGCAAGGCCATGTAGGTCGCGAAGAACAACGGCGCGGCGTGCTCGGTGGCTGTCGCACTGGCCACGCCCCCGAGGTCGAGGATGCTCTCCGTGGTCCAGCCCAGGTCGGCCAGCAACTCCTTGACGGCCGCCTTGGCGTCCTGGTTCTCACCGCTGACGAACACCGTTGCCTGCGAGAGCGAGGCCAGCGGGTCCACCATGATCGAGACGTTCATGGTGTTCAGGGACTTGACGACCCGGGCCCGGGGGAAGCGCGTCTGCACCCGCCGGGCGACGCTGTCGTTGGGGTAGGCCAGCGCCATGTCCGGCGTGAAGGCGGCCGACACGTCCAGCACGATCCGATCGGCGAGGACATCCTCCCCGATCCCCTCCAACGTAGAAAGGACAGCAGTGCCAGGGATGGCGATGATGACCAGCTCGGCGCCCTGGACGGCATCCGTCTGACTGACCGACCCGGTGCGGTCCTCGGGGGTACGTGAGCCGTAGGCCACCTCGTGGCCGGCGGACGCGAGCCGTGCTCCCAGCGCAGAGCCCACTTTCCCCTTGCCGATGATCGCGATGTGCACAACTGTCTCCTGACAGTTTGGGCCCAGATAACATGAGCGATAGATGTATTAATTCGATGCCGAACCGCACTGACTGACAGGACACCCATACCGGACGATGCCCGGGGCGGCGTCTGCACGGTGCTGCTCGCGGCAGCCACGTTCAACCAGCAGGTCGTCAACAGAAACCTGCGCGCCCGCATGGGGCTAACCCACCCGGATTTCGGGGATCTCCGCCTACCTGGGCCAGGTCTTGGCAGGACTGTTCATGAGCATGCTCGCTGGAGGACTCGCTTTGAGCCGCGGCGCCTTTACCTGCCATGTCCAGCAGCTCAAGACGGCCCGCGCAATGACCATTTTGGGGAAGAGCATCGTTTTCATGCTGCTGGTCCGACGGGCGGATGGGTTTCGTGGGGCCTACTTGGATTCGACCCGGCCGAGCGAGTTGTCTCCGGCGGTCAGCGCGTCACACGCTGCCTGCCAGGCAGAATCTGCGGGATAGAGCTCGGTGCGCAGGTAGGCCCAGGTCAGCTGCTGGATTGCGGTCACCCGCTCGGGGTTCTCGTCCGTGGTCTCGGCGGCGTCATATCCGGAGATCCCGCCGAGCATGTGCCCTGCGTCGAACAGGGTGAGCAGGGACTTGGGGCCGGGAGCGAGGTGATAAGGGTCAGCGTGCCATTCCCAGCCTTGAACCGTCAGATGAGGCGAGACGTCCTTATCGCCGGCGACCACGAGCGCAGGTGCGGCCATCGCGGAGAAGTCCATGGTCGAGAAGAACGGAAAGTTCTTGGCCGCGGCCTCGCTGAGGGCATCGCCGCCTCGGCCGGGCGCGGCGAGCAGCACCCCCGCCTTGATCCGGGGATCGGCCAGGTTCACTTCCGTTCCGTCCTGGGGATCGGTCAGCCGCGCGCCCAGCAGCATGCTCGCGGTCTGCCCGCCCAACGAGTGCCCGACTACGGCAACCTTGCTGCGGTCCAGGCGCCCCTGCAGCTGCGGGACGGTGGCTTCGATCACGTCGAGCTGGTCGAGGATCCGCGTCATGTCCTGAGCCCGTGTGCGCCAGAACAGCGGCGCCTCGGGATCGTCGGGATCCACGCTGCGGGCCAGCGTCTTCGAGCTCAGATGGGTGGGCTGGATCATGACGAAGCCGTGCGCTGCCCAGAAGTCGGCGAGCGGGGCGTAACCGTTCAGCGAGGAGAGGTGGTTCGACCTGCCATGGCCGTGCGAGAGCAGGATGATCGGCAGCTCGGTTCCCGTCGCGGGCGCGGAAACCTTGACCTGCAGGTCCACGGCTCGGCTCGGAGCCGACAGCACCACCGGACTGAACGAGAGGACAGCAGTGGGCGCGCTGACGACGTCATTCGGAGTCGACTCGCTCATGATGTTGATCCTCTTCAGGGGCATGCCGCCGGTTCACAAGGCCGACGGCGGGGATGCGGGCGGGAACGCCCGGTTTCGGCTTCGCCGACCCGAGTGTTCCTCCGGCGTGCACATCACCAGGGCACTACGCCAGCGTCCTCGAAGAACGTGCCGGTCGGGCCGTCGTCGGGCAGGGTCGCGAGTTTGATGGCGATCGCCGCGCCCTGTTCGGGGGTGCGCACGCCGCGGAAGCCGTTGAGGTCGGTCGCGACGAAGCCGGGGCAGCCGGCGTTGATCAGGATGTTCGTACCGCTCAGCTCCCGGGCGTACTGGAGGGTGACGGCGTTCAGGAACGTCTTCGACGGCGCGTACGCCACGGCCACCGGACCCGTCGTCTGCTCACCAGCGGTTCCTGACTGCCGGGTAAGGGAGCCGACACTGCTGGACATGTTCACGATCCGCGGCGAGGCAGAGCGGCGCAGCAGCGGCATCATCGCGTTGGTGACGCGAATGACGCCGATCACGTTGGTCTCCACGACCGTCCGGATGGTGGCCAAATCGACCCGGGTGGGCTCCTGCGGCATACCACCAGTGATGCCGGCGTTGTTGACGAGCACGTCGAGGCGCCCGGCCTGCTCCTCGATCAGCCGTGCGGCGGCGGTCGCGCTCGCGTCGTCGGTCACGTCCAGCGGTACACCGAACGCGTCAACGCCGGCCGCGCGCAGCTTCTCCACCGCGGCCTCCCGGCGCTGATCGTCGCGGGCGCCGACGCCGACGCTCCAGCCGAGGGCACCCAGGCCCGCGGCGATCTCGTACCCGATTCCCTTGTTCGCGCCGGTGACCAGCGCAATCGTCGGTTCACTCATGGGGTCAATGCTGACCCGGACCCTGGCGAGGGGTCCAACACCGATCAGGTGGCCAACGATACCGCCCAGGTATCGATCCCGGGATAGCGTGGCTGCGTGGAGACCCGGGAACTGCGATACTTCGTCGCTGTCGCTGAAGAGCTGCACTTCGGGCGCGCCGCGCAGCGGCTCGGGATCGCACAGCCGCCTTTGTCACGGGCGATCCAGCAGCTCGAACGCCGGCTCGGGGCAGCACTCCTGGACCGGACCAGCCGCACCGTCACGCTGACCGAGGCCGGCTCGGTGCTGCTGGCCGAGGGCCGGGCGGCCCTCGACGCGGTCGACGCCGCCGACCGCCGGACCCGCCGCGCCGCCCTCGCCGCGACCGGCCGTCCCGGCCTGGTCCTGGCCACGAAAGCCGGCGCGTCCAGCGAACTGCTGGCGAAACTGCTCGACGCCTACGCCGCCGAACCCGGCGCGGTCCCCGTCGACGTCACCCTGTGCGGCCCGGCCGAGCAGGAACGACTCCTGCGCGAGGGCCGGGCCGACGTGGCGCTACTGCACCGGCCGTTCGACTCGACGGCCGGGTTCCACACCGCGGAGCTCAGCACGGAGAGCCAGGTTGTGGTCCTGCCGGCCGGGCATCCGCTCACCGTCCGGGCCCACGTGCACATGGCCGACATCACCGCGCTGCCAGGCCTGCCCCTGCCACGCTGGCCCGACCCCGACGGCGTCTACCCGCCCGGCCCCGGCCCGCAGGTCCGCGACCACGCGCAGTTACTGCAGCTGATCGCGCTCGGCCGCGCTTGCACGATCTCACCGGAGTCGTGCCGAGCCCAACTGCACGGGGACCTCGCCGCCGTGCCCGTGCTGGACGCGCCGACAGTCACCACCGTGATCGCCTGGCCACCGCACAGCCGGTCCAGAGCCGTCGCCGACCTCATCCGGACTGCGACACGTCTCTAGCATCACCGCCCCGGGTACGGGCGGTGATGACCAACACGCCGTCGACGACCGCGACCGACTCGACGACCACGGGCCTGAGTCGAGCAAGCAGCACGACCAACACCTCGTCGGCCATGCCCCAGCACCCCGCCGCACGAGCGCGAAGTCACGCCTCGTCAGCGCCGACGATCACCGGCTACGAAAATCTTGGATGAGTCGATTCAGCACACTCCCAATGGCGAAACTTCAGACCCGTACAGCACGTTCGAAAAGAAGTACCCCTCGAGGAAAAGGCCCTGCATCCTCTCCCCCGCCCCGTGCTCCAACGCCGAGCCCAGAAAGGGGGTCTGTTGCATTGTGGGTGGTTAGGCATGGCTGTTCCTGCCGAGCCGGTGATCAGATCGCGAGGGTGAGCTCGGCGAACGCGGTCGTCAGTCGGAGTCGTGGGTCGGTGTCAGTGCCGAGTTCGTGGTGTCCGCGGCGGATGTTCTGGATCAGCGCATGTCCGGAGCTGATCGTCTGGGCTGAGCGCAGGCGTTTCAGTCCGCGCATCGGGCGGAGCCGGGCTTTGAGCCGGCTGTGGTCGGATTCGATCCGGTTGTTCGCTCGGGCGACGTCGACGTGGCAGGCGGTGGGCAGTTGTTCCTCGAGGACACGGGGATAGGCGGGTGCCCGGTCGGTGGTCACCTCGGCCGGTTTCCGGCTGTGGGACAGGGCTCGGGTGAAGAACCGTCGGGCCGTGGCCAGGTCACGCCGTTCGGCGGCGAGGACGTCGATGACCTGCCCGACCTGGTCGATCGCCCGGTACAGGTAGGTCCACCGGCCGGCGACCCTGACGTAGGTACGGCCAAGACGATCACCTTGGGTGGGAACCGGAACCCGACGAACTCCGAGACCGGAACCGGTGGCTGGACGGCACGCCGACACATGAATCGATCATGCAGGGTAAGGGTAGGAGTCGCCGAGACCACGAACCTCACCGATGCAACAGACCCCTCGCAGGAACGAATCAGACGCCAACTTGTCCTCAGCGGCCTCATCAACGAATACGAGCGGGCCGCGTAAGAGTGCAGATCAATGCCGGTAACACAGTTCTGGCACCCCACACGCGAAAACCTGACGGCAAGCCTGCAACCCTCATCGGCCGCGGGGCCTGCTTTCGCTGGCGCGCTAACATCTGAATTCGACCACGACCTCGTCCGATGGCGTGGCATTGCGGGCGACAATCTGCCCGAGTGAGTGCGTTTCACCGATGATCTTTAGGCCGGCGGGCGAGAACGTAGCCTCGTTGAAGATGTTGCGCGCCAGTAGCGGGTTCGTGAGAGCCTGAGTGAACGCGTCGTGCGCCACCATGGTCGTCAGCAGCTCGCCCATCATGAGGTAGTCGGGGTAGTCCTCCGCGAAGATCCCCACGTACCACTCCAGATCGTCGATGTGCGTATAGAGCTTCTCGATACGGCGGCGCAACTGCGGATCGCTCGTCAGCTGGTCGAAACCCGACAGCCGCCGCAAGCCGAACGCCTCCCGGTACTCGTTGTAGGAACGCAGCCGAGCCTTGCGCATCAGCGCTACTGTCCGCTCCTCGATGGAGGGGTATCCGGGTCGGGACCCATCAACGAGGAAACTCGGCGTGTTACCGAGCCCGATCTTACCCGCACGCTCCCGAGAGCACAGCGCCATCAGCCCCTCGACTCCACGGTCGAGCACCAAGGGGTTGTTGTTACGGAACTCGCCTGGTTCCAGGCGATCTGGCCCGCTGCCGATCACATCCGGTACAAGCTGATGCCAGCGGTAAAGCAGGTTGAACTCGACGGCACTCCAGTTCGAGCGGTTCCAGAGCTCACCGTCCGCGAGGAACGGGACCGCTTCGATCGGGAAGTCGAATGGCCCGATGTGCTTGATGTACTGTTCGACCACGAGCTTCAGGGTCAGGACGATCATCACGTTACGAGTGGTATCGAACAGGCGGGCGTCATCCCACTCGGGGTATTCTGCCTCCAGCACGCCCGCGATCCGGTTGTGCTCGCGGAAAAAGACGACGTTCATCATCGTCTGACCTATTGTCGAGTTACCGTGCTCGAGGCCGACCGCGAACACCGTGTCCTTGTGTTTCTCCGAGACACCGTCGAGGATCGTCCCGATCAGGAACTCCTCATCGTGCAGGCCCTGGAACTCCGACTTGACGACGAGCGACGCACCCGGCTGCCGACGCTCGAAAAGGAAGACCGGGAACTGTTTGCCGTCAATGTACTGATGCTTCAGCTGGCCGCCGCTGCCGGAGCGCAGCAGCGACGTCTTGTCCTCGGTAAGGCCGTAGATCTGACACAGGTCGATCTCGTGGTTCGACGTGTTCCTCCGGTAGTCGTCACGGCTGGTGCGCAGGAAACTATCGGTGAACCACTGCGCGAAGAACATGAACATCACGCTGGTGTCTGTCGACTTGATTTCCCGATCTCGCCGGAACAGCGCGACGACATCGGCCTCGGCGGGCCATTTCGCCTGCTGCTGCCGGGTGGCCGGAGGGAGGTGGCGCCCGGAGTAGGTGCGATCGGTGAGCGTCCGCCAGGTCGTGTAGTCACTACCAAGCGTCAGAGCAAGCGGACGGGGAGCGGCTGCGTAGCCGTAGTAGTTGATGAACAACTGGCTCAGCCAGCGTCGCACGACCGGTACCTTGCCCAACGGCTCGACTATGTTCGGCAGGAACCGGCTGATCGCCGAAGGGAGTACCGGCGGCCTTAGCCCGAGCCGTCCGACGGTCCTTGCCAGCTGGCGGCTCAGCGGGGGGCGAGGCAGCGAGAACATCGAGTTTCCTCCTGGCGGCTCGGCGGGGACGAGTGCAGCGCGACAGCGCACTGTAACAGTCTGTCATCAGACCATCCCTGGAAACGCCGTGTTCACGGAATGTCCGCCGAGGCTCGCATGAGGTCTCATCAAGAGTGCACCCGAAACCGCCCTCAGCTGACCACCGGACCGCACAGACGGTGAAGTTGACCCAATTCTGTTCACACCTGGGCTCTTTGGGATAATGGTCCCAGGGAGGAGTACAGGTGTCGAGATCACAACCGCATTACACGGAGGAGTTCCGCCGGCAGATGATGGAGCTTGTCCGGGCTGGCCGCCCGCCCGAGGCGTTGGTCAAGGAATACGGCCCGTCGGGGCCGTCGATCCGTAACTGAGTGCGCCAGGCCGACCAGAAGGAAGACGCGCGGGCCGACGGGCTGAACATCGCGGAACGTGAGGAGTTGAAACGGCTCCGGAAGGAGAACCGGCAGCTCCGCGAGGAACGTGAAATCCTCCGCAAGGCAACGATTTTCTTCGCGATCCAGACCGAGCCTTATTCACAAGTGCTGACTTGAGCTGAGAAACCGGCTTCGAATTCGCTCGCAGCCACGCCGTCCAAGGCGAGACCGGTAACCGAAGGTGCACCGTCTGCTGCTCTTCCCCGTCGACCCCAACGACGACACTGACAGGCCCGACGAACCAGTCGCCCGCGCGATCCTGCTCGCCAGCCTCATCACCGGCATCACGCCGTCACGGAAAACCCTGACCGGCCCGATGCTCGCCGCGGAATTCGACCCATGGTTCACCGGCACCCCACCGCAAGGCAACGCCCTGCACGCCGATCCGACCTCACGCAGCCCCTACTGGAACACCCTCGACCAGGCCGTCACCGCCGCGACCCCGACCGCCAAACGCGCCACCGCCATCGCGGAAACGCAGCGCATCGCCGACCTGCTCGACCTCGCCGACACCCCAGGACTCACCGATGCGCTCGCCGACGCCGCCGCCGGACGATTCCCCACCGTGCCCGCGACATCGCCACTGGGACGGGAAGTACGCCGCTGGCTACGACTGTCCTCGACAGCGAGCTGGTCCCTCAACGACTCCACAGCCCGGATATCCACCGCCGAGTACGACCGCGGCCTCCTGCTGGGCTGGTTCACGGCCGTGCTACGCGGCACGCTGCACCCGGACCCGGACATCGCCGCCCGCACCGCCCTCCACCCCCTGGCCTGCAACCACAAAACCCTCGCCGACCCGGCCGCACAGGCAGCGGCACTGTCCCACCTGCGCAGCTGAAGCGGGACCCCTCCCATCTCCAAGCAGCCCACGGCGTCGCCGGAGCGATAGGCCCGGCGGCACGGCGACGAGATCGGTGAACGTCTCGACCTGGGGTTCCAGCTTCTCGCCACCCGCGGCGTGCTCGATGCCCCGCATTGGAGCGATGCCTGCAGCCCCCATGGAGGTCACGGTGGCGCCATGGCGGTCCGCCCGGCCGTCGGGGAGTCGGCGACGACAACGCAAGGTCGACCCTGGTCGCCACGCGCGGGGCGCCGCGCAGGTCCCTGCGGAGGCGTCGGGGTCGACGGGCAGCAGCCACGCTCCGGTGCGCCCGGTCGGCCCTAAACCCACCGCTGCCCGGATGCGCAACCTCTGCCCACCCACGGAGTGCCAGCGGAGCATGTCGGTGGAGACGAGCATCGACAGCGCTACCCAGGGGTGATCAGACCCTGACACCTCGTGAGACCGCGGGAGAGGTGAGCGGACCAATGACTGCCCGTTGCGTCGTCCTCGACATAGGTGGAGTGCTCGAAGTGGCGCCGCCGACGGGTTGGCTGCAACGATGGGAGCAGGAGGCCAATCTGCCGGCAGGTGCTGTCGCCGGGCGGATGGCCGATGTTTTCCGCGCCGGCTCGCTGGGGACGATCTCCGAAGCCGAGGTTGTTGCCGCAACCAGCACGCGATTGGACGTTTCCCAGGATCAGTTGGACAGGTTCTGGACCCAGATGTGGGACGAGTATCTGGGCACGTTGAACGTCGAGCTGTTCGAGTGGTTCCGCGCACTCCGGCCGCGCTACCGGACCGGGATCCTGAGTAACAGCTTCGTCGGCGCCCGGGAGCGCGAGCAGGAACGCTACGGGTTCGAGGACATCACCGACCTGATCGTCTACTCCCATGAAGTCGGACTGGCCAAACCCGACCAGCGAATCTACGCCCTCACCTGCGAACGATTGGCGGCCGCACCGCGGGACATGGTGTTCCTGGACGACGCCCCCGAAGCCGTCGAGGCTGCCCGGGCAGCTGGTTGGCAGGCCGTGCTCTTCCACAACACCGCGCAGGCCATCGCAGAGGTCCGCATCTGCCTGACATCCTGATCTTCTCTGCCGCTCGGCTGCCCCCGGGGCTGGCGCACGCGCCTCCGTAGGCCGGGCCCTGTGCGGACGGGCAGCGAGCCCGTGCACAGGAACTCCCGTATCGCCGGCCACTACGGCAAGACCGTGGCGATTATGCCGGTGGCGCGCCGCCGTCCGATTGTTCGCGGAGTTCGGTGAGGTTCGCCTCGCTGTCTCGGACCAGGCCGTGGGTGGGTCCGAGCAGGCGGGTGGCGTCGGCGATGAGCATCTGCCAGAGCTCGACGGCACGGGCGGGGTCGCCGGTTTCGGCAGTCCAGATAGCGATCTCAAAGCGGCTGGAGAGCGCGATGAGGTGGCTGTTTCCCAGGTCGGTGTGCGCGATGGAGGCGGCCCCCTGGGCGATGCGCAGTGCCGCGGCGGACTGGCCGGTATCGCCGGTATGCCGGGCGACGGCGAGGCGGGCCATCAGGGTTTGGGGATGGCGGTCGCCGAATGCTGCGGACGTGTGGGCGGCGACCTGTTCGGCGAGGAGAAGCGCTGTCGCGGCGTCGCCCTGTGCCGCATACAGAGCGGCGAGGTTGCTGCGGGCATCGATGGTCAGCCTGTCGTGGTCGCCCCATCTGTGGGCGGAGTCCGCCTCGAGGTCCCGCAGGAGTCGTATCGCGCCGGTCCTGTCGCCGGCGGCATCGGTCCAGATCGCTATCTCGAAGCGGCTGGAGGCGCTCATGGGGTCGTCGTCGCCGAACTCGCGCTGGTAGTCGGCGCCGACGTCGCGGGCGATCCGCAGCGCGCGCTGGGGGTCGCCGGCCTTTCCGACCCAACGGGCCAGGACGAGCCGGCTGTCCAGGGTGATCCGGTGGACCGACCCGAAGAGCTCGGATGTGTCGGCGGCTTCCTGTTCGGCAAGCCGAAGCGCCTCGTCGATATGACCGGCGTTCCCTACCCACCAGGCAAAATCGTTGCGCAGGTTGTAGAGCTCGGCAGGGTCGAGCCGGGTCGGGTCGCGCTGTGCCTCCTCGACAGCTGCGCGCAGGACGTCGACGGCCTCGTTTTCCTGGAGCAAGTAGCCCAGGCAGTGAGCGAGGCCAGCCGCGGCGGGCAGGTAGCCGCCGTCGCATGCTTGGCGGAAGGCGGTGGCCGCCTGGGTGGGGTGTCCCCGTCCCCAGGCGGCCCATCCGATGCTCGCCGCGTCCTCGGGACTGGCCCAACGCAGCAGCGTCGTCCACGTGGCGTCTGGGACACGACCCGCCTGCGGGTCGAGGTCCACCGCATCCAGGAGGTAGTCGAACCCGCTGTAGCGGTCGGTGCCGTCGCGGGCGATCAGGCTCGCGGTGGCCAGGATCGTCTCCATCGCCCAGGTGACGGCCTGCTCCCAGGGCTCCGGGCGCAGCCGTTCACCGCCACGCTCCGCCAGGTAGCCCTCGTGGAGCTCCTGCAGCACCGCGAGCGGGACTCCGGCCCGGCAGCCCGCCCGTCCGGCATCCACCGCCGCCGCCACGAGCGCGGCACCACGCGGATGCTCGCCCGGTGCCCAGCCGTTCAGCCACCGGTTGAGCAGGTCCGGCCCGGCCGCCAGGTATTCCGCGAGGCCATACCGGTCGGTGTGCTCCAGCGCCGAGGCGATCTCTGGATCATCCCGAAGCTGCTCGGCGCGAACGAGTTCCACGGACGTCCACGTGCGGGCCAGACGGATCTCAGTCGCAAGATCTAGAACCTCCCGGCCCGCGACCGCGTCCTCACCGCCGCCACGTTCCCCAGGAGCATCGGGTCGCCCGCGAAAATGGGCGTGCTCCTGAGCCCGCATCGTCGCCAGCACCACCCCGTCCGCCCGGCCACCAGGCTGGTCGAGAAACTCGGCCAACTGATGGACCGACAGCCCGCCCGGGCCCAGGTAACGCTCCAGATCATCCAGCCATAGGACGAACCGCCGTTCCTCACGCGCGGCAGCCAGCGCCCCGCGGATGGACGTACGCCGGCGTTCAGGGAAGACGAACGCATGATCGGGAAGGCATGCCCGCATCGCCTCGAACGCGGCTCTCGTCTTCCCTGCCGTCGAGTCCCCCACCACCAGGACGAAACCACCGCGGCGGAGCGCCGCCTCCAACGCGTCACTACGATCACGTCGCACGAACGTCGGCATACTGCCCGCCGACGAGGACATCCGCGCCGCGCGATGCACCCCGACGAACACCGGATCGGCGATGTCCCTGACCCGGGGAATCTGGCCTCGGCGGTCCACCCACACGTCCTCGGAAACCTGCCGGCCAGCCGCGGCATCCAACGCCTGATTACCCCGACTCGACAACACCGCCC
>NZ_JAMPTM010000152.1 GCF_025403375.1 Frankia gtarii
GGCGGGGACCGTCGTGCGGCTACCCATCGACCGGGTGCCGAGCCCCTTCCCGTTCACGCTGTCGCTGCCGCAACCGGAGACGGAGGATCTGCTGCGCACGCACGCCACCGGCATCGGGGTGCGGGTGGAGACGGGCGTCGAGTGCGTGCAGGTCCGGCAGGAGGACGACCACGTCGTCGCGCTGCTGCGGCACGCGGACGGCTCGACGCGGACCGTCCTCGCCGACTGGCTGGTCGGCTGCGACGGCGCGCACAGCCAGGTTGGACGCACCGCCGGCATCGCCGCACACGGCTACGACCTGCCCGAGACCTTCGCCCTCGGCGACGTCGTGACCGACTGGGCCCGCGAACGCGCCCACGTCCAGGTGACCTTCTCCCCCACCGGGCTCGTCGCCGCCTTCCCGATGCCCGGCGACCGTCGCTGGCGTTTCATCGCCGACACCACCGACGCCCACCCCGACGACAATCCCGGCGACCGCCCCGCCGATCCCGACCTGGCATCGTTGCAACGGCTGCTCGACGAGCGGCTGCCCGATCCGCCACGGCTGGCCGAGGCGATCTGGACGAGCACGTTCCGCATCCACCAGCGTCGGGCGGCGACGGTGCGACGCGGGCGGGTGCTGCTCGCGGGCGACGCGGCGCACTCGCACAGCCCCGTCGGCGGGCAGGGCATGAACACCGGCCTGCAGGACGCCTACGCCCTGGGCTGGCGCCTCGCGCTGGTCGCCCTCGGGCAGGCCGACACAGCCCTGCTCGACACCTACGCCGCCGAGCGGGAGCCGGTCGCCGACCGGCTGCTGACCGGCACGGCCCGGGCGACCCACGCGGTCACCGCGCAGCACCCGGCCGCCCGGCAGGCACGTGGCCTCGCCCTGCGCCTGATCGCTGCCAGCCCGCCGCTGGGCCGGTGGGCGGCGGGCGTGTTCAGCCAGCTCGGGCTCGGCTACCCCGACAGCCCCCTCACCGAGAGCGCGCCGGGCCACCGCGGCCGCCGGCGCGGCGTCCCGGGCCCGGGGGCGCTCGCACCGGACGCCGCGCTCGCCACCCCGGGCGGCCCGACGCTGCGCCAGGCGACCCGGACCCCCTGGTTCTCGCTGCTGCTGTTCGCCGGCGGCGACCCGGCCGCGGCCCGCCGACTGCGCGACGACGCCGCCCGGATCCACGCCCGTTTCGGCGACCTCGTCACCGTCCGGGTTGTTGCGACTACCGATGCCGAGCCCAACCCCGACGAGGCGGACACCGACCGGGAGCCGAACTCCGGTGGCGAGACGACCACTCTCCGCGACGGCACCGTCGTCGACCCGGCGGGGCGGGCGCGGGCGCGCTACGGCGCCGCGGTCGGCGAGGCCATCCTCGTCCGTCCCGACGGCTACCTCGCCTACCGGTCGATCGGCGATCACGTCGTCCACCTGGAGCTCTACCTGCACGCGCACGGCATCACCCCGCGCCCACCGGGGCGGTACGCGCCGGCACGATCCGAGCGGGGATCGGCACGGGCCGAGGACTCGCCCGAAGGCGTGGCGCCACTCCGCGGAACATCATGATCGCCGGAGCACAACGGGTACGGAGGAGCGGAGATTCCGCAGTTACGGGAGAAACTCGATGGGGCTCCTGGTGCGCAGGATCGAGAAATTCCGTCGATCAGGAGTCGCCACGGCATCTACTCCAAGCCTTTCGGCGATTCGGCGATTGCGACGACAGAAGCGTCAATCGCGCCGAGTGGAAAGTCGACATATTTCTCAACGAGCTCGACGACCCGCTCGATGTCCGGCCGGGCCAACGGGATCAGGCTGATCCGTCCGGCCCCGATGGAGCGCAGGAACGCGGCTTCGGCGCGGGTTCCCTTCTCCCGTGACAGCAGATAGCAGACCTCGGTGAGCACACGAGGCAGGGAACGAGTAACGGGCGAGGCGTGTGTCGCGTGAGCGCGACACACCGAAAGTTCTGCATAAACCTCCAGGTGCTGGCGTCGGGGAGGCGGGCCGGGTCGGTGGTGGCCACCACCAGCCGGGTGTTCCCGTCCGGCCCCCACCAGCCCAGCCGAGCCTCGGCCACCCACCCGGTGGCGGTGTGCCCGTCCCGGAAGGCGCGGGTCACTGCCGTCCAGTCCCCGGGATCATCCGGACCGTTCCAGGTCAGCTGCCGGGCGGCGTCCACCGGGGTATGCGCGTCGGGGCCGTAGGCCCAGGTCCCCCGGTGCGGTGTGAGGGCCATGACGAACGGCAGCCCCGCCCCGCGCAGCTCGGCACGCACCCCGTCGTGGTCGCCGTAGGCGCAGTCGGCCACCACCGCCCGGAAGGCCACCCCGGCCGGGCGGGCACGCCGAGCCAGCTCGACCGCGAGCGGAGAGTAGACACGGTCATCGGCCCACAGAGTGCTCACGGTGACCACGCCGTTGTCGGTCTTGCCGTACCGGCCCAGCCACTGGCGGCCCACATGCGCCGTCGCGGCGCCTGCGACGTGCCCTAGAACCGGCCGGCCATCACCCGCGTGGCACGACGTCGATCGGCCGACGAGCGTGCCGCAAGCCGTCCAGGCCTTCGGCGGCGCGGCTGGTCATCGCCGTGACCGTGCTCGTCGACAGCCGGCATCCCGAACGGCTCGCGCAGCGTCTGCGCGGTCCGGTCGACTCCGAGGTGCAACTGATGGTTGCGCGACTCCGAACCTCCGGGTAACCTGATGTGCAACCAAAGGTTGCGGGAGGGCTTCATGGAGTTCGGAACCATCGAGCGCGAGATCTACATTGAGGCGTCGCCCGAGGTCGTCTTCGAGGTGGTGAGCAGTCCCGACCACCTCAAGCAGTGGTGGCCGGACGACGCCCGGTACGAACCGACGCCCGGATCCCCGGGGGAGATCGTCTTCGGTGACCGCGACGCCGGCGGGACAGTGGTGGCGTTCACCGTCGTCGACGCGCGTCCGCCGCGGACGTTCTCGTTCCGCTGGACGCACCCGGCCGACGAGGCCGCGACGGAGGACAACTCGCTGCTGGTCACCTTCGACCTGACCCCGTCGGGCGCCGGGACGCTGCTCAGGATGACCGAGACCGGCTTCCGCGAGCTGGGCTGGGAGATCGCCGTCCTCGAGCAGCAGTACCAGGAGCACGTCACCGGCTGGGACTTCTACCTGCCGCGGCTGGCACCCTACGTCGCGACGCTGCAGGTGCGGCCATGAACACCGCGGTGACCGGGAAGGTCGACGACGACCTCTGGTCCGCGATCGGGGACCCGACCCGGCGCCGCATGCTCGACCTGCTACTCATCGAGGGCGACGGCACCGCGACCACCCTGAGCCAGCAGCTGCCGGTCACCCGGCAGGCAGTGGCCAAGCACCTCGGCGTCCTCGACCGGGCCGGCCTGGTCCGGGCGACGCCGACGGGCCGGGAGAAGCGGTACCGGGTGGACAACGCCCAGCTCGCCCGCGCCGTGACCCAGCTGTCGTCGGTCGGGGCGGCGTGGGACGCCCGGCTCCAGCGGATCAGGCGCATCGCCGAGGCGATCCAGCGCACCCAACAGAACTGACGAGATCAAGGAGAGTCGAGATGGTGGACATTCTGCACAGGATCGGGGTCAAGACCCCGACACCAGAGAAGGTGTACGACACGCTGACGACCGTCGAGGGCCTCGCCGGCTGGTGGACCGACGACACGAAGGGGAGTGGCGACGTCGGCGGCGTACTCGAGTTCCGGTTCCCGGTAGGTGGCTTCGACATGGAGGTCATCGAGCTACGGCCGTCCGAGCGGGTGGCGTGGCGGGTGGTCGACGGCCCCGAGGAATGGATCGGGACGACGATCGACTGGGACCTCCGCCAGGACGGCGACTACACGATTGTGCTGTTCAAGCACCAGGGCTGGAAGGAGCCGGTGGAGTTCATGCACCACTGCAGCACCAAGTGGGGCTCGTTCCTGATGAGCCTGAAGTCCCTGGTGGAGACCGGCGAGGGCGCGCCAGCGCCGCGGGACGTGCAGATCAGCGACTGGCACTGAGCCGGCGGGCGGTCAGCCCCGTCCGGCGTCGCCCGAGGTGATCGTCTCGGCGGTCCGCTGGTCCTTGCGCGGCAGGTCCGCCAGCATCCGCGCCGCGAACTCCACCAGCCGAAGATTATCCGCCGGCAGGGTGGGATCAACCTGCGCACAACCGAGGACATTGCGGCGCTCGCGGCGTGGCTGAATCCGGTCATCCGTGGTTGAACGCATCAACACCTACCTGGTGCGCGGAGTGACAGGAGACCGTCATGCTCCGTGCTGTGGGGGCCCGAGGGCGAGATCCCCCCGGGGCTACCCGGCGCAGCCGGGCCGGCCGGTGGGATTGGCATTTCCCATCGCAGCGTCCCGGATCCGCATGCCACCGGCGCGGTGTTCATCCACTCGACGGCTGGGCGCCCCCGGCGGGCAAGGCCGGGTCCTCCGTGCTGCAATCTGTCCCCGCTTCGCTGGGTGAGCGACGCCAGCGGCGAGAGTCGCCGCCCGGCACGCTGGAGGTTTCGTGGACCGCCGTCGGGTGCTCACGGCAATCGCTGCAACACCACTTGCCGCCGCTCCGCTCGCCGCGTCGGTGGCGGCAGCGGGGCCCGCACTGGCCGCCGGAACGGCCGCCGGAACGGCCGCCGGCGGCGAGCGCCGCCGTTCGACGCTGGTCATCGGGCACCGCGGCGCCTCCGGCTACCGCCCCGAGCACACCCTGGCCTCCTACGAGCTGGCCGCACGCCTGGGCGCGGACTTCGTGGAGCCCGACCTGGTGCCCACGAAGGACGGCGTCCTCGTCTGCCGGCACGAACCGGAGATCGGCGGGACGACGAACGTCGCCGACCACCCCGAGTTCGCCGGCCGGAAGAAGACGGCGTCACTCGACGGCGTGGCGACCACCGGCTGGTTCACCGAGGACTTCACCCTGGCCGAGCTGAAGACGCTGCGCGCCAAGGAGCGGCTGCCCGAGGTGCGCCAGGAGAACACCCTTTACGACGGGCTGTTCGAGATCCCGGCGTTCACCGAGGTCCTCGATCTGCGGGCCCGGCTGTCGAAGGAGCTCGGCCGGGAGATCGGCGTCTACCCGGAGACCAAGCATCCGACCTACTTCGCCAAGGCCGGGCTGCCTCTGGAGCAGCGCCTCGTCGACACCCTGAACCGCTACGGCCTCAACCGGCGCGAGGCGGCGGTGTTCGTCCAGTCCTTCGAGACGACGAACCTCGCCCAGCTGCGCAAGCTCGGGCTGCGCACGTCGGTGGTGCAGCTGCTGTCGGCCGAAGGGGCGCCGTTCGACCTCGTCGACGCCGGGGACAAGCGGACCTACGCCGACCTCGTGACACCGGCCGGCCTGCGCGCCATCGCCGCCTACGCCACCGGCATCGGCCCCGACAAGCTGCAGGTCATCCCCCGCAACCCCGACGGATCGCTGGGCCGGGCGACGTCGCTGGTCACCGACGCGCACGCCGCCGGGCTCGTCCTGCACCCGTACACGTTCAGGGCGGAGAACACGTTCCTGCCGGCGGACTACCGCCGCGGCACCGCCGCGAACGACTTCGGCCGGGCCATCGACGAGCAGGTCGCCTACCTCCGGGCCGGCATCGACGGGCTGTTCACCGACCAGGCCGACATCGGCGTCCTCGCCCGCGCCGTCGCTGCCGGACAGTCGATCGGCGCCGCCCAGCCGGCCCCGCACTCGGCGACCTGAGAGCCGCCGCGGTGCGGTGCGGCAGCCCGAGGCGGCAGCGGTGCGGGGACAGGGCCGTCCCCGCACCGCACCGCTCGTCGGCCCCCGCCGCCCACCTCAGCCGAGCAGGTCGCGCAGGTGCCGGGCCGAGCTACCTCGCCCCCTCCAGCCGCTCCAGCCAGCGGTGCAGGTCACGGGCGGTCGACGCGGCGTGCTCGTTCATCATCGACTGGTGGTCGCCGGCCACGTCGAAGGAGTCGTGGTCCATCGACCAGTCGGTCGTCCACGCCTGCCCGTGCCCGGTGATGTCCTCGGCGACGGTGCGCCGGGGCATCCGCTCGGCCGCCCGCAGGAGCATGACCGGCGCGGCGACGTCACGCGGCCGCCAGTTCTCGAACAGGTCGAGGTAGGCGCCCTGCGCGGTGATCTGCGCCTCGGTCATCAGCGCGAACGCCTGGTCGTTGACGGCGATGCCGCGCAGCTCCTCGTGGATGTCCTCCTCCGGGATGCGGTCGGTGGGCAGCCACGTGTCGAGCAGCGCCACGGCCGCGGGGTGCACCCCCCGGTCCTCCAGCGCGGAGGCGATCGCGTGCGCCAACCAGCCGCCGGAGGAGTACCCGGCGATGACGACGGGCGTGACGGGGAAGGCACGCGCGACAGTGTCGGCGTGCATCTCGATGACGAGCTCGGCGTTCGCCGGCAGCAGTTCGCCGTCGCCGAATCCCGGGTGCGGCAGCGCGTAGACGTCGCGCAGGCCGTGCAGGTGCAGCGCGATCCGGGCGAAGTTGTGCGGCCCGGACGGGGCCACCATCGACGGCAGGCACACCAGCGCGACGGGTGCCGGGCCGGTGGCCAGGCGCACCGGCCGCGCGGGCGGGCCGAATTCGGCGGCCGTGTCGAACACCGGACGCAGCCGGGCGGCGGCGCGCAGCACGCCGACGCCGGCGGCGAACTTGCCCTGCGCGCAGGCCTGCCGGTACAGCCCGCGCACCCCGACCTCGACCGCGCCACCCGTCGTGGCCGTGCCCGACGCCGCCGCGGCGGCGCCCGGGGCAGCGCCGGCCGGGTGGGCGGCGCCGGCCGGATGAGCGGCGGCCGGATGAGCGGCGGCGGTCATTTGGGCGGCGAGGGTGTCGAGGTGGGCGGCAAGCTCGGTGACCGTCGGGTGCTCGAACACGACCTGGGTGGCCAGCGCCAGGCCGGACACCGCGGCCAGCCGGCGGCTGAGTTCGACGGAGGCCAGTGAGTCGAAGCCGAGTTCGAGGAAGCGCCGCGTCGGGTCGAGCTCCTCGGGAGTGTCGTAGCCGAGGATGGCCGCGGCCTCGGCCTGGACCAGTTCGGCCAGCGCCCGGGCGCGCCGCGGTGGTCGCAGGCCGAGCACGGTCGGGACGGTCTGGCCCACCCGCGCCGACGGCGCCGGCTGTCCGGGCAGCCCCGCGGGCGGGGCCGCGACGGGCAGTTCCTCGAAGAAGCGGCTGGGCCGGGCCGCGGTGATGGACGGCAGGAACGTCTCCCAGGCGACGTCGACGACGGTCATCGCCGTCTCGCCCGCGGCGACGGCCCGGGTGAGCGCGGTGACGGCCGGTTCGGGAGCCAGCGGACGCAGGCCACGGCGGGTCAGGTAGTCGCGCAGCGCCGGTTCGGCGCCGAGGCCGGCGTCGGCCCACGGGCCGAAGGCCACCGCGGTGGCCGGCCGGCCCTCGGCGCGGCGGCGGGCGGCGAGGGCGTCGAGGTAGGCGTTGCCGGCGCTGTAGGCGGCCTGGTTGCCGCTACCCCAGACCCCCGAGATCGACGAGAACAGCACGAACGCCGCCACCTTCGCCCCGTCCGGGCCGTCGAGCAGACGGTCGAGCGCGCCGGCGCCGGCGACCTTCCCCGCGACGACGTCCGCGAACTCGGCCAGGGTCAGCCGTGCCAGCGGCATCGTCGGGCCGGCGGTGCCGGCGGCGTGCACGACGGCGGTGACCGGTTCGCCGGCGTCGGCCAGCTGGCGCAGCAGCTCGGCGAGCCGGTCGGGGTCGGCGACGTCGCAGGCGTCGATCGTGGCGTGGGTGCCCAGCGCGGCGAGCTCGTCGAGCAGCACCCGGGCGCCGGGGCTGTCAGGTCCACGCCGGCTGGCCAGCACGACGCGGCGGGCGCCGTCGCGGGCCAGGCGGCGGGCGGTATGCGCGCCGAGGGCGCCGGTGCCGCCGGTGATCAGCACGGTCCCGTCGGGTCGCCACGCCCCCGCCCACGCCTCGGTCCGCGCCTCGGTCCGCCCCGACACGGAGTCCGTCTCGGGGATGCCCGCGGGGATGCCCTCGGGGATGCGCAGCAGGCGGGGCACCCGCAGGCCCTGCGGGCGGGGGGCGAACTGGTCCTCGCCGCCGGGGGCGGTCAGTGCGGTGCCGAACCACAGCAGCGTCTGGTCGTCGAGGCTGGTGGGCAGGTCGATGAGGCCACCCCAGACCCGCGGCGTCTCCAGCGCCAGCGTGCGGCCGAGACCCCAGATCATCGCCTGCTCCGGCTGGGTAACCGGATCCTCCACGCCCGTCGTGACCGCCCCGCGGGTGACGGCCCACAGCGGCGCGCCCACCCGCAGATCGCCCAGCGCCTGGACGACGGTGACGGTGAGGGCGAGCCCGGTGGTCAGCTGCGGATGGTCCTGGTGGGGGGTGCCGTCGAGGGCAAGCAGGGAGACGATGCCGCCGACCCCGTCGCCGACCGGCGCGCTGGCGGCGGGGTTCGGCTGCGCACCGCCGAACCCCGCCTCGACCAGCCGTGCGGCGATCGCACCCCGGTCGGCACGGGCGAGCGGCACCGCCAGCGGCGTGCCGCCGAGACGCTCGATCATCCAGGTGACGCGGGCGAGCAGATCCTCGTCCACCCCGGTCGGCGGGACGAGCACGGGCCACCGGCCGTCCAACGGCGCGATGGCGCCGGCCTGCGCGGCGATCGCCGCGGTGATGTCCGCGTCGGCCATCGGCTGCCAGACGGTGCGGTAACGCCAGGTGCCGGGATCGCTGGCCTCGGCCGCCGCCCCGGCCCCGCCCGCCGGCACGTCGGCGACGGACTGGGCGGCGGCGGGCTGGGCAGCGGCGGGCTGCGAGATGCCGAGCTGCGAGATGGCCGGGGCGGCGTCGGCCTGGCGGGGGGCGGGGATGACGGCGGCGGTGCCCGCGAGCCAGTAGCGCCGGCGCTGGAACGGGTAGGTGGGCAGGTCGACGACGGTGCCGGCGCGGCCGATGACGGCCCGCCAGTCCACGTCGACGCCATGGGTGTCGAGACCGGCCAGCGCGGTGAGCAGGGTGGCGGCCTCCGGGCGGCCGGCGCGGGTGGACGCGACCGCGATCGGCGCCGCGGCGTCCGCCGGCAGGCAGGCGGGCAGCAACGCGGTGAGGACCGCGTCGGGGCCGAGTTCGCAGAACGCGGTGGCGCCCTCGGCGTGCAGGCGGCGGGCGGCGTCGAGGAAGCGCACCGCGCCGCGGGCGTGGCGGGCCCAGTAGTCGGCGGTGCACAGCTCCTCGCCGGCCGGCTCGCCGGTGAGGGTGGACACGATCGGGATCGTCGGCCGGTGGTGGGTGACCTGCTCGGCGACGGTGCGAAACTCGGCGAGCATGCCCGCCATGTGCGGGGAGTGGAAGGCGTGGCTGACCGTGAGCCGCCTCGTCGCGTGCCCGCGGGCCGCCCAGCCGGCGGCGATCCGCTCGGCCGCGTCGGCGTCCCCGGCGATCACCGTCGCCTCGGGCCCGTTGACGGCGGCGATCTCCACCCGCCCCGCGTACCCGGCCAGCGACGCGGCGACCTCGTCGACAGCCGCCCGGATCGCGATCATCGCGCCGCCGGGACGGCAGGCCTGCATGAGCCGGCCGCGGGCAGCGACCAGCGTCACCGCGTCGTCCAGCGACCACACGCCGGCGACGTGCGCGGCGGTCAGCTCGCCGATGGAGTGGCCGGCGAGCAGCGCCGGGGTCACCCCCCAGGAGGTGATCAGCCGGTGGAGCGCCGCGCCGAAGGCGAACAGCGCCGGCTGGGTGTACTCGGTGCGGTGCAGCAGGGCCGCGTCCGACGTGCCGGGGGCCGCGAACATCACCTCATGCAGCGGCCGGGCGAGATGGTCGGCGAACCGTTCGCAGATCTCGTCCAGACTGTCGGCGAAGGCGGGGAAGGCGCCGTAGAGGTCCCGGCCCATCCCGTTGCGCTGGCTGCCCTGCCCGGTGAACAGCAGCGCGGTGCGGCTCGGCGCGGCCGAGGCGACCGCGCCGAGGACGACCCCGGCCGCCGGTCGGCCCGCGGCGAACGCGGACAGGGTGCCCGCGAGGCGCCGGGCACCGTCGCCGCCCCGGCGCCGGCCGGCCAGCGCCACGGCCCGGTGCTCGAAGCGGGTCCGGCCGGCGAGGGTGTGGGCGACGTCGACCGGGTCGAGATCCGGATGGTGTTCCAGGTAGGTGGCGAGCTGCTCGGCCTGGGCGCGCAGCGCCGCCGGCGTCCGGCCGGACAACACGATCGGCACCGGCGCGCCGGCCTGTACCCCACCCGGCGCCGTCGGCACGGCAGGCGACATGACAGCGGCAGGCGGCATGACAGCGGCAGGCGGCGGGATGGTGCCGGGGTGGTCGGCGGTGCCGGGGTGGTCGGCGGTGCCGCTGCGCGGCGCGGGTGGGCGCGGCTCGGCCGGGGCCTCCTCGAGGATGATGTGGGCGTTGGTGCCGCTCACCCCGAACGCCGACACGCCGGCCCGGCGCGGGCGGCCCTCGCGGCGCGCCCAGGTCACGTTGTCGGTGAGCAGCTCGACGTCGCCGGCCGACCAGTCGACGTGCGGCGACGGCTCGCGGACGTGCAGGGTGCGCGGCAGCACCTCGTGGCGCAACGCCTGGACCATCTTGATGATCCCGCAGACCCCGGCGGCGGCCTGGGCGTGGCCGATGTTGGACTTCAGCGAGCCCAGGTACAGCGGCCGGCCGGCCGGCCGGTCCTGACCGTAGGTCGCGAGGACGGCCTGGGCCTCGATCGGGTCGCCGAGCGTGGTCCCGGTGCCGTGCGCCTCGACCGCGTCGACGTCGGCGGTCCGCAGGCCGGCGTTGGCCAGTGCCTGGCGGATGAGGCGCTGCTGGGACAGTCCGTTGGGGGCGGTCAGCCCGTTGCTGGCGCCGTCCTGGTTGATCGCCGTGCCGCGCAGCACCGCGTGGACCCGGTGACCGCGCCGGCGCGCGTCGGACAGCCGCTCCAGCAGCAGCACGCCCGCGCCGTCCGCCCAGCCGGTGCCGTCGGCGTCGGCGGAGAACGCCTTGCACCGCCCGTCCGGCGCCAGCCCCCGCTTGCGGCTGAACTCGACCAGGATTCCCGGCGTCGACATGACCGTCACCCCGCCGACGAGCGCCAGGTCGCATTCCCCCGCGCGCAGCGACTGGCTGGCCAGATGGGTGGCGACCAGCGAGGCCGAGCACTGGGTGTCCACGCTCAGCGCGGGCCCCTCCAGGCCGAAGGTGTAGGCGACCCGGCCGGCGATCACCCCGGAGGCGTTGCCGGTGAGCAGCTGACCCTGCGCGTCGGGCGGCGCAGTGTGCCAGGCCGGTCCGTAGTCCTGCAACGAGACCCCGGTGAACACGCCGGTGCGGCTGCCGCGCAGGGAGCGGGGGTCGATGCCGGCCCGCTCCAGCGCCTCCCAGGAGACCTCCAGCATCAGCCGCTGCTGCGGGTCGAGGGCGCCTGCCTCCCGCGGGCCGATCCCGAAGAACGCCGGATCGAACTGGTCGATACCGGTCAGGAACCCGCCGTGGCGGGTGTAGGCGGTGCCGGGATGGTCGGGGTCCGGGTGGTAGAGCCCGGCCAGATCCCAGCCCCGGTCCTCGGGCAGGCCGGCGACGGCGTCGCGCCCGGCGTGCACCAGCTCCCACAGCGCCTGCGGCGAGTCGACGCCGCCGGCCAGCCGGCAGCCCATGCCGACGATGACGATCGGGTCGTCGGCCGGCCGGAACCAGCCACCGGCCGCGGCGCCGACCGCCGCCGGTCCCGCCGTCGGGTTCACCGCGGTGATCTCGTCGCCGATCCCGAGCAGTTCGCGCCGCAGATGGTCCGCGAGGGCGTGCGGCGTCGGCCGGTCGAAGAACAGGGTGGCGGGCAGGCGCAACCCCGTCTGCTCGGCCAGCGCGGCCCGCAGCCGCTCGGCGATGTGGCGGTAGACCCCGAGCGCGCGCCACGGCGCCCCCCGGTCCACGACCCCGGCGCCCGTACCGGCCACGGCGGCGACCTGCTCCGTGACGAGGTCGAGCATCAGCTCGTGCTGAGCGTCCGCCGGCCGGCCGGCCAGCCGGTCCCGCCACGCCCCGTCCGATCCGCCCGCCGCGCGCGGGGATCGTCCGAGGTTCTGGCGCAGATCGTGCATGCGAACTCCCACATTGCTCAGGAACAGGGCAACGATGTGTCGATGACGGTTGCCTGCGCCCGCGCGTGGCCAACGGACAACCGGCGCGCGGGCGCAACGGGCACGGAAGGGGTCCGAGTCCGCGCAGAGGCGACGCGCCAGCCGCCGGTGTGCAGCACAGAGGAAAGTCAGCGTCCCGATGAATCCCGGGCCAATCGGGTGCGTCTGCGCGGCCACGCAGACGCCGACTCGGGCGACCGGCCCGACGCCGGACCGGGCCGCCGTCCACCTCCACTCGCAAGGCGACGGCTCGTTGTTCCGGTCGGACGACTCAGGTACCGGCGCCCGATTGTTGATCACCTTGGACGCATGGTCGCATCGTGCCCGACCGCGCCGAACTACGACAAATGACCCTGGCGCGATCGGGCCATGCTGCCCTGGCCCAGACCGTCATCCGTGCAGGTGACGGTGCATGGCCGGCCGCGGGGTGTCTGCATGCTCACGCCCGATCGCCCCGTCGCGGGGGCGTCCACTCACCACGCTTCGGGCGGGACGACCGGGCTTGGCGCGGTGGCCCCACCAGGCCTGCTGCCGGCGGTGCCAGATGCCCCGCCCGAGCCGCCGCGTTTCCTGCCGGGGCCGGCCTTCCGCCAGGGCCGGCCACTACCAAGGGCCCCCCACCAAGGCGCTTCCGGCCGACGCCGATCCCTGCCGGTGTCACGGGGGACACACCCGAAAGAACCCCCGATGAAGGCACACCCGCGGCCCGATACAGCCCCTCCGTTCGTAACCCTCCATGATGGTTACATGGGCACGGGGCAGTGGTTCACCGACCGGGCCGGAACCCGATGGTTCTTCGACTCGGGCGCGCTGTGCCTCGACTTCGCCTACACCGGCGATCTCGGCTACGCCAACCCCGCCTGGGAGCGGCTGCACAGCCCCGACGACCTCGCCGACTGGCTCACCCAGCGGTTCGGGCCGTTGGCCGGCCCGGTGGACGCCGCCGTCCTGGCCGCGGCGCTCAACCTGCGGGCGGCGATCGTCGCCGTGACGCGGGCCCTCGCCGTCGACGCCGCCCCGGACCCGGCGGCGGTGGATGTCCTCAACGCGTTCGCCGCCGGCGCCGACCTGGCCCCCCATCTCGGCGGTGGCATCCTCGTGCCGCCCGCACCCAGCGCGCCGCGGGCGCTGGCCACGGTCGCGCGCGACGCCGTGCGCACCTTCGCCGCCGGCAGCGCCCGCATCCGCACCTGCGCCGCCGACGACTGCGCCCTGATCTTCCACGACGACTCCCGCGCCAGCTCCCGGCGCTGGTGCTCCATGCGCCGCTGCGGCAATCGCGCCAAGGTCCGCACGCACCGCACCGCCGCCGGCACCCCCACAGCGTCGACCACAACGGCCCCGACGAAGGAGCGACACCGATGAGCACCGTCACCCACCTCAACCCACCCGAGCTGCACTCCTCGCCCGCCTTCTCGCAGGCGACGGTGGCCGAGGCGGGCTGGACCCTCTACATCGGCGGCCAGAACGGGACCGACCGCGAGGGCGTCATCACCGGCGGGATCGCCGAGCAGACCGCCCAGGCGCTGCGCAACGTCCTCACGCTGCTCGCCGCCGCCGAGGCGAGGCCCGAGCACGTCGCCCGGCTGAACGTGGTCGAGATCGAGGCCACCGCCGCCCTCGGCTGACCGCATCCGGCCCGCATTCAGGCGAGTAAGGCTTGGGCCGGCCGGCGGCGACACAATCCCGGAGCTGCGGCGACGGCCGAGACCTGGCTGATACGCAAGGCCGATCGAAAGTCCACCGGTCAGCACTCCAGCGAGGCGTCGCCCCATGGACCTGCCGGAACGGCAGCGCGTCGGGCGTCACGCCCTGCAACCGACGTCCACCCCTGCGCACTCGATTACGACGCTGGTAGAGGATGTTGCAGTATGTCGGGGGTTGGGCACGATGCGGCCGGTTGGGACTTCTTCGTCTCCTACACCGCCGTTGATCGACAATGGGCGGAGTGGGTGGCCTGGCAGTTAGAGGACGCCGGCCACCGTGTGTTGATTCAAGCCTGGGATTTCGTCGCGGGCTCAAACTGGCACGTCAAGATGCAGGAGGGGGTTACCCAGGCAACTCGGACCATCGCGGTGCTGTCCGACTCCTACCTCGCCTCGGTCTACGGGAAGGAGGAGTGGCAAGCCGCTCATGCCGCAGACCCAAGGGGATTGGCCCGCAAGCTGCTCCCGGTTCGGGTCGAGGACTGCGACCGTCCAGGGCTGCTCGGCGCGGTGGTCTCCATCGATTTATTCGATCTTTCCCCCGACGAGGCCCGGTCGTATCTGCTTGTCCAAGTCCGAGGGGCTTTGGATGGCAGGGTGAAACCCGATATCGAACCAGCGTTTCCGGTCCGACCGCGCCAGACATCGCCGGAACGACCGCCTTCCTTTCCCCATCATCAACGGCCACCACAGCCGAGATCAGCTAAGCCACCCCTGATGGGCGAACCCTTTACTAGCCACACCGGCGCGGTGCAGTCGGTAGCGTTTGGGCTGGACGGACGGATCCTGGCCGCCGGAGGCGGTGATGGGGTGTGGTTGTGGGATGTGAGCAATCCAGGTCAGCCGCATGCGATCGACAAGTCTCTCGACGGCTCCGACAATGTGATCTCAGCAGTGTTCGGACGGGACGGGAGGGTCCTGGCCACCGGCAGCGAAAAAGGAGTGGTGCGGCTGTGGGATATCACCGATCCAGGCCAGCCACGTGCGATCGATAGAGCTCCCACCCTACGCCTCAGTGCGGTGACTTCACTGGCGTTCAGTCCGGACGGCCGGACCCTGTTTATCACCGGTTCCCAGGGAATGGTGTACCAGGTGAATATTCCACCCATAGAGGAGCCATACCATCCATTTACGGCCCTCCACCCCTTCAACCTGCACAATCACACCGCCTTGTCGGTGGGATTTAGCAGGTTTGGCCATATCCTGGCCAGCAGCAGGGACTGTGCGGTGCAGCTGTGGGATATAAGCAACCCGAGTGAGCCGGACATGATAGGCGATCCACTTTCCGGTCACACCGACCTGGTTGAGTCAGCAGTGTTCAGTCCGGACGGGCAGACCCTGGCCACCGGCAGTGACGACAAGAAGGTATGGCTATGGGATGTGTCTGACCCAAGCCGGCCACGTGCGATCGGCATGTTCCTGACCGGGCACATCAACGGCCTCTGGTCGATGGCATTCGGACCAGACGGAAAAACTCTGGCCACCAGCATCGACGACGGGGTTGTGCGACTACGTGATATCTCCAGTCCGAGTCGGCCACACATCATCGGCGAGTTTCTAACCGGATACGATGACCCGATTTGGTCAGTCGCGTTTAGGCCGGACGGGAAGGTCCTCGCCACCGGCAGCGAAGATGGCACTTTGAGACTATGGAACTTGAAGTAAGTATTTCGGCGGACGCGGCGGTGCCAGTCGCGGTGTGCTGTGCACGGTCCGAGCCCGTGAATCCGTACCCACCACACCGCAGGTGACGAACATCGATGGGGCGGTCGCCCTGACGACGGGAGCCTCTACGAGGTTCGAACCTCAGGCCGGCGATGTGGCCGGCGATGTGGCCGGCGCCGGGCCAGCGGCGGTGGGTGCGGGGGGTGCGGGG
>NZ_JAMPTM010000153.1 GCF_025403375.1 Frankia gtarii
GCCCCCCGCGTCCCCGGTGTCGAGGCCGGGCGCTTCCCACGCCGGTGACGGCAGTCCGGCCGCGCGCGCGCTCCCGCTCGCCGGCCTGCGGGTACTGGACTTCACGGCCTTCTGGGCCGGGCCGGCGGCGACGCTGCTACTCGGTTCCCTCGGAGCCGACGTCATCAAGGTCGAAGGGGTGACGCGACCGGACGGGATGCGCTTCTCCGCCGGCAAGCCCCCGTCCGAGCCGGACTGGTGGGAATGGGGGACGATGTTCCTCGCCACCAACGCCAACAAACGCGGGATCAGCCTTGAACTCGGCCGGCCCGAGGCGAAGCCCATCGCCCGGAGTCTGGTGGCGGCCAGCGACGTCGTGATCGAGAACTTCTCGCCCCGGGTGATGGCGAACCTGGGGCTGGAGTGGCCGGATGTCCACGCGGCCAACCCGGCCGCGGTGATGACCCGGATGCCCGCCTTCGGCCTCGACGGCCCCTGGCGGGATCGCACCGGATTTGCCCAGACCATGGAGCAGGCCAGTGGGATGGCGTGGATGACCGGCGAGGCGGACGGGCCGCCGATCATCCCGCGCGGGGTCTGCGACCCGATCGCCGGACTGCACGCCGTGTTCGCGACCCTGGTCGCCCTGGTCGAGCGCGAGCGGACCGGTGAGGGAATGCTGGTGGAGTCCACCATGGTCGAGGCGGTTCTCAACGTCGCGGCCGAGGCCGCGGTCGAGTACTCCGCCTACGGCCAGGTGCTCCGGCGCGGGGGCAACCGCGGTCCGCTCGCCGCCCCGCAGGGCGCCTACCGCTGCTCCGGCGACGACGCCTGGATCGCGCTCGCCGTGACCGACGACGTCCAGTGGTCGGCGCTGCGCGAACTGCTCGGCCTCCCGGACGAGCCGGAACTGCGCACGGTGTCCGGTCGCCGGGCCGCACATGATCGTATCGATCTGGCCCTCTCCGCGTGGTCGGCCCGTCATGATCGGGACAGCGCCGTCGCCGCGCTGCGAGCGGCCCGGGTTCCCGTCGCGCCCGTCACGCCGTCCGCTGACCTGCTCGGCAATCCGCAGCTGGCCGCCCGCGGTTTCTTCGAGCCGGTCGCCCACGCCGTCGTCGGCACGCACCCGCTGCCGGGGATGCCGTTCACCTTCGCGGACCGGACCGATCCGTGGCTGCGGCTGCCGCCGCCGCTGTTCGGTGAACACAACGAGGCCGTCCTCGGCGAGGTGCTGGGCCTGAGCGCGGCGGAGATCGGCGCGTTGTTGGCAGCGGGGATCGTGAGCCGGCGGCCGGCTGGGGTGTGACGTCCGGCCGCCGCGCAGTCACCTTGGGTGCGCCCTTATCCCCATCCCCATGGCCACGGTCCGAGGTCGGCTGTCAGCGCGGGTCGTACGTCCGGGGCGACGGCGAGGTGATCGTCAGGCCCGCTCAGTTCAGGTGTCGGCCCAACAGGGCGACGGTGGTGAACAGGGCACCCGCTCCGCCGCCGGTGCACAGGGCGATCTCGGCGCCCGGAACCTGGAGCTCGCCGCACTCGCCGCGGACCTGCTGCGCCCCGCGGATGACCCGCTGGAGCATCTGCGGGGAGGCGCCGGCGTGGCTGAACGACATCGTCCCGCCGTCGGTGGTCACCGGGTGGCTGCCGTCGAGGGCGATGTGGCCGTCCTCGACGAACGGGCCGCCCTCGCCCGGCCCGCAGAACCCGAAGGCCTCGAGCTGGCGGATGATCTCGAACGAGAAGGGGTCGTAGAGCTCGAGGACGTCGATGTCGTCCCGCTCGATGCCGGCCTGACGCAGCGCCCCGTCGAACGCGCGCCGCCCGACCTCGCCGTTGGGCACGTCACTCGACCGGCCCCGCAGGTCCCACGATGGCGGGAACCGGTAGCTCGGCCCGAAGTGGTCGCTACCGCCGGCGAGTACGTGCACCGGCGGGCGGCGCAGGTCGGCCGCCCGCCGGGCCGAGGTGAGGACGAGAGCGCAGCCACCCTCGGAGGTCATCGAGCAGTCGAGGAGATGGAAGGGGTCGGCCACCATCCGGGAGGCGAGCACGTCGGCCGGCTCGAACGGGCCCCGGCCGGTGTAGACGGCCGCCGGATTCCGATGCCCGTTGGTGCGGATCGTCGCGGCCACCGTCGCGAGTTGGTGCGGGGTCGTCCCATAGGTGATCATGTGCCGGCGCGCGATCAGGGCGAACTCGGCCGCGGTGAACAGCCCCCAGGGAGCGATGAACTCGTGCTCCGGCCGGGTCCAGGGGGCAGTCGCGGCGCGGTCGGTGTACACGCCGGCCTCGGCCGCCACGATCAGGACGACGTCGGCCTGGCCGGCCGCGATGGCCGCCGCCGCCTCGAGCACCATTGAGATCCCGAACTGCGCCCCCTGCCAGGCCGGCCCGAGGTCGAGGTCGTAGACGAGCGACGCCCCGTCGGTGCCGGCGCTGACGCCGTCGACGTCCGAGAGCCGGAGCCCGGCGTCGGCGAGGGCGCCCTGGACCGCCTCCAGCATGAGGCTTCGACTGGTTCGTCCGGGCAGACTGCGGGCCTGCGCGGTGTTGTGGACGCCGACGATGGCGGCGGAGCGCTGGGGCATCGTCTGGACCACCTCTCTCGGCGGCACACGCCGTCACTCCGGTGACCGATGGGGATTGAGCCAATTAGACCAGCGACTATTAGTCGCGTCAACGTTCCGATCTGCCTGCATGTGGGTCCGAACCGGCGGACCAGGCGGCCTGGTCCCGTAGCGGCGGCGGTCCGGCCGCCGCGGGCCGGGCCTGGGTGCCGCGGTCGGCGATCTCGTCCCGAAGCTGCCGTACGTTCGCCAGCTCCGCGTAGTAGCTGCGCAGGACGTAGCCGCTGACCGCGCGTCGGTGGCGGGAGTCCGGCATGGCGTCGATGCCGGACTCCCGAGCCCGCTGCTGGCCCCACTGAAGCTGGTCGATGACCTGCTCCGTACGGGCCAGGTGCTGGTCGAGGATCTCCGCCAGCCGCGTCGAATCGGTCGCCCCGCCCAGCCAGACCCGCAGGATGACCGGGTGCTTGAGCACGACGGGGTCGTCGTCGGGCAGGCTCGCCACCCACTCCCGGAGCACCTCGTCGCCCCGCGGCGTGATCCGGTGGACCAGGGTCGTACGGACCCGGCCGAGCCTGACCTCCTCGGCGGTGACGAGTTCCAGCGACTCCAGCCGCAGCAGCTCCTTGCGGATGTGGCTGACGGCCGGCGCCCAGTAGAAGAAGCGGAGCGTGAAGTTGGCGCGAGTCCGGAGCTCGACGGCCGACAGCGGCTCGGGGGCGTTCCACAGCAGGCCGAGGACCGCGTAACTGGTGGCCGACAGGCCGCCGGACACTCCCCGTCGGACCATTCGGTCTCCTCCGGCACCCTGCTGTCGCCAGCTGCGACAGACTACTGTCCCAGAGACTACTTGGGCGTGTCCCAGAGACTACTTGGGCGTCGACGGGCGACCGTTGGCCGCTCTCACCCGGCCGAGGGGGCCGGACGGCGAATCGTTCCGTCACTCAGGCGGCGCGGTGTTGTCGAGAAGGGTCGGGTCGGCCCGCAGCTCGGCCCGCACCGACGACTCCCAGAAGCCGCGGAAGCCGTCACCGTCGCTGTCCTTCATGTAGGTCAGAAAGGATGCCGGCAGTGGGGACCGGGGCATCGCGCCGATCGCGCGGACGTGCCAGGCGCGCTGGCACCGCTGTTCGAGCGCGACGGCCCGCTGGTGCACCGCCCGGGCCGACGATCCGAGGACGAACACGCCGTGCCCGGCGAGCAGCGCCAAGTGGCCGCCGTTCATCGCCTCGACGGCACCCCGTGCGGCCTCCGCGTTGTTGACCGGGCCCTCGTACTCGTTGACGAGAACCAGGTCGCCGCCGCCACCGAGGGCCGAGCTCTGGTCAAGTACCGGCGGAATCTCGCCGCGGTCGGCCCAGACGGTGCCGAACAGCGGGTGGTTGTGCATCGCCCACGTCACGTCGGACCGCATCCGGTGTAGCTGGAGGTGCAGCGGAATCCCGAGCGGGACCGGCCAGTCACCCTCCACCACGCGGCCGTCGAGGTCGATGCGGATCACCTGCGACGGGCGCAGCTCGTCCCAGCGCACCAACCAGGGGTTGCACAGCAGCGTCCCGTCGCCCAGGGCGACGGTGATGTGCCCGGCGAGGTGGTCGTTGTAGCCCTCCCGCCACAACGTTCGGGCCAGCAGCACCAGTTCGTCGCGGGAGCTGAGGTCGGGCAGCAGCTTCTCGGCGGTCGGAATGAAGGTCATGCCGCGTCCTTTCCGCGTACGCACTCGTGGTCCGGCCGGTCAGGGGGCTGATCCGTCCGGCCGGTCGAGGGGAAGCACCGTCGGCGGCAGCGGATGGCGAAACAGCCTCGCCGCGTTCTCGCTGCAGATCAGGCGAAGCTCCGCCGGCGGGACGTGCCCCCAGGCCTTGTCCAGCACGAGCTGGGTGTCGGGCCAGGTGCCGTCGCCGTGCGGATAGTCGGTCTCCACCATGATGTTCTCGACCCCGATGCGGTGGCGGGTGTCGATGGTGGAGGGGTCGTCCAGGGTGCAGAACCAGAAGTTGCGGGTGAGCACCTCGGCCGGTCGCAGGTCCCAGCCGGCGCCGTAGCCGGACCGGTCCACGATGTTGTCGAGGCGGTCGAGCAGCATCGCCACCCAGCCGATCCCGCCCTCGCTCATCGCTATCCTGAGGTTCGCGTGTTTGGCTGGGTACCCGGACCACAGCCATTCGGCGCAGGCGGTCAGGGACGCCTGGCCGAACAGGGTGGCGCCAAGCTGTAGGCCGGGGGCGCCCGGAGGCCGCTCGGCCAGGCCGGAACTGCCGACGTGCAGCGTGATCACGGTTTCGGTGTCGACGCAGGCCTCGATGATGGGATCCCAGTGGTCGCGTTGCCACAGGGAGGGCAGCCCGATCAGGTGCGGCCGCTCCGGAAACGTCACCGCGGTGAAGCCGCGCTCCGCGTTGCGCCGGATCTCCTCGACCGCCCGCGCCGGGTCCGACAGGTGCGTGATGCCCATCGGCACCACCCGCTGCGGATACGCCTCGTACCACTCCTCGAACAGCCAGTCGTTCCAGGCCCGGACGCAGGCGTAGCCGAGGTCCGGGTCGGCGGCGTTGAAGAACACCCGACCGCAGAACCCGGTGATCTGGGACGGGAAGTTGACCGACGCCCACACCCCGGCGACGTCCATGTCCCGGACCCGGGCATCGATGTCATAACAGCCGGGCCGCATCTGGTCGAAGCGCGCCGGCTCCAGCGTGACGGTCTCCGGCCGCCGTCCCGCCACGGCGTTCATGCCGACCTGGGTGAACGTCTGCCCCTCGAACTGCCAGACCTGATGGCCGCGGGGCGTCTCCACGATGCGCGGCGCCCGCTGCGCGAGGGACGCGGGCAGGCGTCCCTCGAAGGTGTGCGCGGGTTCCACGACATGGTCGTCCACGGAGATGATGGTGAACCGGACGTCGCGGGGCGTCGGCTCGGGAAGGAACAGTTCCGGGCTCAGCACGGTCGCCTCCGGGCGGCGCGGTTCAGGTCTGGGCGGGGGATCGAGCCGTTGTGACGGACCGGCCCGACGGAGTCCGGCGCGGACCTGCGGTGGTCAGGAACTGGTCTTGTCCCTGGCCGCCTGCCAGCTCTCGATCATCTTGCCGAAATGCTCGGGGTTGTAGATGTCCTCCTCGCGGGAGAACAGTCCGTCACCGGCATAGTCGATCATGGTCCAGTTCGTCGTCGAGTGCAGGCTTCCGTCGCCGGGATCGGACATGTGGGTTCGGGCCGAGAAGACGACACGGCCGTTGTCCTCGTCGAAGAGAACCCAGTCGTGGGTGTACCGCACCATCTGGTCGATGGGGTAGGTCTTCATCAGGGGGACGATCCAGTTCCTGACCTCTTCGCGCCCGTGCATCTCCCCGAAGACGTGCTCGATGTAGGTGCAGTCCTGCGTGAACAGATCGGCGAACGCGTTGTAGTCGGCGGTCGCCGCGCACTGGTCGGAGACCACCATGAAGTTCTTGTAGGCCTCGTGAAGCTCCTGGGTGCGGAACCGCGGCATCGTGTTTTCCTTCGCTACGTGGTGGAGGTCCCGGTTCGTCGCGGCACTGATCCACAGCGCTGATCGTCAGCTAGATATAGGATATAGTATATATTCGGCGGGAGGATGGACGTCAAGGATGGACGTCAAGGGTGGACGTCAAGAGCGGTCGTGCATGGATGGATCGAAGACGACCGCCCGTCCCGTGTCGGCCTGCTTGGCGGTGTACATCGCGAGGTCGGCGCCGTGTAGTAGTTCTTCGGCGTCGTGGTCCGTGGGCCCGGACAGGGCGAGGCCGATGCTGGCGGTCACTGTGACCGGGCATCCGGTGACCTGGCTCGGCCGGCTGATCTCCTGCAACACGCGGTCGGCCATGACGCGCAGGACGTCGATGTCGGTGATGTCCTCGCACACGATCGCGAACTCGTCGCCGGCGAGGCGGCTGACCGTGTCGCCTGGGCGGACCGCGTGCCGCAGGAGTCCGGCGACCCGGCCCAGCAGTTCGTCACCGGCTCGATGCCCGAACCGGTCGTTGATCGTCTTGAAGCCGTTGAGGTCGAGGAAGAGCACCCCGATGCGATGCTGGTCGCGCTGTGATCGGTTCAGTGCGTGTTGCAGGCGATCCAGCAGGGCGGTCCGGTTCGCGAGCCCGGTCAGGCCGTCGTGGGTCGACCGGTATCGCAGCTCGGCCTCCATCTCGAAGCGGGTGGCCGCGGAGGCGAGGATCGTGCCGACGGTCCGGACGAACTGGGTCTCCTGGGCAGTGAACCGGGCCTCGTCCGGCGTGCCTCGGGTCCGGTGGACGATGATCATCGCTGTCGGCCGGTCCGGGCGCCCGACCGGAACCGAAAGGATCGCGGGCCTCGGCGCTCTCTCGCTCCGGTTCCTGGTGTGCTCGCCCGGGCTCGGCGCGCCCCGGCCGCTTTCTCCGGCCGGTCGCTTCACCTCGGCCCGGGCGAGCACCAGGCCACCCTCGTCGCCGTCGTCGTCGCCCCGGGCCAGCCGCACCCCTTCGACGAGGTCCGCGTCGAGATGATCGGCGAGAGCGCGGGCCGCCTGGGCCCACAGGGTCGCGGTATCGACCCCGTCGATCGCCCGCTGGGCCAGATCGGCGACGACCGTCTGTTCGGCCGCCCGACGCCGCAGCTCCGCCTGTGCCTTTTCGCGTTCGGTCACGTCGTTTCCGACCACCGCCACCGAAGTGACTCGGCTGTCTGCCCCCCTGATCGGGGCCATCTGTAGATCGTACAAACGACCGTAGGCCTTGATGGTGGCCTGGACCCGCTCCCCGCCGAGTGCTCGCCGCAGGTTCGAGTGCCTGCGCCTGTTCTCGGGGAATGCCTCGAAGACGGTTGACGCCCTGGCCCGGTGCAACCGCTTCGCCGCGTCCGGGACGGCCGGCCCCCCGGTGGCGGCGAGGATGCGGCCAGTCCGGTCCAGGAGGAACAGCCACACGTTCGAGTTCTCGACTATGAGGTCGAGCTGCGTCCGGGCGACCATCAGTGGGGAGACGTCCTGGAGGTGGCTGAAGGTGAGGGGCTCCCCGTCCTGCGGGTCCTCCACCAGCACGGTGGACACCAGGCAGTGGACGCAGGAGCCATCGGGGCGAATAGCCCGCATCACCACGTGCTGCGGGCACGTGCGCTCCGTCGCCACGGACAGCCGGCATGACTCGATGCGGGCCTCGCGTTCGGCCGGATGGACGAACCGTTCCCAGGGCGAGCCGATCAGCTCGTTCGCGGCGCGACCGAGGAGCTGGCGGGCCCGGGTGTTGACCCGACGGATACGCCGATCGTGGGAGCCGGCGACGATCACACCGATGTCCAGAAGATCAAAAAGTTCTCGATCGTTCGCCGTGTGTGCCGACACTGCTCACCCTCCACCCCAGGGGCCTTCCTGGAGCCGTACCCGAGAACATCGCGGGCAACCCGGCTACAACCCTGCTGATCTGCCCGTTTGCCAGCGACGGGAGCCGGGGTGCGAGCTGGGCGGGGCGAGCCCGCGGGCCGGTCTCGATCGTCGTCCGGCTCAGCCCGGCGGGGTCGGCCCTCGTCGTCCCGTGTCGGCCTGCTTGGCGGTGTACATCGCGAGGTCGGCGCCGTGTAGTAGTTCTTCGGCGTCGTGGTCCGTGGGCCCGGACAGGGCGAGGCCGATGCTGGCGGTCACTGTGACCGGGCATCCGGTGACCTGGCTCGGCCGGCTGATCTCCTGCAACACGCGGTCGGCCATGACGCGCAGGACGTCGATGTCGGTGATGTCCTCGCACACGATCGCGAACTCGTCGCCGGCGAGGCGGCTGACCGTTCGGATGGACGAACCGCTCCCAGGTGGCGCCGATCAGCTCGTCCCGACCGCGTCCCATGATCTGGCACACGGCGGCGTTGACCCGACGGATGCGTCGATCGTGGACGCCGACGACCGTCACGCCGACCCCCAGGAGATCGAAGAGATGCCGGTCTTCCCCCACATCTGTCAATGTCGTCCACCATCCGCCCCAGGGTCACAACCCAGCCCATAGCCCTACCCGGGTCCGCCGTCGGCAACCGGGTTTTGACCCACCTGACCTGGTCTTACGTGATGGCTTGCGGTGCGGGGGCGGCCCGTCCGTCGGCTCGGGGCGAAGGTGCGACGGGAGGTGCCACGCGTCCGGAGGGCCGTTCGGCAGATTATAGAGTGTATATTTGCTACAATATTTCCGATGTTGGTCGTGCCGCTGGGCGAGGTATCGCGAGGACCCAGGAGGGGATCGATGTGACCACCGAACTGCCTGCCCGCCGGGAGGGCGCTGAGACGTCGCCGATTCCGATGATCGTCGATGTCGATGCGCATGTCGTCGAGCCGGAGAACCTCTGGACCTCCCGTCTGCCCGCGAAGTACCGCGAGGTGGGCCCGCACGTGCGCTACCTGCCGTCGGGCACGCCAAAGCTCGACGGCGGCGGGTACGTCGAGGAGCCGGGCACCGAGGGCCCGCCGGTGGCGTGGTGGTTCTACGAGGACCATCGCTACTCGGTGAAGCGCCTGATCGCGGCGGCCGGCTATCCCGCCGACGAGATCACTTTCCAGGGCGTGACCTTCGACGAGATGCGCCGGGGTTGCTGGGATCCGGCCGCCCGGATCGCCGACAACGAGCTCAACGGCGTCGAGGCGCAGATGTGCTATCCGAACTACCCCCGGTTCGCCGGCCAGATCTTCCTGTGGGGGAAGGACCGGGAGCTCGCGAAGCTGGCGGTCCAGGCCTACAACGACTGGATGGTGGAGGAGTGGTGCGGTGGCAGCGCCGGCCGGCTGATCCCGCTGTGTCTGGTGCCGCTGTGGGACGCGGAACTCGCCGCCGCCGAGGTGCGGCGTAACGCCGCCCGGGGGGTGCGGGCGGTCGCCTTCAGTGAACTGCCTACCTATCTCGGGCTGCCGAGCATCCACTCCGGGTACTGGGACCCGTTCTTCCTGGCCTGCGCGGAGACCGGGACGGTGCTGTGCATGCACATCGGTTCCGGTACCAGGACGCCGCAGGCCTCGCCGGACGCGCCGGACGCGGTGGCGGCCACCATCATCTTCGGCAACTCGGTCGCGAGCATGACCGACTTCCTGTTCTCCGGCGTGCTCGACCGCTTTCCCGATCTCAAGCTGATGTACGCCGAGTGCCAGATCGGCTGGATCCCCTATCTGTTGGACCGTCTCGACGACGTCTGGGAGACCCACCGCGGTTGGAGCCACTCTCAGCTCAACTGCCCGCAGCGGCCCTCGACCTACTACTACCGGCAGATCCATGCGTGCTTCTTCAAGGACGCGGTCGGTATCGACCTGCTCGACCGGGTCGGCCTGGACAACATCATGTTCGAGACGGACTATCCGCATCAGGACGGCACCTGGCCGGGTTCGGTGAAGGCCGCGCAGGAGCAGTTCGGGCACCTCGAGGAGAAGCAGATCCGCAAGATCACCCGAGGCAACGCGATCAGGCTGTTCAACCTTTCGCTCGCGCCGTGACAGCCGCCACGCATGATCGGGCATGTGTGGGTCACGTGATGATTCCTGCGTCGTGGGGGAGCGGAGTGGACCGTTCCAGGGGGAGGCGCCGTGCTCGAGGGTGATTTCCGTGAGGTGCTGGATTCCGTGCGGCGCTTCGTGCGCGAGCGGGTCGTTCCCGCCGAGGCCGAGATCGAGGAGACCGACGCGATTCCGGCGGACATCCGGCGGGCCGCGGCGGACATGGGCCTGTTCGGGTTCGCCGTCCCGGAGATCTACGGCGGTCTTGGCCTGACCATGAGTGAGGAGACGCGACTGGTCTTCGAGCTCGGATACACGACGCCGGCCTTCCGGTCGATGTTCGGGACCAACAACGGCATCGCCGGGCACGTCCTGCTCGAAGGGGCCACGGAGGAGCAGAAGAAGGCCTATCTTCCGCTCATCGCCTCGGGGGAGTGGACGGCCTCGTTCGCGCTCACCGAGGACAACGCCGGCTCCGACCCCGCCGGCCTGGCGACCAGCGCGCGCCGTGACGGCGATGACTGGATCATCTCGGGGGCCAAGCGGTTCATCACCAACGCGCCGCTGGCCGACGTCTTCATGGTCTTCGCCCGGACCGATCCCGACGCCCGCGGCGGTCGCGGCATCACCACCTTCATGGTGGGCAGGGACGCCGCCGGCCTCAGCGTCGGGCCGAAGGACCACAAGATGGGCCAGTCCGGAGCCTGGACCGCCGATGTGCGCCTGGATGACGTGCGGGTGCCCGCGTCGACGGTCGTGGGCGGCGAGGGCGGCCTGGGCCGCGGCTACGCGACGGCCATGCGGTGCCTGGCCCACGGCCGCATCCACATCGCGGCGCTGTGCGTCGGGCTGGCGCAGCGCCTGGTCGACGAGTCGGTCTCCTACGCGGCCACGCGCAGGCAGGGCGGCAGCGTGATCGGCGAGCACCAGCTCGTCCAGGGGCTGCTTGCGGACTCGGCGACCGACCTGTACGCCGCACGGGCCCTCGTCACCGACGTCGCCGCGCGCTTCGACGACGGCAGCGACACCCGACTGGGGCCGTCCTGCGCGAAGTACTTCGCCTCGGAGGCCGTCGGGCGGGTCGCCGACCGTGCCGTGCAGATCCACGGGGGTGCCGGTTACATGCGTGGGGTGCCGGTCGAGCGCTTCTACCGGGACGCGAGACTGTTCCGGATCTACGAGGGCACGAGTCAGATCCAGCAGATCGTGATCGCGCGGCAGTTGCTCCGTGACGCCACCGCGGGCCAGGGCAGCGCCGTCCCTGTCACCTGACGGCGAAAACTGGCGGTGCCGTCGGCCCGGACAATCCGCTGATGCGGGACGTCGCCGAGGAGGCCGGGGTGTCCCTTGGAACGACCTACCGGTACTTCGCCTCGAAGGATCATCTGCTTGCCGCCGCCTGGACCGACTGGGCCCGGCGGCTCAGCGACCGGGTCCGCGCGGAGATGACGCGGGATGCGTCGCGCGCGGGGCACCGACATGGACGGCGGTCCGTGCTCATGCGTCCTGACCTTCATCCACCGCGAGCTTCGCGCCTTTCAGCGGAATCCGAACTTCGCGCGGCTCGTGGTACGGGTCGAGGCATCGTCGGATCCGTTTGCGGTCGAGGAGCTGTCCGCTGAGTGCCTCGGCGCTCCGTCTGGTGACCACCGTTGCGACCCGATTCCCCCGGGCATTGGTTGCATATTTTATATTCTCTGCGCTAGCGTTCCTGCTGGGATTCCCCGGGGGTCAGATCCGGCCGGGTCGGCGGATCCGGTGCCCGGGTCAGGGCGGACGTTGGAGAGGACACGATGGCCGGTAGCCCGCTCCACCCCGGTACACCCGGCGCCGGGTCGTCCGGTCGGCCGCCGGCCGGACCGCTGGTCGGCCTGCGCGTCGTGGAACTGGCCGGCCTCGGCCCTGGGCCGCATGCGGCCATGGTGCTGGCCGATCTGGGTGCCGACGTCGTGCGGGTGCAGCGTCCCGGGCAGGCGGGCTCGTCCGACCCCATGCTGCGCAACCGGCGTTGGATCACCGCCGACCTCAAGGGCCCGGCCGGCCGGGAGACCGTCCTGAGCCTGCTCGACGCGGCGGATGTGCTGATCGAAGGGCACCGGCCCGGGGTGACCGAGCGGCTCGGCCTCGGGCCGGACACCTGCCTGGCGCGCAATCCCCGGCTGGTCTACGGCCGGATGACCGGCTGGGGGCAGGCGGGGCCGATGGCCGATCGGGCCGGGCACGACATCAACTACCTCTCGCTCACCGGCGTCCTGCATGCCATCGGCCCCGCCGGTGCCCCACCCGTGCCGCCGCTCAATCTTGTCGGGGACTTCGGCGGTGGCTCGATGTTCCTGGTCGCCGGAGTGCTGGCCGCGTTGTGGGAGCGTTCGGTCTCCGGGCGGGGCCAGGTCGTGGACGCGGCGATGGTCGACGGCACCGGTGTGCTCGCGCAGATGGTGTGGGCGTTGCGGGGGATGGGGATCTGGTCCGACGAGCGGTCGGCGAACATCCTCGACGGGGCGGCCCCCTTCTACACGACCTATACCTGCGCGGACGGTCGGTACGTGGCCGTCGGCGCGGTCGAACCGCAGTTCTACGCCCAACTCCTCGACGGGCTGGAGTTGGGCGGGGCGGACCTCACCGCGCAGCATGACCGGGCCGGCTGGCCGGTGGTGCGGGCCCGTTTCGCCGGGGTGTTCGCGAGCCGCCCGCGCGACCAGTGGGTCAAGGTGTTCGACGGGACGGACGCCTGCGTGACCCCGGTGTTGTCGTTCGCCGAGGCCGCCGGCCATCCGCATCTGGTCGCCCGCCGGTCCGTGGTGACCATCGGCGGGGTCGATCAGGCGGCACCGGCGCCCCGGTTCTCACGCACGCCGTCGGCGTTTCCGTGCCCCCCGGCGGCCGAGGGCACGGATCTCGCCGAGGTCCTGGCCGGCTGGGGCGCGCGGGAGCGATGACAGCGACGGGAGACCGAAGGTGCGGACGGCAGCCCGCGCCGCTGCGCGCTGCTCAGCCTTACTGAAAGCGCCGGTGACCCACGACATAACCCAGAGGAAGGGGAGATGGTGATGGGCAGGATCGCGCAGACCGATGGTCTGACCGAGGTGCAGGCCGACATTCTGTCGGCTGTGCGGACGTTCGTGGACAAGGAGATCCTTCCCTATGCCACGGAGCTGGAGCACGAGGACGAATATCCGGAGGCGATCGTCGAGGCCATGAAGGAGATGGGCCTGTTCGGCATCACCATTCCGGCGGAGTACGGCGGTCTCGGGGAGTCCCTGCTGACCTACGCGCTCGTCGTGGAGGAGATCGCCCGAGGCTGGATGAGCGTCTCTGGCGTCATCAACACCCATTTCATCGTGGCCTACCTGATCCTGCAGCACGGCAGCGCGGAGCAGAAGCAGCGGCTGCTGCCGAAGATGGCCACCGGGGAGGTGCGCGGGGCGTTCTCGATGAGCGAGCCGGGCTGCGGCTCCGATGTGTCCGCGATCACGACGCGGGCCGTGGCCGACGAGGACAGCGGCGACTATCTGATCACCGGTCAGAAGATGTGGCTGACGAACGGTGCGCGGGCCGGCGTGGTCGCGACGCTGGTCCGGACCGACGAGGGTGCCGACTCGGTCTACCGGAACATGACGACGTTCCTGCTGGAGAAGGAGCCGGGGTTCGGCACCCACGGTGGGATCACGATTCCGGGGAAGCTGGAGAAACTCGGGTACAAGGGGGTGGAGACCACCGAGATGATCCTGGCCGGGCATCGGGTTCCCGCCAGCGCGATCCTCGGTGGGGAGCCGGCCCGGGGGCAGGGTTTCTACCAGATGATGGACGGTGTCGAGGTCGGCCGGGTCAACGTCGCGGCCCGGGCCTGCGGCATCATGATCCGCGCCTTCGAGCTGGCGATCTCCTACGCCCAGCAGCGCCGCACCTTCGGTCATCAGATCGCCGAGCACCAGGCCATCGCGTTCAAGCTGGCCGACATGGCGACCAAGGTGGAGGCCGGGCATCTGATGATGGTCAGCGCCGCCCGCAAGAAGGACTCGGGGCAGCGCAACGACGTCGAGGCCGGCATGGCCAAGTATCTCGCCAGCGAGTACTGCCACGAGGTGACCACCGAGTCGTTCCGCATCCACGGCGGTTACGGCTACTCGAAGGAGTACGAGATCGAGCGCCTCTACCGGGAGGCCCCGTTCATGCTGATCGGCGAGGGGACGTCCGAGATCCAGAAGCGCATCATCAGCCGGGCCCTGCTCAAGGAGTATCGGATTCGCGGCTGAGCACGGGCTACCGGTTTCCCACGAGGACAAGAAGAGAGGCATAGGGATGCAGTTCGGCCGTTACTACGGGCGCGGTCCTGATGGGCTGTGTGGGCCTCTGGGTACGCGTCCCGGCCGGTCCGCGGTGGCTGATCGGATCACCAGGTCGGCCGCATGACTCTTTGGCGCTCCGCGCAGGCTGGTGTGATGAGCCCAACGCCCTGCTGGTGGTCGTCGCCATCGACGTGGCTTATTCCACGGCCGCCGCAGCGGCGAACCGCTCCCGCAGGCGTTGCTTGAGGACTTTTCCGGTGATGTTCCGGGGCAGCTCGTCGACCACCTCGAGCTGCTCGGGAATCTTCTGGACCATGAGGTCGAGCGCCTTGAGATACTCGACCATCTCGGCGAGCTCGAGCGGTCGGTCCGGATCGACGAGGGTGACCACCGCGCAGCACCGTTCCCCGGCCTCGCGGTCGGGCAGCCCGATCACGGCGACGTCGGCCACCCTGGGGTGTCGGTGCAGCAGGTCCTCGATCTCCTTGGTGCTGATGTTCTCACCCTTGCGGATGACGATTTCCTTGAGCCGGCCGGTGATCGCGACGTAGCCGTCCCCGTCGATGACCGCGAGGTCACCGGTGCGGAAGAAGCCCTCGTCATCGAAGGCCGCGGCGTCCAGGGTCGGGTCCAGATACCCCTGGAACATCTGCGGGGCCTTGATGCACAGCTCGCCCTCCTGTCCCCGGGGCAGGTGTTCGCCGGCCGGTCCCTTCGTCACCATCGACACTCCCGGGCAGGGCAGCCCCTCGGTCGTGCGGCGCTTGTCGTCGACGTCGTCGACCAGGCCATGGGTGACGATCGGTGCCTCCGTCGAGCCGTACGAGGACAGCAGCCCACCCCCGCCAAAAGCGGCCTTCAGCTCGTCGTGCAGCACGGGTGGCTTGCCGGCTCCGCCGCTGACGAACAGCCGCACCGAGGGGAAGATCCGCCGGTCCGGTTCGCGTTGCTGGCGCGCCAGATAGTGCGTGCAGAAGATCGTGCCGCCGCCGGCGACCGTGACGCCCTCGCGGGACAGGAAGTCGATGCTGGCCTCGGGGTCGAATGCCGGCACGACGAGATGGCGGCAGCCGCTGGTCAGGCCCGCCGTCAGCCACACCAGTCCGCCGATGTGGGTGACCGGGAAGACAAGGGCCTCGCGGTCGTCGGCACGTAGCTCCATCCGGCCGGCCATCGCGCGGCCGGCCGCCATCAGGGAGGCGTCGGTATGCCGGACGCCCTTCGGTTCTGATGTCGTCCCGGACGTGTAGTACAGCCAGCGGGTGGGGGCGGGCCGCGGCGCTGAGCGGCCGAGTCGGCGACAC
>NZ_JAMPTM010000154.1 GCF_025403375.1 Frankia gtarii
GCGGGGGACTGCTGGTCGCCGGGACGGCGTCGGATGCGGGCAAGAGCGTGCTGACCGCGGGCATCTGCCGGTGGCTGGCCCGCGAGGGCGTGCGGGTCGCCCCGTTCAAGGCGCAGAACATGGCGTTGAACTCGGCGGTCACCGCGGACGGCGCGGAGATCGGCCGGGCGCAGGCGATGCAGGCCGCGGCGGCCGGGGTGGAGCCGGAGGCGGCGATGAACCCGGTGCTGCTGAAGCCGGGTGGCGACCGGCACAGCCAGCTCATCGTCCTGGGCCGTCCCGTCGCCGAGGTCGACGCGCTCGGCTACCGTCCGCATAAGGAACGGCTGGCGCGGATCGTCCTGGAATGCCTCGACGACCTGCGGAGCCGCTTCGACGCGGTGATCTGTGAGGGCGCCGGGTCGCCGGCGGAGATCAACCTGCGGGCCACCGATATCGCGAACATGGGCCTGGCCCGCGCGGCGAACCTGCCGGTGATCGTCGTCGGTGACATCGACAAGGGCGGGGTCTTCGCCGCCCTGTTCGGCACGCTGGCGCTGCTCGACCGGGCCGATCAGGCGCTCGTCGCCGGCTGGGTGATCAACCGGTTCCGCGGTGACGCCCGGCTGCTCGAACCCGGGCTGCGCCAGATCGAGGCGCTCACCGGCCGGCCGGTGCACGGCGTCGTCCCGTTCCGCTCCGGGCTCTGGCTCGACGTCGAGGACTCCCTCGACCTCGCCTCCTACCCCGACGCCGAACCGGACCCCGACTCCGAGCCGAATGCCGACGCCGGGCCAGCGGGGGAGGGCGGGCGGCGGGAGAGCCTGCGGGTGGCCGTGGTCCGCCTGCCCAGGCTGTCGAACGTGACCGACCTCGACGCGCTGCGCGCCGAACCGGGCGTCGTGGTGCGGCTGGTCACCGGGCCGGACGAGCTCGCCGACGCCGACCTGGTGGTGCTGCCCGGCACCCGCTCGACCGTCGAGGATCTGCGCTGGCTGCGCCGCCGCGGTCTCGCCGACGCCGTCGCCGCCCGCGCCGCCGCCGGCCGGCCCGTGCTGGGCATCTGCGGCGGCTACCAGATGCTCGGCCGGCGCATCCACGACGACGTCGAATCCGGCGCGGGGGAGGTGGCCGGCCTCGGCCTGCTGCCCGTCACGACGACGTTCGAGGCGTCGAAGCTGCTCGGCCGCCGCGCGGCGAGCGACGCCGCCGGCCGGCCGCTGACCGGCTACGAGATCCGCCACGGCCGGCTCGCCGCCGTCGACCATCCCGCCGCCGAGCCGTTCGCCGCCGACGGGGTGCGCGTCGGCGCGGTCGCCGGCACCAGCTGGCACGGGCTGCTGGAGAACGACGAGTTCCGCCGCTCCTACCTCGCCGAGGTCGCGGCGGCGGCCGGGCGGGCGTTCGTCCCCGCCCGTACCAGCTTCGCCGACGTGCGTCGCCGCCGTCTCGATGCCCTCGGCGACCTCGTCGCCGACCATCTCGACACCGCGGCCCTGCGTCGCCTGCTCGACGAGGGAGCCCCGCCCGGCCTGCCGTTCATCCCGCCCGGCGCACCCTGATCCGGCGCACCCTGATCCGGTGGTTCCTGCTCAGAGCCGGCTGCGCAGGAGCTGTTTGCCCTGCTCGGCGCCCTTGCGGCTCTCGGTCTGCGCCCGCCGGAACAGATCGCCCAGCTCCCGGTCGCCGTCGCGCTCGGCGTCGCTGACGTAGGTCTCCAGCCGCAGCGCGTTCTTCAGGCAGGTCTTGGTGAACCACAACAGGTCGTACTGGGCGTCCTTGGTGCCGGTGACGGTCCCGTGTTCCGCGGTCGTCGTCATGGTGGTCGACCTCTCTCCTACGCTGTCGTGAACCTGCGGCCCGTCGCATGTCGCGAACCGACGCGTCGGCTCGCGCACTGCCGGACCGGTGACCGCGCCCTCAGACCGCCACGGTTCGGCGGCACGCATCGATCACTGGTAGTGCCTATTCCCGCACCGAACGTTCCTACCCGCCGTCTCGCGGAAGACCGGCCGCGGTCGGCGGGTTTTCCGCGTGGGGCAGTCGTACGGTTCCCCAGAGCGACCGAGATCCGAGATGGACCGAGCGGGAGAACACGCGATGGACGGGCGAACGATTCTCATCACCGGTGCGACCGACGGCCTGGGCCGACATCTCGCCGTCCGGCTGGGCGAGGCGGGCTGGCGGGTGCTCGTCCATGGTCGGGACGCCGAGCGTGCCGAGCAGGTACGCGCCCGGATCGAGGCCGCCGGCGGGCCCGAGCCGGCGGTGCTGCTCGCCGACCTGGCCGACCTGGGGGAGGTCACCCGGCTCGCCGCCGACGTCGAACGGCACACCGACCGGCTCGACGTGCTCGTCAACAACGCCGGCGTCGGGTTCGGCCGGCCGGGCGCCGCCCGCCAGACCAGCGCCGACGGCATCGAGCTGCGTTTCGCCGTGAACTACCTGGCCGGCGTGCGGCTCACCCGGCTGCTGCTGGGGCTGCTGACCCGCTGCGCCCCGGCGAGGATCGTCAACGTCGCCTCCGCCGGGCAGGAACCCCTGGACTTCGCCGACCTGCTCACCACCCGGGACTACGACGGCGTCCGCGCGTACCGCCGCAGCAAGCTCGCCCAGATCATGGGCACGTTCGACCTGGCCGAGGAGCTGGACGGCACCGGCGTCACCGCTGACGCCCTGCACCCCGCCACCCTCGTGACTCCTCTGACGGTTGAAGCCGTCAGCTTCTCAGGCCGCCTGCGCGTCAGCCTGAAGGACAAGCCCTGCCCGAAGGATGTTGACGGCGGCGTTCTCGTCCGCGTCCGCGGTGTGCCCGCACTGCACGCAGGCGAACTCGGCCCGGGTGGGCCGGTTCTTCTCGGCGACGTGGTCGCAGGCCGCGCAGGGTTGGGAGGTGTGGCTGGCGTTGACCTCGACGACGACCCGTCCGGCGCTTTCAGCCTTGGCGCGCAACACCCCGAGAAACACCCCCCATCCCGCATCGTGAATCGACCTGTTCAGCCCGGACTTCGCCGCCTGCCCGTTCGGCAGGAACACCCCCGGCCTGTCCGGGTCCGGCTTGGGCTTTGCCCGGCGGGTCATGCCCTTGATGGTGAGCTTCTCCACGGCGATCAGATCATGGCCGCGGACCAGTCCGAGGGCGGTCTTGTGGGCGTGGTCGAGCCGCTGGCGGGCAACACGGCGACTGATCGTCCCCACCCGGGCGGCGGCCTTCCGGCGCCGCGTCGAGCCGCGTTTCCTGCGGGACAGGCCCCGCTGGGCGGCGGCCAGCCGGCCGGCGGACGGGTCCAAACATGTCGGGTTCGGCTCATGCTTGCCGGCCGACGTGGTCAGAAACGACGCGATGCCAACATCCACCCCGACCACGACACCAGTGGGCGGCAGTGGCTCGGCGGGGACGTCGTCGCAGGACAGGATGACGTACCAGCGTCGGCCTTCACGTTTGATGCTGACCGTCTTGACCCTGCCGAGTACCCGCCGATGCTGGTGGACCTTGACATGCCCGATGCCCTGCAGGCGCACGAACGTCCGGGTGGGGTTCTCCGGCTGGGAGCCCCAGCGGCACCCGTCCCCGTCCGTCGGCCACTCGACGGTGTCGAACCAGCCCGCCCCCTTGAAACGCGGATAGCCGGGGATCCCGCCGGCCCTGACGCGGCGGAAGAACGCGGCGAATGCCTTCTCCAGCCTGCGCAGCGTGGCCTGCTGCGACGAGAACGACCAGCGCGCCTGATCAGGATCGCCCGCCCGGATGTCCTTCACCTGAGTGGACTGGTCGCCGTAGCGGATGCGGGTCTGCGACGGGTGCCGGTAGGCGTCGCGCCGCTCCTGCAACGCCGCGTTGTAGAGCGTGCGATGGTCGTCGAGCATCGCGCTGAACGCGATCGTCTGCCGGGCGGTGGGGCGCAGCAGGAACTTGTACGCACGCCGCACCGGACCACCCCCTGCACCACGGCCGCTCGTTCTGCGTGTCGATCTACCGTCGCACAGTCCCAGCAGACACCGCACCGACAGTGGCAACGAAGCACGACCAGGACCACAAGATGGGCAACCGGGACCGCAGATGCGCGAACTCGCCGCGCAGCACAGGGGACGGGAAGCTCTTCACCTGGCTGGCGATCTACGACGGGGAATGCGTCGGGTGAGCCTCGACGAACAGGTGAACATGATCCGGTTCGATCTCCAACGCGACAACCGGCCAATTGTGCGCACCGCACCGGAAGGCGTCAGTCCCCTCCGGAGGTCTTTGATGGTCCGCCATGGAAGGCTCCCCCGTGAGCAGCACCGTCACCGAGGGCTACGACGCCACCCTGCGCCTGATCGCCGGCCCCGCCGCAGCCTCGGGCACCGGCCGCTACTTCTCCGGCGAACGGGAGGCCCGCGCCCTCGACCAGGCCTACGATCCCGCCGCCCGCCACCGCCTACGCCAGGCCACCGACGAACTTCTTGCCGTATCCACCCGATCCTGACCCCCGCAGCGTGCCGGCGGTCAGATGTGGCTCCCGTGCGGCGACGGATAACCCGCGGGCCTGGTTCGGCTCATGGGGCCGCTTGCCCGCACTGGGGGCAGTACTCGCGTTCGGACCAGCTCGGTCGTCCCAACCCGGCCGGCGTGAAAATCTCCTCGCCGAGTTCGGTGCGCACTGCGGTCCGGAAGATTCACAGTGCCTCGGCGAACGGATGGTATGCGCTGTGGTATTCCGGCGTGGACAGGGCCGCACCCGCGCGGACCGTGTTGCGCACCTCGACGAGCCGGAGGAACGCGGACTCCCCGGCCATCACCCCGCCAATGGTCGCGGACATGAGCAACCGTTCACGGACGCGATACACACCCGAGTGCTGCATGGCCTGATTCGCAGCGGGATGGCGATCCGGTGTCGACATCCCGCCGCGGGCAATGTCCCGCCGCGGGCAATGTCCCGCAGCGCTGCATGGGCCGCGTCCAGCGCCTCTGCGAAGTCGACGTAGGTTCGCCAACGGTCGAGCTCACGGTCCCGAACACGCTGACTCCGGTCGCGTCGTGAGTCCGCTACGAGCGCTCCGGCAAGCGCAACAGCCGCACCGATCGCCGTGCCGACGATCGGCAGCCAATCTGCAGCCATAAATACCTCTAACTGGGTAACGTCAAAAAACCTTACCTTTACCCCGGGGCGACGAACAAGCGGTCGCCGAGCTGGTGCCGGCAGGGAAGGCGCGGGACCATCGGGGTCCTGCCTGCCTCGGGCCCGGGTGAACGAGACGGCGCTCAAGGCACTTTCAGGAGCGGTAGTCGCCGAGGACGGTTGCCTGCTCGGGGATCGGTGGGGCGGCGAGCCAACCTTTGAGGTTCTCCTGGAACTCGCGGAACTCCGCGATGGCCGGGAGGGGGTTGTCGATGCCGTCCTCGATCTGGAGCACCACCAGGTACGTGACGCCGTCGGCAAGCCGGTAGGAGGCGTAGCGCACGCCGCGGGGCCGGTGCCGTTCCAACGCGGCGAACAGGGCCTTGACCGCTGTCTCCACCTCGGGGGCGTACTCGCTGCGGACCGTGCTCCTGAGCACCATGGCGGTCATCTGGTCACGACCTTTCGGATCACCTGTCACATCGGCCGGCCGTTGCCGGTCACTTCTCTGACCCGACACGGCGCGGGTTTGTGACCGACGCGGGAGCACGACAGAGAGGTGGGCGATCGATGGACGACGCCGAGCGGCTCGCCGAACAGCTCGCCGAGCGGTTCGAGGAGCACCGGGCGCACCTGCGGGCCGTCGCCCACCGGCTGCTCGGCTCGTTCGGCGAGGCGGACGACGCGGTGCAGGACACCTGGCTGCGGCTGGACCGCACCGGCGCGGACGGCATCGACAATCTGGGCGGCTGGCTCACCACGGTCGTGTCCCGCGTCTGCCTGAACATGCTCCGCTCGCGTTCGGCCCGTCCGCAGGAGGCGCTGGGCGTGCACCTGCCCGACCCGGTGATCGGCCCGGACGACGCTTCGGGCCCCGAGGGGCAGGCACTGCTCGCGGATTCGGTCGCCATGGCGCTGTTCGTCGTCCTCGACACGTTGAGCCCGGCGCAGCGGCTGGCGTTCGTCCTGCACGACCTGTTCGACCTGCCGTTCGAGGAGATCGCGCCGATGGTCGACCGCTCGCCGGCCGCGGCCCGCCAGCTGGCCAGCCGGGCGCGGCGCCGTGTACGCGGGACGGCGACGGACGGCTTCGCCGCGCCCACCGAAGCCGCTGATCCCGCCGTCCGGCGGCGGGTCGTTGACGCGTTCTTCGCCGCGGCCCGGCGTGGTGACTTCGCGGCGCTGGTCGCCCTGCTCGACCCCGACGTCGTGCTGCGCGCCGACGGGGGCGCGACCCGGCCCGAGATGTCGGTGGTGCTGCGCGGGTCCGCGGCCGTCGCCCGCCGGGCGCTGCTGTTCGCCCAGCCGGCGGCAGTGATCAGTCCGGTGCTGGTCAACGGAGACACCGGGGTGATCGTCACCGCCGGCGGGCGGCGGGTCTCGGTCATGGGGTTCGCTGTCGCGGCGGGGCGGATTGCCGCGATCCACGCGTTGGTCGACCCGGAGCGCCTGGCCCGGCTGAATCAGCTGGCCCGGTAGCGAGACGCGAGTCGTGGGCTCTGGCCCGCGAACGCGGCGAGTTGCGCAGCGAACACGTTCTCGAGCAGGCCGCGGTCCTCGACGCCGGGGGTGCTGACGCTTTCGCCGAGTTCGATGCCGGCCAGGGCGCCGTCGACGACGTCCCGCGCGGACATCCGGTCGATGGCCGACAGATCCATGCCCTGAACCTCATGGAATTCGGTGGCGACGATACCGGGACAGACGACGTGCACGTTCACGCCGGTTCCCGCCAGCTCGGAATGCAGGGTCTGGGACATGGTGACCGTGTGGGCCAACGTGCCGGCGTAGACGGCGCGGGGCAGCTGGGATGCCGGCGCGGGCCCGGAGAAGGCGAGCATCCCGGCGACATTCACGATTGTTCCCGCACCGCGTGCGAGCATGCCGGGAAGCACCGCGCGGGTCAGCATCGCCGGCGCGACGACCTTGACGTGGACCAGTTCTCGCGCCTTCGCCGCGGGCAGCTCGGCCAGTGCCATGTAGTGCGCGACGCCTGCATTGTTGACGAGCATCGTCAGCGGCCGGCCTGCGCACACCTCGGCAACGGTGTCGATGCCCTCATCGGTGGACAGGTCGGCGGCGACGACCTGCACCTCGGTGGCGGGCAACGATGCCGCGAGCGCTTCGAGCCGTTCCCGCCGCCGCGCGACGATTATCAGGTCGTAGCCGTCCCTGGCCAGGCGCTCGGCGAACGCCCTGCCGATTCCCGAGGACGCGCCGGTGACGAGTGCGAGCGGAGGCATGATCATTGCTCCTTCGTGATTCGCCGCCGGCGATGAGAACGCGCGGCCGCTGTCTGCGCTGTCTGCGCTGTCTGCGCTGTCTGCGACGATCCGGCCGACGCCGCCGCCGAGCCAGAGCCCCCGCGAACCAGGGGTCCGGCAGGGCTCCTCACGGTTGTCCGCCGCTGACCTAACGTGTGGGCATGACCGAGCAGCCGAACCTGCTGGGCGCGTTCCTGCGCGCCCGCCGTGAGCTCGTCACCCCGGAGGAGGCGGGCGTCGCCGTCGTGGGGGTGCGGCGGGTGCCGGGGCTGCGCCGCGAGGAGGTCGCGATGCTGGCCGGCATCAGCGCCGACTACTACCTGCGCCTCGAACGGGGCCGTGACCGCCACCCGTCGGTGCAGGTACTCGACTCGCTTGCCCGCGTGCTGCGCCTCGACGACGACACGAGGGCGTACCTGCTCGGCCTCGCCACGCAAACGCCGCGGCGCCCCCGGCGTCGGCGGACGGAGACCGTCCCGCCCGGCACGGCCAAGCTGGTGGCGATGCTCCCGCTGCCCGCCTTCGTCGAGGGGCGCTACCTCGATGTCCTGGCCGCCAACCCGCTGGCCACGGCACTGTCCCCGCGTCTGGTAGCGGGCGCCAACCGGCTGCGGGACGTGCTGCTCGACCCCGGCGAGCAGGCCCTGCTCCCCGGCTGGGAGCAGGCCGTCGCCGCCCTGGTCGGCCACTTCCGCGAGGCGGTCGGCATCGACACCGACGATCCGCGCGTCATCGAACTCGTCGGCGAGTTCTCCCTGACCAGCCCGATGTTCCGGCGGCTGTGGGCCCGCCACGACGTGCGGCCCCGGGTCGGCGCGGTGGTGGACTTCCACCATCCACAGGTGGGCGAGCTGCGGCTGAACCGGGAAAAGCTTCTCATCAGCGGGACGGAGAACATCATGCTCGTCGTCTACCATCCCGATCCCGGCACGGCCGACGCCGACAAGCTGGCGCTGCTCGGCTCCGCGACACTGCCGTTGCGCCACAGTCAACGACCCTGGTGACGATCCCGCGTCAGGACGGCGGCGCCAGCCTTCTCGGCGCGCGGCTCCTGCCTGTTCGTCCTCCCCGCTCGCCACGCGAGAGGGCGGCCAGTGCCGCTGGGCTCGGCCGTCACGTCAGGGATCGGGCCAGGGCCTCGGAGTCGAGCAGCAGGCGGCGGACGATCGCGTCGAAGCGGTCGCCCTTGGCCTTCGGCGACAGGCCCTGGATCGACTCGGCGACCTTGTACTCGATCATGCAGGCCGCGCGCCACTTGGACAGCACCGAGTAGTAGCCGATCGTCGAGACGTCGCGACCGGTCCGTTCACCGTAGTAGGCGATGACGTCGTCGCGGTGGGGGAAGCGCCCCGGGGTGAAGTACCGCATGGCGCCGTCGTCCTCGTCGGCGGTGACAAGGTTGTTGACGAAGGCGGCGAGGTCGAGCAGGGGATCGCCGATGGTCGCCGTCTCCCAGTCGATGATCGCGGCGAGCCGGGCCGGCGGCCGGTGGTGGAACAGCACGTTGTTCGGTGCGTAGTCGGCGTGGATGAGCCCGGGCGGCGAACCCGCGGGGACGTTGTCCCGCAGCCAGTCCGCCACGTACTGCAGTCCGGGCAGGTCGCGCCGCTCGTACTTCGGGTAGCGCCGGCTGTAGCCGTCGACCTGGCCCAGCCACCGGTCCGGCTGGCGTTCGAGGAAGCCCTCGGGCCGGCCGAACCCGCCGAGCCCCACCGCCTCGTAGTCGAGGTTGGCCATGGCGACCAGCCCGTCGGTCATCGCCCAGCAGATGTAGTGCTGGTCGGGGCCGCCGTCGAAGCCCTCCGGCCAGATCGTCTCGTTCTCGGCGGTGATGGTGGCCGCCCAGCCGTCGACCAGCTCCATGACGTAGAAGCTGACCCCGAGCAGGGAGGTGTCCTCGCAGAAGCCGAGGAACTCCGGGCTCGGGACGTCCGTGCCGGTCAGCGCGCGCAGGACGGTGGCCTCACGCTGGATCGTCCGCGCGCCCTGCGGGCTGCCCTCCGGCGGCGGGCTACGGAAGATCGCTTTGCGGCCGCCCCGGTCGAGGCTCAGGATCAGGTTCGTCGACCCGCCCGAGACCAGCGCCGTGGTCAGGGGCCCGTCGCCCAGGCCCGGGACGTTCTCGTCCAGCCAGCCGGTCAGCGCCGCCACATCGACTGTGTTGCTCGCATCCGTCACAGGTGCAGAATTCCATAATTTCAACGGATGCGTTTGACGTGCGTAGGGCCACCCGATCGCGGGCTTCCCGCCGCTTTCAGCGCCCGCCGGCCCGACCTCCCACGATCACGTACAGCACGACCGCGGGCTCGTCGCGGCGATTGCGCCAACCATGCGCGACGCCGTTCTGGACCAGCAGGTCCCCGGCCGCGAGGGCGCGTTCCTCGCCGCCGGCGAGCACGACGCAGATCTCACCACGGTGCACCACGCCGAAGTCGACCGTCTCCGTCGTGTGGAGCAGGGGCTCGTCGAGCGAGGCGGCCGCCGCGTCGTCGACGTCCGCGGGCAGCCCCGCGACGGGATCGCGAAGCCCGAACCCGGGCGGATACGTCACGGCGATGAAGCGGGTTCCCCCCGCGGGCGGGACGGGCTCCTGGTCGAGCCGGGTACTCTCCGCGCCGCTGGCGGGCACCGAGGGCGGCTCCTCGGTGGACCACAGGTAGGTAACCTCGAGGCCTGGCCGGCTGCTGTTCGTGATCACATGGGGTGCCGGCCCGTCCTGGACGAAGATCCCCGTACCGTCCGGACCCACGCCCGTCACCACACGTCGTAGGGGCACGTGCCCTCCTCCTGGAGCCAGGGTCGGGCCCGTCCGCACCCGACCGGCGGTTCGTGTGACGCGGGCCAGGCTATTACGTCACGGTCTCAGGTAGATCACGGTCTTCGGCTTCGGGCCCGGTGCGGCCGTGAGCGCAGTCCCGCGCCGATCACCCGCCGACCAGGCTCAGCTCACCCGTCGGCCAGGCTCAGCGCCCGTTCCGGGCAGGCGCTGACAGCGTCGCGCGCACGTTTCTCCTGGCCCGCCGGAACCTCCGGATCGGTCACGGCGACGTAGCCCAGGTCGTCGAGGGGGAAAAGATCCTCGGCTGTGGCGTTGCAGCGGGCGTGGCCCGAGCAGAGCCCGGAGTCGACCACGATCCTCATGGGTCATCCTTTCGTCCGGGATCAGGAGCGGGGCCAGGCGCGGGGTCAGGAGCCGAACTTCTCCAGGGGCAGGGAGAAGATGCCGTGAACGTTGCCCCAGTACGCCTGTGGCGTGGTGTCGGGGCGCAGGGCGTAGTCCGGGATGGCGCGGTGCCAGCCGGCGAGTGCGACACTCATCTCGATCCGGGCGAGGTGGGAGCCCAGGCACCGATGAGGACCCGCCCCGAACGCCAGGTGCGGGGCAGGCTGTCCGGTGGTGAGGTCGAGAGCATCCGCGCCGGCGACGAGCGCCTCGTCCCGGTTCGCGGAGACCAGCGGAAAGACCACGAGATCACCGGCCCGCAGCTGCTGGCCGCCGATCTCGATGTCCTGCTTCACCTTCCGGCCGACCTCGGGCACGGCGTAGAACCGGAGCAGCTCCTCGACCACGCCGTCGATCGACTCGCCGGCGGCGGCCAGCCTCGCGACATGCCGCCGGTCCGCATCGTGCGTGGCGAGGTGGTGCATCGCGAAGGACAGGCTCATCGCCACCGTGTCGAGCCCCGCCAGGAAGAGCAGCAGGCAGCAGTTGACCAGCGCGTCGTCGGGGGCCGGCACGCCGTCGAGCTCCCAGCCGAGCATCGCGGCGAGCAGCCCGTCGCCCCGCTCGCCGCTCTCCCGCCGCCGCGCGATCTCGGCCTGGAAGTACCCGACGACCGAGAAGATCCCGCCGATCTGCCGCTCCGGGTCGAAGACGCCTTCGTCGGTCGGCGCGAGCGCCTGGGCCTCCCATTCCAGGAAGGTCGGCAACTCGTCGATCGGCAGTCCCATCAGCTCGAGGAAGACCACTGTCGGCAGTTCCAGCGCGAAATCCTCGACGTAGTCGCATTCTCCCCTGGCGCGGATCGCCGCCACGAGCTCGACGGTGCGTTCCTCCAGCCGCGGTCGCAGCAGCCCCATCGTGCGCGGGGAGAAGTACTGCGCCAGCAGCCGCCGCCACTGTGTGTGCTCGGGCGGATCGAGCTGGATGGGAATCATCGCGAACGGCGGGTCCGGGCTGAGCGGGGTGATGACCTCGCTGGAGAAGGCCGCCGGATTCTGCAGGCACTCGCGCACGAGGTCGTGGTCGAGCACCAACCAGTACGAGAGGTCGGGTTCGGTCACCTTGACGATGCGGTGTAATGCACGGAGCGCGTCGAAGCGGTCGCCGGCTTCGTCGACCGCGCCGACCCCCACGAGTCGGTGGTCGGTGACCTCGGTGGTAGGTGTTGTCATCGCAGAATCTCCTCAGCTGTCCCGATGTCCCGATGTCCCGATGTCCCGATGTCCCGATGTCCCGATGTGCCGAGTCGTCAGCGGACGGTGAAGCCGGCGTCGAGGGCCCACTGGGTCCCGGTGATGAACGTCGCCTCGTCGGAGACCAGGTAGGCGACGGCCCCCGCGATGTCCGCCGGCTGCAGAATGGGGATGGGCAGGGCGTTCTGCATCGCGGAGACGTTGCTGCCCGCCTTCGCCATCGCCGCCTGCATCGCGGCGTTCATCGTCATGCCCGAGACGACCCCGGTCGGGTGGATGGTGTTGACCCTGATCATTTCGGCGGCGTACTGGTTGGCCAGCACCTGCATGTAGCCGACGAGGCCCCGCTTGGCCGCCGTGTAGGCCTGGGCACTCGGCTCCTCGCTGGCGGTGCCCTTCAGCCCCGCGCTCGAGGAGGTGATGACGATCGAGCCGCCACGCCCACCCTCCCGCAGCCGCGGCAGGGCCACCTGGACGGTGTTGAACGTGCCGGTGAGCAGGATGTCGATGGTGTCCTGCCACTCGCGCTGCGGGTCGACGCTGTCGCCGACCCGAAGGATGCCGGCATTGGCCAGGATGATGTCAATCCGGCCGAACGCGGCGTGCCCCTCGTCGAAGACGGCCCGAAGCGCAGGCTGGTCACGGACGTCGGCCTTGCCGATGACGGCTCGGCGACCTTCCTTCCCGACCAGCTCGGCGGTCTCCTCCAGCTCGGCCCAGGTGCCGCACGGGTAGTTCATCGACGGAATGTCCGCGCAGATGTCGACGCCGATGATGTCGACACCTTCCCGGGCGAGGCGGACGGCGTGCGCGCGGCCCTGGCCGCGGGCGGCGCCGGTGATGAATGCCACGCGCCCTTCGAGCTTTCCGGTCATTGTTCCTGTCCTGTCTCGCGAGCTGCTGAGAAGCCGGTGCCGGTGAGAAGCCGGGGAGGTCAGACGGCGATGCCGACGCTGCGGATGCGGAGAAACTCCTCGATGCCCTCGCGGCCGCCTTCCTTGCCGACACCGGAGAGCCCGAACCCACCGAACGGCCGGCCGACTTTCAGGTTCGTCGCGCCGTTGATGAGCGTCTCGCCGGCCTCGAGTTCGGCGGCGACCCGCAGCGCCCGCTGCAGATCCCTGGTCTGGACGTAGGAGGACAGCGCGTACCGGGTGCCGTTGGCCAGGGCAACCGCCTCCTGCTCGGTCCGGAACTTGAAGATCGTCAGCACCGGTCCGAAGACCTCGCTCTGGGCGATCTCGGCGTCCGGGTCGACGTCGGTGAAGACGGTCGGCGCGACGTAGTAGCCGGCACGGTCGATCCGGCTCCCGCCGGCCAGCAGGGTCGCGCCCTGCTCGGTCGCCCGCTCGATCATCCCGAGGATCCGCTCGACGGCCGCCTGGTTGACGACCGGCCCGGAGGCGACGGCGGGATCGAACGGGTCACCGACCGGGATGTTCTGCGCGATCAGCTGCACCCGCGCGACGACCTCGTCGTACACGTCCTCGTGGACGATCATCCGGGTCGCGAAGGCGCAGCCCTGGCCGGAGAGCGCGATCAGGGAGAACGTCGTCCCGATCTGGCAGGCCACGTCGAGGTCGGCGTCGTCGAAGACGATGTTGGCGGACTTGCCGCCGAGTTCGAGGACGGCGGGCTTCATGCTGGGCGCGCACGCCTCGAGGATCCTGGTCGCCGTGGCCGGGCCACCGGTGAAGGTGACCTTCCTGACCAGCGGGTGGGAGACGAGCTGCGCGCCCGCCTCGGCGGTGCCGGGCAGGATGTTGACGACGCCGGGCGGGAACCCGGCCTGCTCGACGAGGTCCATGAAGAGCTCCCCGCTGAACGGGGTGAGCTCGGAGGGCTTGACCACCACGGTGTTCCCGGCCGCGACCGCGGCCGGGATCTTCATGGCCAGCGAGATGAGCGGGCCGTTCCAGGTGATGATGATCCCGACGACGCCGTACGGCTGGGCGAGGGTGTAACCGAGCTCGGAGTCCTGGACGGGGTTGCCGGTCAGGTCACCGTGGATCTTGTCGGCCCAGCCGGCATAGTAGCGGGTCCACTCTGCGGAGAGCACGGGAAAAGCCGCTCCGACGGTGAGCGGCGTGCCGTTGTCGAGCGCACCGAGGCGGGCGAACTCCTCCGCATGGGCCTCGATCAGGTCGGCGAGCCTGATGAGCAGGGCGCGGCGCTGGGCCGGCGGGGTCCGCTTCCAGGTCTGGAACGCCTCGTGTGCCGCGGTGACGGCGAGGTCGATCTCGGCTTTGTCCGCCAGCGGAATCTGCGCGTCGACCTCGCCGGTGGCCGGATTGACGTGACCGTAGGTGCCGCCCGAGCCGGACTCGCGCCTCTCACCGTTGATGCGGAGGTGGACCTTCGGCGGGGTGCGGTCGATGTCTGGCATGGGGCTCCTCGGGGCGTTCCCGCGCGCACGACGGCGTGGATCGGCGGATCGGAGGTGATGGGTGAGAGAGGTGATGGGTGAGAGGCGCAAGATGACTGAGTGACCTTAGTGAACTGTGACGCGCGTCGCGCGTCAAGGAATCGGACAAGGTCGTCCGTAAACTGCCTGTGGACCCCCTCGGCTCCAGCGCGGCAACCCGCACAGGGCCGGTTCGCTCTACGGTGAGGAACGGCTCGCAGACGCCAGCGGGGGAGGAGATCCATGGGTGACGGCGTGACCGCCGCGCGGCGGTCCCCCGGCCGGCCTCGCAAAGCTGACGCCGAGCGGCGCATCCTCGACGCCGCCATCGACGAGTACCTCGAACGCGGCGCGACCGGCTTCACCATCGACGGCGTCGCCCGGCGCGCCGGGGTCGGCAAGTCCACGGTCTACCTGCGCTGGCCCGACCGCGACACGCTCCTGGTCGACAGCGTCCTGGCGCGGTCCCGAACGATCGAGGACGTCGACACCGGATCGCTGCGCGACGACCTGATCGCCCTGAGCGCGAACATGCTGCGATTCCTGCTCGACCCCGTCGGGTTCGCGACGCTGCGCCTCGCGGTCGAGGCCGTGGCCAGCCGCTCCACCCGCGAGGTCACCACCGGTGTGGCCGATCGCCATCGCCGAGCCGCTGGCCTGGTACTCACCCGGGCCGCCGAACGCGGCGAACTCGTCAACCCCCTCACCCAGGCTCGCGTCATCGAATGCCTCTATGGAGCGATCACCATGAAGGCGCTGGCTCTGGGGCTCGAGGCGGATGCCATCGGTGACGCAGAGATCGTCGCGGCCTGCACCGAGCTGGTGGACATGCTCCTCCCGCTGCTGCTGGAGCACAGCCAGCCCCCGCGGGACCCAGCCCGGTAAGGGGCCGCCGGTACCTCGCGGATCGTCCGGCCCAGTGCCAGCAGGTCAGGGCGGGCCGGTGCCGCAGCAGATCCCCCAGACGTACTCGCGCCAGCCGAGAACCTGGCGGACGAAACCTTCGACGTCTCCTCGCCGACCTCGTCACTCATCGCCGCACAAGATAATCAACGTCGTTGACGACGCGGGACCAACACAGATGATCTTGAATGACCAGTCGGAGGCTCGGCAGCGGATCCGCCGCAAAGAGCGTCAGGGAAACAGGACGCAGCGCGCCGGCCTGCAGCCGCCCGGGGATCCCGCCGAGGAGGACCGGCCAACTCGACCGCGGCCGGGCTTCTCGACGCCGGTCGTTACCGGGTGATCGCCGCAGATCACCGGAGGATCGCTGCAGGTTATCGGGCTATCGCTGTGGGTTGCCGGGTGGCCGCTGTGGGTTGGCGGGCGAGGACGGTGTCGAGCAGGATGCGGGCGGCCGCCGAGGTCGCGCCGGCCGGGGTCACGATCGCTGTCGGGAACGTCGAGGC
>NZ_JAMPTM010000155.1 GCF_025403375.1 Frankia gtarii
GGGCAGTCGGTCGGGTGACTGTCAGCAGGGCGACGGGGGGACGGTGCGGGCGGTCAGCGTGCGGCGGTGCTGCCGAGCGCAGACTGGGTAGGGCATTTCTGAAGCACTGTCCGCATCGCCTGGGCCTCCGCCGCTACCACCCACAGGTGGTAGCGGGACTTCAGCCCCACCTGGCGGGCGACGTACGGGCACTGCTCGCCGGGGCTCGGCGGCAGCCATTCGGATGCATCCTGGTCGCTCTTGCGCTGGTTCGTCGGGCCGTCCACGGCGAGCAGGTTCTCCGGGTCGTTCGCGAACTGCAGGCGCTGGGCGGCGGTCCAGTCCAGGGCGCCGGTCCGCCAGGCGTCGGCCAGCGCGACGACATGGTCGATCTGCACGGCCGAGGCGTTGCGGGAACGGTCGAAGCGAATGATCCGGGTCGTGTACGGATCGGTGAGCTCGCCGGTGAGCACTGTGCAGCCGTCGGATCGACGCACGGTGGTGCTGTGCAGGTCACGGTGCAGGACGTCGTTGCGGGTGTCGCAGCCGTTGTGGTCAACGTCCGACCAGGGGGTGCCGAACGCGTCGCGCCGGTACTTCGGCGAATTGTCCTCGGCGCGGACCGGCAGTTTGCCGAGCAGCGCGAGCGCCGAGCCCGCGGCTCCCCGGGAGCCGGCGCCCGCCGCGCCTGGCTGCCTGTCGGCAGCCGCGGACGGATTCGCCGTGCCGGTCTGGTCGTCGAGGTCGTCGCAGGCGACCAACGCCGTGGCCAACGCGAGCAGCAGCGCCAGCCCGACGTATCTGATCCGCCGAACCGATCCGGCCTGCCCGCCCCGGCGGCACCCGACCGCACCCGCACTGCTTGTCCGCACCTGACTCCCCACCTCGACGCCCCGCCCCACCTCGACACCCCGCGGGGAGAAAACCGCGGCCCGCTTGACGCCCGTCCGGGCAGGTAGTCACGTTAGCGGGTGATCGTGGTGCGACGGCGGTCGGTACGGACAGAAAGAGCGTGTCTTCGGCGGAAACATCGCAACGTATCCGGTCAATCCCCTACAGTGTTCTGCCATGATCAGACTGTTGGTGGAGATCGCCGCCTCGATGCCGTCCCATCCCTGTAGGTAGCAGGTGAAGGCTGTCCCGTCCGTGTCGCCGCGATCCTCGGCTGTGCCATCCCGGCCCTTACGCCGCGACGCCGAACTGAACCGTGTCCGCATCCTCACCGCCGCCTATGAGCTGTTCGTCGAGCGCGGAGACGACGTCGGCGTCGAGGAGATCGCCCGCCGTGCCGGGGTCGGCATGGGCACCCTTTACCGGCGTTTTCCGAACAAGGATGCCCTCGTCGAGACGATTCTGCAGACGACCGTCGACGACCTCCGCGAGCTGGCCGTGGAGGTGGCCGCGGCAGAGCCGCCCGCAACCGCTCTGCACTGCTACCTGCTGCGAGTGCTGGGAGCCGATCCCTGCCATGGGTCCTACCTGGCCCGGCGGCTGTGGAGCGGGCGCACCGCGGAGCGCATGGTCGCCGAGGTCGTACCGCTGGTGGCGGCGATGCTCGCCGCGGCCCAGCGGGCGGGCACGGTCCGGACCGACGTGGTGCCGGCGGACCTGCTGGTCCTGATGCGTTCGCTGCGGCTGGTCATGGACCTCACCGAACGAGTCGCGCCGGGATCCTGGCGGCGGTCCCTGGACATCATCCTGGCCGGCTTCCGGCCGGATTCCCGCAACGCCGAGCTGCCGGAGCCGCTGCCCGCCTTCGCCGTGATGACAGACTCGGAGGAGTCGTCGCCGAGCGTCGGCTGACTGCGGACGGCGGCCGTCAGCGGACCTGGATGCGGGCCCCGGTGCTCTGCGAACTCTCGTGGACTTCGAGTTCCCGCGGTTGCGCGTCGCGGGGGAGGTCGAAGACCAGAGTGCCGCGCTTGGTCTCACCCGGGTCGATGGAGTCCCACAGGTTCTCGCCCAGCTTGAAGCGGGCGAGGAAGTTCGCCTCGTGCCGGTCGCCGTCGTCATCCAAAAGCAGCTCGGAGGAGTTGTCCAGCGCCTTGGCAGTGTCACCGGTGTTGCGCACCGTCACCTGCACCTGGCAGAACTTGCCGCTGGCGCGCAGGGCAAGGAGTCCGTCACCGATCTGGGTCTTCGAGCAGTCGACGCCGGCCACGACGAACTCCAACGAGCCGTCCGTCACCGGCACGCCGAACCCTGCGGTGGGACTCGGGGTGCCCGACGCACCGGGCGTCTGCGCCGCGGTGGAGCCTGGTGGCCGGTCGGAATCCGCCCCGCCGCCGTTGCGGCCCGGCAGGCTGGCCACAACGGCGATGGCGATCAGCGCAGCCACGACAATTCCGATGATCAATGCAAGCTGACGGCGGTCCGGTCCGCGCCGGGACGGGGATTGCGGATAGGGCGGATAGGGGTTGCCCGCGGCGCCCGGCATCGGTGCCGGATCTGGCGCCCGTGCCGGCTCCGGGACCCGCGCGGCCTCTGGTATCCGGCTCGCCTCGGGCATGCGGCTCGGGTCCGCCATCCGCGCCGGCTGCGACATCGGTCCGGCCCCGGGTGCCTGGCCCGGGGCTCGTTGGCCGCCGGGGCTGGCCCACCTGCCCGCGGGCGTGCCCGGCGCCGGCCCGCGGGGCCGCCCGCCCGGCTGGCGACCGTCTGGCTGGGCTGGCGCGCGGGCGTCCGGGGACGGGCGTGCGCCGGGTGCGGCTCCCGGCCCGCGACCGCCGGGGGGCCCGGCGGTCGGTGGATAGGGGCCGCCCCGCGGCCGGCCGGCCGGCGCGGGCGAGGCGCCCGGGGAGCGGTCCGCGGCGGGCGCACGGCCCGGTGGTCCGGCCGCGTCGGGCCTCGCCGCGGGGACGGCGCCGTCCCAGGGCGGGCGGCGAGCGGGAGCCGAGGTCGCCGGGCCCACCCGCGTCGGCGCCGGACGGGGCACCTCACCGGTGCGGTTCAGCAGCTCCTCGACCTGGCCGATCGCCGGTCCAAGGGCGGGGCCACCGCGGGCCGGCGGCTGCGCGACGAGCCGCAGCAGCAGTTCCCGGGCGCTCGGCCGATCGTCGGGATGCTTCGCCAGGGCGGCGCTGACCAGCCCGACCAGCGGCTCCCGCAGGCCGCGCAGGTCCGGGGCGGAGCCCACGATGCGCATTCCGAGGTCGATGTCCGAGCCGTCGCCGAAGGGATGCCGGCCGGTGCCGGCGTAGGCGATGAGGATGCCCCACGCGAAGACGTCCGCCTCGGGTCCGATCGGCTGGCCGTGCACCTGCTCGGGTGCCATCCAGCCGGCTGAGCCGAACCCCCACGCCGTCGGCTTGGCCTTTGCGCCCTCCAACGCCTGCGCGATACCGAAGTCGATCACGCGTGGGCCGGACAGCGAGAGCATCACGTTGCTCGGTTTGAGGTCGCGGTGGACGAGGCCCGCGCTGTGGATGGCGGTCAGGGCCGTCGCCACGCCGACGGCCAGACCGGTCAGTGTCGAGGAGGCCAGCGGACCGGAGTCGACCTGTTCATCCAGCCGGACGCCGTCGATGAACTCGGTGACCAGGTAGGGCGCCGGCGCGTTCGGATCGGCGTCGAGCACCTCGGCGGTGCAGAAGGGGGCGACCCGGCGGGCCGCCTCGACCTCGGCCCGGAACCGGCGGCGGAACTCCTCGTCGGCCGCGAGGTCGGGCCGGATCACTTTGACGGCGACCCGCCGCCCGGCGGCGTTGCGGGCCAGGTAGACAGTCCCCATCCCGCCAACGCCCAGGCGGCTGATGAGGGCATACGGACCGATGGACCGCGGCTCGTGGGGGTTGAGCGGGTCGCCCGGATCGGTGCGGCGGGGGCTCGGGCCCGCGGCGTCGTCGACCACGGTCAACACCCTACGGATGTGATCACGACCGCTGCCCACTGCTTGTCACGCGAATGCCTCTCAGCTCCCGATCCCACGCACGGCCCGGACTCGACCCGCCACCCGTTCGCCCCCGTCCGGCGCCACGCGGCGGTCGGGGCTCGCCGGTGTGTCCTGGGTCGCGTCGTCTCCGTTCGCAGTCTGCCGCACCGCGTGCTGTCTTCGGCACGCGCGGGCTCCCGGCCGGTCGTTTGGGTCGGTTGGCCGACAATGTGTTGCGACAGGGGCTCGCGTCCGTCGCGGGATAGGGCATCGTGGGAAAATGGAGACCGGCGGCTCGCGTGGCATCGACGGACCATGGCTGCTGTGCCCCTGGTGCGAGGGGCCGATCCCGCTGACCCACCTCGTCGCGTCCGACGAGGAACCCGGCTCGCAGGTAGCGGTGTGCACCGGTTGCGGCCGCCGGGTGAGCTTCCTGCCGCCGACGTAGCGGTGACGATCGACGCCCCGGCGCCTACGCCTCCAGCTCACTGGCGACGGCGTGCACGACCTTGGCCACGCGCTGCGCGATCCGGCGGTCCGGGTAGCGGCCGCGGCGCAGATCGCGTTGCACGTCGTCCAAGAGCTTGATCATGTCTTCGACCATGCTGTGCAGCTCATCGGGGCTGTGTCGGGCGGCCTGCGCGGCCGCCTTCGCCACCGACGGCGGCGCGGCCAGCAGCTGGACCGACAGTGCCTGGTCCCCGCGCCGCCCCGCCGCGACGCCGAACTCCACCCGGTCGCCCGGCTTGAGCCGATCCACCCCCGCAGGCAGGGCGGCCTTGTGGACGAAGACATCGCCGCCGTCGTCCCGGCTGAGAAAGCCGAAGCCCTTGTCGACGTCGAACCACTTGACTTTGCCGGTGGGCACGGGCGACCTCGTTCTGTGTAACGACAGGGACAACGCGGCGAAAGCTGAGGGAATCCCAGGCTATCCGCCGACCGCACCACGCGCCGGGTCTTCGGTCGCGATCGGCTGCCGGTCGGACCTCTCCAGTGACGGTTGCCTCCTCGGTGTTATCCGGGGTGTACCCCGGGCATGCCAGGTCCTGACCCTGGGACGACCGTCCGGGCTGGACGGCCGGCCCCCGATGGCAGGAGGCGTTTCGATGGCGAATCCCGATCGCGAGGACTTTCGTACCCCGGAGGACTTCGAGGAGGCCGAGCGGAGTCGGGCTCGGGACGAGGCCGTGCTCGGCGCGGACGGCGGCCCGGACGATCCCGAGGCGAGCCGTGCGGCCGAGGGCCTGGAGGTTTCCGAGGAGGAGGCCGCAAACTACCGCGAGCACGCCGAGCGAGGCGCGCACCAGCAGGGCGAGGGCGCGCCGGTCGTCTGAGCGCCGTCAGCAGGGTGCGACGCCCTGAGCCGGGGCACCCTGGCGGTCCTCACCGGGGTCGCTCGTGGCCCGCCTCGGGCGTTGCTCGCCGTAGGCTGGCGGGTGTGCCGCCGACGTCGACGCCGCCCGATTGGGCGGGACCCCCGGCCGGGCCGGCGGCGGGCCGGGCGGACTGGCTCGTCCGGGTCGGCTGCGTGTTGTTCGGGATCGGCCTTGTCGCCGCCGCGGTCGCGGTGATCCCGTTTTTCTTCGGGGTCAGGAACCTGCCGACGTGGTTGAACGCCGTGGCGGGCGGCGGGCTGACCGTCGGTCTCGCGGTGGCGTTGAGCGGGGTGGTCGTGGCCGTCCGTTCCCGGATCCCCGAGGAAGCCGACCCGGACCTGTACCGGACGAACCCGTACCTCCCGGTCGACGGGCCGGCCGGCCGCCCCGAATCCGTGCCGTCCGGTGATCCCGCTGACCGCCTCGGTGCCGGCTGAGTCGAAGCTCAACTCCGCCGGGTGGCCTCGCCCAGCAGCCAGGGTGGGAACGCGCCGAGCCGGGCCAGGACGACGTCCGCCCCGGCAGTCTGCAGCTCGCTCGCCGAGCAGGGGCCCGTGGCCACGCCCACCGCGAGCGCGCCGCCCTCCCGAGCGCCGATCATGTCGCCCGTGTGATCCCCGACGAAGACGTCCACCCGATGGGTGCGCAGCGCGACACCCTTCGTCCGCGCGAACAGCGCGCCCTCGACGGCGTCGGCGGTGATGCCGATGCGTTCCAGGCTCGCCTCGGCGAGCGCGGTGCTCTTGGCGGTGACGACAACAATGCGACCGGCGAGCCGGCGCACCGCCTCCACCGCGGCGCTCGCGTCCGGCATCGGCCTCGACGCGGGAACCGCGTGCACCGCGTACAACTCCCGGTAGCGGGTGGCGACCGCGGGCACGTCCGCAGCGGGGAACCAGTGGGCGAGCTCGTTCTCCAGCGGCGGTCCGAGCCGGGAGACGACCAGATCGGCGTCGACGGTCACACCGGTCTCGTCGGACAGGGCGGCGAAGGTCGCGCGGATGCCGGCGCGGGCGTCCAGCAGGGTCAGGTCGAGGTCGAAACCGACCACTGGGGCTGAGGCCTTCCACGACGGCATCAACCGAGCTTAGGCCGAACCCGACGGACCAGCCGGACCAGCCGGACGAGGCGTCGGCGTTGCCATCGGCGCGGGCCGCGGGCCGCATGGAGCGCAATCGCCGCCCGATGGGGCCGCCGGGCCGGTAGTGTCCGCGGGTGTGACCAGGGTTGTGGTGGATGTGATGCTCAAGCCGGAGATCCTCGACCCGCAGGGGCAGGCGGTGGTCAACGCGCTGCCACGCCTCGGGGTGAGCGGGATCGTCGGCGTCCGCCAGGGCAAGCGCTTCGAGCTGGAGCTGGCGGACGGGGTGGCGTTGGACGGCGCGGTGCTGGCGCGGGTCGAGCATCTGGCGTCGACCCTGCTGGCCAACCCGGTCATCGAGGACTATGTGGTGCGGGTCGAGGACGCGTCGGCCGAGCCCAGCGCGAGCACCGCGGGCTGAGCCGGCGGCCCCCGGCCGGCCCCCTCGACCGGGCCCTGGCCGGAGCCGCCCTGGGCGGCAGCCGGGCGCGCAGGTGGGGCGGGGCGCCTAGAGGACTCGGGGCGAGGTGCCGCTTTCGCTCACCATGGGCCGGCCGTGAGCCTGCCAGGCGAGCATCCCGTCGGTGAGATTGCGGACCTGCCAGCCGCCCTGGGCGAGGTAGCCCGTGACGGCGGCGGAGCGCCCGCCGGAGCGGCACACGACCACCACATCGTGCCCGCGGGGCACCTCGTCGAGCCGGGCGACGAGCTCACCCATCGGGATGTGCAGGGCGTCGGCGATGTGCCCGGCGGACCACTCGTCGGGCTCCCGGACGTCCACAAGCAGCGGGGCATCGTCCGCGGACAGGTCGGCAGGCAGGTCGGCGATGCTGACGGCCGGGATCTGATCAGAACTCACGCAGCCCATCCTGCCACCTAATTCGGCAGTCGGGACAGCCGGCGGTCAGCGGGTGTCCACCTTGAGGACGGCGGCGGCGAGCCCGGCGGCGCGATCAGCGCAGCGGCTGGCCGAGCCTCGGCACGAGCTCCGCGTCGGCGGCGCGGGCGAGCAGCGTCTCGATGGCGGTGAACCCCTCGTCGCCGAGGTCGAGGCTGAACTCGTTGACGTACAGCTCGATGTGGGCGTCGACGACGTCCGGTGCCATCTCCTGGGAGTGGGCGAGGACGTAGTCGGCACTCGCCGACGGTTCGGCGAACGCGGCGGCGACGCTGGCCCGCACCGCGGCGGACAGTGCGGCGCCGTCCAGCTCGCGGCGGGCGAGGATCGCGCCGAGCGGGATCGGCAGCGAGGTCTGCTCCTCCCACCAGTCGCCGAGATCGGCGAGTGCCGTCAGCCCGTACGACGGGTAGGTGAACCGGGACTCGTGGATGACCAGCCCCGCGTCATACCGACCCTCCCGCACCGCAGGCATGATCTTTTCGAAGGGCACCACATCGATGCTCGCCACGCCACGATCAGCGGCCCACAGCCGGAACAGCAGGTAGGCGGTAGTTCGGGTGCCGGGGATCGCGACCCGCGCGTCACGCAGGTCGGTGCGGCCGGCGGTGAGCACCAGTGGGCCGCAGCCGCGTCCCAGCGCGCCGCCGGAGGTCAGCAGCTGGTAATCGGCGAGCAGCCACGGCAGGGCGCCGTAGGACACCTTGACCAGATCGTCACGCCGCTCGGCCGCCCGGGTGTTCAGCACGTCGATGTCGGCGAACGTCACCGTCACCGCGGGCGCGTCCGGCACCAGGCCGTGCGCCAGGGCATGGAAGGCGAACGTGTCGTTGGGGCATGGGGAGATGGCCAGGGACAGCGGCTGGTCACCGCGTGTCGTGACCGTCCGGCGCTCGCTCATCCCGGTGTCCTCCCGCTCGTCGGTGTGCGCCCCGCCATTCGCCCGAGCTCAGTGTGTGCCGTTGCTGCCGTGCTGCGGGCCGGAGCCCGCCGAAGCCGCCGCGCCGCCGGCCACGGGCAGCGCTTCGGCGGCGACCAGGCCGTCGGGGTGCGCGACCAGTGCCGCAGCGGCCGTGCGCAGGCTGGCCAGCGCGGCCGGCAGGTTCCAGGCGGCGCGGTCCCGGCGGCCGACCGGGTTGCTGATGGCACGGATCTCAGTGGCGGGGATGCCGAAGGATCGCGCGGCCAGGGCGACGGCGTAACCCTCCATCGCCTCGGCCACCGGGTCGAGCCGCTCGGTGAGGGTGCTGGCCCGGCGCTCCGTGCCCGTCACGGTCGACACGCTGACCACGGTCCCTGTGACGATCCGCCGGCCGGTGGCGTCGAGCACGGTGTGCAGCCGCGACACCAGCTCCGGATCGGGGCGCACGGTGGATGAGCCGAGCCCGAGGTCGTCCAGGGTGAGAAACGTCCCGCCGCCGGTCGAGGCACGTCCGTCGGGGCTGCGATGGGTCGGCGCACCGGCCGCGTGGAAGCCGAGATTGCGGTCCATCTCGCTGATCCGGCCGACCGGCGCCGACGGGGGCTCCTCGTCGAGACCGGACTCGGCGCCCAGATCCGCCGCGACCATCCGATCGGCGATGACGATGTCGCCGATCTCCGCCCAGCCGCGGAACCCGCCCGCGACACCCATGGTCACCACGAGATCGAACGGCTGCCCGGCGGCGCTCGCGACCGCCAGGGCCGTCGCGGTGCCGGCGGCGGCGGCCGGACCGCCGGTGCCCGCCGCGAGGACGGTGACCGGGCCACGCCGACGGCCGACGTAGGGGCCCAACGTCGATGTGGTGAGCAGCTGGCGGTCCCAGTCAGGGGACACCAGGTTGCCCGGCCCGGCCGGCAACCTCGTCCGGCCGCGCGACCAGCTACCCATCAGCCCTGCGCACACCGCGTCTGCCTCGGCTGTCACCGCGGTGACGATCAGGGTGCGGCTCACGACCAGGTCCGGATCATGATCTGGAATGTCCTCGTCTGCCGTCATGCACTGTCGGACGATCTACTCGAATACCACCGGGCCGGACGGCGATGTAACGGCACGGGATTTTCGATGTGGTGCAAATCGGACTTGTTGCCGGACCTTAGCATCACGGGCGACGCTGCGTGGTTCCGACGGCGGCCAGGGGCACGCTGCGCGCATGTCGGGGGCCCTGGCGGTGTCAACGGGGGCACCCGGGACGGTATGTCCCCCGACTCGGCCTGGACGGTCGCCGGCCGGATCGCCGTCATGGGCGGGCGGCGCGGCGAGATGGAGATCAGGGCCTGATCGAGACTACGAACGGCCAGCTCCCCGATGCCGTGGTCGACTTCGCGCCGGTAGGCGCGGCGAAGACCACGAGGTTCACTGTCGCCTGCACGTTCGGGAGCAGGTAGCGGTAGTGGGTGTCGGTGATCGTCTCGGTGATCCGCTGGTTGTTGACCGAGAGGAAGTAGCCGCGATCGGCGACCGAGGTCGGGACGTCGATGTTGAGGCTGCTCCCGGGCCTGGCATCGAGCTGCGGCGGGGAGACCGACCGCTCGATGAGGGCGCCGTCCCGCAGGTACTGGGCCGCGTTCGTCTTCACGAAGTCCCCGCCCGACTCCATCGTCACCAGCGGGGTCGGGCGGTCACAGCCGGCCACCCCGAAACCGACCGCGGCGATCGCAGTGGTGATCGCGGCGAGCCGCGGGAACGGCACCCGACGGGACCGCGTTGGCGTGCGCACGCTCGGAGGTTATCGCCGCGGGTGTTGCGGCGTCCTGGCTCGTGGCGTTCGTGGGTGCCGCGAGGGCGGTGTCGTGAGCGGCGTCACCTCGGCGCCGACGGGTCGGTCAGGTGCTGGAGTCTGGTCAGGCCGGCGTGGTCAGGCCCGTCGCCGGCGGCCCAGCCCCCGGCGCTGCCGCGGCGCGTCCGGGCGGGTGGGGTCCTCCAGCGTGGCCGGGATGGATGCCGGCGCATCCCGCCAGGGGGCGACGGATGGTACCGGCACGGACACCATCGCCGGGTCCGGCTGTGGTGCCTGGGGCGGGGCGCCCGGCGGGTACCCGCCGGCCTCGGCCGGGTACGCCGGCCCGGGAGGCCCCACGCCAGGCTGGCCGGGCGCGGCCTGGCCGGGCGCGGCCTGGCCGGAGGCGGGCTGGCCAAAGATGGGCTGGCCAAAGATGGGCTGGCCGAGCGCGGCCTGGCCGATAGTGGGCGGGCCGATGGTGCTGGGGACGGCACCGGGTGGTCCACTCGTGGCGACGACGCCGCCTGGCGGGAGGTCGGCACTGCCCAGCCGGTCCCGAGCCGCCAGGCGCGAGCGGCGCAGCGCGCCGGCCTGGATGAACAGCGTGGCACAGACGACGGCGGCGGCCACCGCGAAGCCGACCGTTCCGGACATCTCGATGAGCCCGAAGGCGCCACCGGCGACCCAGGTGAGCTGGAGCGCGGTCTCGGAGCGGGCGAACGCGGAGTTGCGCGTCGCCTCCGGGATGTCGCGCTGGACGACGGCGTCGAGCGCCAGCTTGCCCATCGAACCGGCCATGGTGGCCAGCAACGCCGCGACGAGCGAGGTGAACCTGGTGTAGGTGACGGCGGCGCCGAGACATCCTCCGGCCGCCAGCACCAGGGCGAGCATGATGATGCCCTCCGGCCGCCGCCGGCCGAGCCGGCCGCCGATGAACACGCCGAGCCCGCTGCCGACGCCCGCGGCCACGGCCAGGCCGCCCAGCCACAGGTTGTTGCCGCCGTTTGTCCGCAGCAGGAAGGCGAGATAAAAGGTGAGAAAGCCGACCAGGCCGCGCAGGACTGCCGTGGCGCGTAGGGCCACCGGCAGTGCACCGAGGAACGCCCGCAGCCGCGTCCCGAGCCCGTGGCGGCCGGTGCCAGGCGTGACGGGGGCGCGCAGCGGCAGCTCGCCGGCCGCCGAGTCGACGTGCCTGGGGAGGTTGAAGGCCAGCAGAACGCCGGCCATGTAGACGATCGCGCAGATCCGCAGCACCCAGGGATAGCCGACGAACGGGATGTGTGCGATGCCCAGCCCGACCGGCGCCACGATGGCGCCGGCGACGATGTTGACCAGCGAGATCCGCGAGTTGACCTTGACGAGGGTGAGCTCGGCCGGGGCGACACGGGGGATGACCGCGCTGCGCGCCACCCCGAAGCCGCGGGAGAGCACGAGCAGGCCGAGCGCGAGCGGGTAGACGGCCAGCCCGTGCAGCGCTCCGGCGAGCTGCCAGGCCAGCAGGCCGCGGCCCAGGCAGATGGCGGCGAGCGCGGTGCGCCGGCCGTGGGCGACCCGGTCGAGCAACGGCCCGATCACCGGCGCCAACAGGGCGAATGGCACCATGGTGATGAGCAGGTACAGGGCGACCTTCGAGCGGGCCTCGCCGGAGGGCACCGAGAAGAACAGCGACCCGGCCAGCGCGACGGTCACCAGCGCGTCGCCCGCGGCGTTGACGAAGGACAGTTCGGTGAGGGCGGACAGCCCGGTCCGCTCGGCGCCGTCCCCGCGCACGCTCCTTCGCAGCCTCCGCAGGCTGTTCGCGACCGTGCTGCCCGGGTTCACCATGCCAAGTGTCCTCGTCCCTGGCCTGCGCTCCTACGACCACGTCGGGCGGTGCGAGTGCCCGTGGGTGAGAATACGTTGCGTGGGTGCTCCCGAGGTCCGTTCCACCACGACCGAGCCGCCGGATTCATCCGTTACCCTCGGTGCGGATTCGGTACCGGACGCTGCGGAGGCGGCCGGTTCGGAGCGCACGGCCGATGCAACGGCCCAGGGCAGCGCGGAGGTCCCAAACGTGACAACGGTGACAACGGTTCCGGCGACGGGCGCCGACGCGTCGACCCCGCGGACTCGCCCTCGGGCGTCGTCCGTCCCCCCCACCGCGGCGCCGCCGCCCGACGTGAGCCTCGCCACCGAGTCGGTCGCGGATCAGCCGGTGTCGGCCGTGCGGGGCAGGGCGGTCCGGGCGTCGCGGGAGCCGGCGGTCGACGCGGTGTGCGCGGCCGCTGTGGATGTGGCCCGTGCGGCCGCGGTCGAGCAGGCGGACAGCGAGAGCGAGGTTGGCGAGCACCTCGGCATCGAGGCCGAGGGCGACCGGATCGTGCTGCACCGCTTCGCCTGCGCCTCGCCCGCCTACCGGGGCTGGGTCTGGACGGTCGTCGTGACCCGCGCCTCCCGGGTGCGCAAGGTCACGGTCGACGACGTGGTGCTGATGCCGGGGGACGGGGCGCTGCTGGCGCCGGCGTGGGTGCCGTGGTCGGAGCGGCTGCGGCCGGGCGATGTCGGCGTCGGCGACCTGCTGCCCACGGCGATCGACGATCCGCGTCTCGCGCTGCGCGGGGAGGACGTCGAGGAGCTCGTCGACACCGATGACTACTTCGAGCTCGGCTTCGGCCGGGCCCGGGTGCTGTCCGTCACCGGACGGGAGGAGGCGGTCGAGCGCTGGTACGCCGGCGATGCCGGGCCGGACGCCTCGATCGCCAAAGTTGCCCCCGCCTCGTGCCTGACCTGTGGTTTCCACGTTCGGCTCGCGGGCTCGCTCGGCCGGATGTTCGGTGTCTGCGCCAACGAGCTGGCTCCCGACGACGGCCGGGCCACCGCCATCGATCACGGCTGCGGCGCGCACTCCGAGGCGCTGGTGGCGCCGTCGGCGCACCCGGAGTCGATCGTCTTCGACGAGGACCCCTCCGACCTGGAGCCGACGGACGTCGAGCTGATCGGCGTCGCGGCCCACAGCCCCGGCTCGGTGGCGGACGCCGAGCCGGGGGAGCGGGCCGCGGACGCCGCCGATCCTGAGCCCTACGGCCACTCCTGACCGCAGGCCCGCACCGCCTGGGCCCCTGGGGCCGGGGCCCCGCACCGCCGGGATTGCCCGGATCGGCTCAGGCGGTGCGGCCGAACAGGGCGGGCAGGGTGCCCTCGTGGGCGTCGCGCAGCTCGTCGAGGCCTACGCGCAGCGCGTCCTGCACGTCGAGCGCGTTGCCGTCGACCACGCCGATGCGCCGCCAGGGCAGGCCGCGGACGGTGCACATGTCGGTGAAGCGCAGCTCCTCCGACCGCGGCACGGCGACGACGGCGCGTCCGGCCGACTCGCTGAACAGCTCGACGAACGGGTCGGCTCCGGCATCCAGGACGATCCGCGCGCCGCGCCCGCCGCGCAGGCATGACTCGACGAGGGCCTGCGCGAGCCCCCCCTCGGACAGGTCGTGGGCGGCGGTGAGCATGCCGTCGCGGGAGCCGGCGACGAGGATCTCCCCGAGCAGCTTCTCCCGGGCGAAGTCGACCGCCGGCGGCTGACCGCCGAGGTGGCGGTGCGTCACCCAGGCCCACTCGGAGCCGCCGAACTCGTCGGCGGTCTCGCCGAGCAGGATCAGCGCGTCTCCCTCGCCGGTGAAGCCGATCGGGGTGCGCCGGGCGACGTCGTCGAACAGGCCCAGCACTCCGATCACCGGGGTCGGGTGGATCGGGGTGGCGCCCGTCTGGTTGTAGAACGACACGTTGCCGCCGGTGACCGGCAGGCCCAGTTGCCGGCAGCCCTCGGCGAGGCCCGCGCATGCCTGCGCGAACTGCCACATCACCTCGGGGTTCTCCGGGGAGCCGAAGTTCAGGCAGTTCGTCACGGCGATCGGCACCGAACCGGCGGCGCTGACGTTTCGGCACGCCTCGACGAGGGCGAGCTGCGCGCCGGTGAACGGATCGAGCCGGGCGTAGCGCCCGTTGCCGTCGGTGGCCAGCGCGATGCCGAGCCCGGTCCGCTCGGACAGCCGTAGCACGCCGGCGTCCTCCGGCTGGGCGAGGACCGTGGCCGCCTGCACGTACCGGTCGTACTGGTCGGTCACCCAGGCCCGGGAGCACAGGTTGGGGGAGGCGACCATCCGCAGCAGGGTCTGGCGAAGCTGTGCCGAGGTGGTCGGCCGGGCCAGCCGGGCTGCCGTCGGGCCGTCCGCCCGGACCAGGTCGAAGTCGGCGGGGCGGCGCAGCGGGCGCTCGTAGACGGGGCCCTCGTCGGCGAGCGAGCCGGGCGGTACGTCGACGACGACCTCGCCGTGCCAGCGCACGATCAGCCGCCCGGTGTCGGTTACGGTGCCGATCCTGGTCGCCAGCACCCCCCAGCGCTCGGCGAGAGCGAGGACCTCGGGAAGCGCCTCGGCAGTGACGATCGCGAGCATCCGTTCCTGGGACTCGCTGGCCAGCACCTCATGGGCGGCCATCGACGGCTCGCGCAGCGGTACCAGGTCCAGGTCGACGTCCATGCCGCCGGGCTGGCCGGTGGCGAGCCCCGCCGCGGTCGTCTCCGTCAGCGCGCAGGTCAGCCCGGCACCGCCGAGGTCCTGGATGCCGGTGACGAGCCCGCGGTCGAACAGCTCCAGACAGGACTCGATCAGGATCTTCTCCATGAACGGGTCCCCGACCTGCACGGACGGCCGCCGGGCGGGGCCACCGCCCTCGTCGAAGGTCGCCGATGCCAGCACGGACACGCCGCCGATCCCGTCCCGGCCGGTCTTCGCGCCCAGCAGGACCACAGCGTTACCGACCCCGGTGGCCGCCGAGGTCTGTACCCGGCCGACCGGCATCACCCCGACGCAGAGCGCGTTGACCAGCGGGTTGCCGGCGTAGGTCGGGTCGAACACGACCTCGCCGCCGATGTTGGGCAGGCCGAGGCAGTTGCCGTAGCCGCCGATGCCGGCGACGATTCCCGGCAGCGTCCGCGCCGTGTCGGGTGCGTCGGCGTCACCGAAGCGCAGCGGGTCGAGCACGGCGATCGGCCGGGCGCCCATGGTCAGGATGTCGCGGACGATGCCGCCGACCCCGGTTGCCGCCCCCTGGTAGGGCTCCACGAAGCTCGGATGATTGTGCGACTCGATCTTGAAGGTGACGGCGAGGCCCTCGCCGACCGCGACGACACCGGCGTTCTCCCCCATGCCGACGAGCAGCCGGTCGGTGGACGGAGTGTCCCGGAACTGCTGCAGATGCACCTTGGAGGACTTGTAGGAGCAGTGCTCGCTCCACATCACCGAGTACATCGCGAGCTCGGCGTCGGTGGGGCGGCGGTCGAGGGTGGCCAGGATCCGCGCGTACTCGTCGTCGGTGAGGCCCAGCTCGCGGTACGGCTGCTCGGTGGTGCTGGTGGCCGCGGTGGCAGTGGTCTTGGAGGTGGCCGCCGGGGCGGTCGGGTTGCCGGTCACCCCTCCATCCTCGCGGATCCGGCCAGCTCGCGGCCCCCGTGCCCGGACACCGGCCCCGCGGGCCCGGCGTGGCATGGGCCACTGCCCCCGCCC
>NZ_JAMPTM010000156.1 GCF_025403375.1 Frankia gtarii
GGAGTCGGCCGACCCCAGTGATCACGATCGTTTCCAGGGGAGGGACCTACGGGCCCCACGCCGTCCCGGGTCAGGCCGCCGGCTCGAGTCTCCAGCCCCCTGCGTCGCGGACGTATCGCATGTTGTTGCGGTATGCCTCCGTGTCGCGGAACTGGGGCAACCCGTCGATGCGGCAGATGCGGCGACTGACCTTCCAGACGCCGTCCACCCGTCGGGCTTCGCACTCGTAGCTGCCGGTCACCTGAGCCGCGCCGACGCCGCCCGCGGTGTCGGCGAGCCGGAAGAAGCAGGCACGGATGGACGCCGTGTCGTCGGTGAGCCCCTCCACCAGGACGTTGGTGATGATTGTGTACGGGCGAGGCGGAGCGTCGGGTGGTCGGGGCGTTCCGCGCTCCTGTTCGGCGAACGCGGCGAGCCCCGCCAGACCCACGTGGTAGCCACGCGGACCGTCGAGGATCACATCGTCGGTGAACAGATCCCGAAGCCTGTCCTCGTTGTCCGTCGACCGTGCCGCGTAAGAGTAGCGCAGGAGCAGATCCTGCAGGTCGAGGCGGTCGGCCGGGCTCAGTGTCGTCACCATGTACTTCACACGGAAAACTATCTCTGATAGCGTCTACCCAGGCAAGCCGGCTGCGACACCCGGCTGTGAAACTCGGCTGCAATGACGATCGTGCACGGTGTTGGCAGTACGCTTACGGGTCCGATGTCAAGCGCACCCGTGTTCTTCGGTGCCCAGCGTTAGCTCATTGATCGAGCCGCATTGATCTTGTCGTCCGTCGCGATGGGGCGATCGATTGGAAACTGTCGATGATTACAGGCTTCGATCACGTGGCATTCCCGGTCTCGGTGGCTGAGCGCACGCTGAGGTTCTACCGGGAACTCGGTTTCGGTATCTGGGGGGAGGCGGAGTGGCGGGCCGGAACCCAGCGGTACTTCTCGATCGTCTTCGGTGACAACAAGATCAACATACATCCCGAGGAGATGGTCGCCAGGCGTAACCTGCCCGGGACACTGCGGGCACCGGCAGCCGAACCCGGGTGCGCCGACCTGTGCTTCGTGTGGGCCGGAGGCATCGCCAACCTCATCGCGCACCTGGCGCGCTGCGCCGTCCCGGTCGTCGCCGGACCGGTGCGTCGCATGGGTGGACGAGGAGCGGGCACCACGCCCGGGATCAGCATCTACATCCGCGATCCCGACGACAATCTGCTCGAATTCATCTCCTACGACGCCGGTGATCTCCACGCGGTGTCCTGAGTGAGAGGTGGCCGGTGGCTCCGAAGCTGGCCGGGTGGCAGCCGTGCGGAAGAGAGGAAGAGCCGCCCGGATTCGGACGGCCAGGGGAAGGACGCGTAGGATTCCAGCCAGCTGGCCGCCGTCGGGTCCACCCGTCCATGCCTGCCGTGGGCGCCAGCCATCCGTAGAACCGGCGAAGGAAATGATGATGACGCGGGTGCTCTTCTCGGCGGGGATTCCGAAAGCGGGCCTGAACCGGCTGGAATCAGCTGGCTTTGAGCTCGTTCCCTTCTCATCGCCGAGTGGGCCGGGCAGTCTTGCGGCCCAGGCAGCGGACGCCGACGCGGTGCTCTGCCTGCTGACTGATCGGATCGATGAAGCTGTTCTTGCCGCAGGTTCCGGACGGCTGCGGGTGGTGGCCAATATCGCGGTGGGGGTGGACAACATCGATCTCGAGTCCGCTCGGCGCCACGGTGTCGTCGTGTGCAACACGCCGAATGTTCTGGACGAGACCACGGCGGACCTGACCTGGGCGTTGATCCTCATGGCCTGCCGACAGACTCCGGCGGCCGAGATATCGCTGCGGGCCGGCCGGTGGAGCGGGTGGCGCATCGACGGCTATCTGGGGCGCGACGTCCACGGCGCGGTGCTCGGCCTGGTGGGTTGGGGAGGGATCGCCAAGGCCGTCGCCCGCCGGGCCGCGGGTTTCGGCATGTCGGTGCTGCACCATGCGCGGACGCCGTCGGGTGCACCGGGCTACGTTGCCGATCTGGAGGACCTGCTCGCCTCGGCTGACATTGTCTCGCTGCACGTCCCCCTCACCACCGAAACGCGGCACCTGATCGATGCGCGTCGGCTCCGGCTGATGAAACCCACCGCGGTGCTGGTGAACACCGCCAGGGGTCCCGTCGTCGACGAGGATGCGCTGTCCGACGCGCTCGAGGCCAATCAGCTCTTCGCTGCCGGGCTGGACGTCTACGACGGCGAACCGGCAGTCAACCCGCGTCTTCTTGCCGCACCCCGTGCTGTTCTCCTGCCCCACGTCGGCAGCGCAACGGTCGAGACGCGGACGGCGATGGCAGTGGCTGCCGCCGACGCGATCGTGCGCGTGCTGCGCGGAGATCCGTCACTCGACCGGGCTGCCCGCGCGCAGGCGTAGCGAACTGCGTACTTGTGCTGATTTCGCAGAATGGCGTGGCCTACATCGTCGACGGCGCGGCGCGGCGCGGACCGGAGCCGGCGGTGCGGGGCAGTGCACATCATGAGATCCGGCGGTGGCTGATGCCTGGGTGTCCAGAGTGGTGTGCCGGCGGGCCCGGACGACGACGGTCGCCGGTACCAGTCGTAGAAACCGGACGTCGACACCACGAGCCACTGGCACATCGTGCGTGCCGGGTAGTTGTCCTCCTCCGTGGCGACCAGCTCGAACGTGTCGGTCACTGCTCGAACGTGTCGGTCACTGATGGCGCTGCGCGAAGAAGGCTGCAGTCCGGCGATCGGTAGGCCGAGCGCGGCGATCTCCACGGCCGCGCGGCGCACGCTCGTGACATCGGACAGATCGCTGACGACCGACACGGCGTCCCCGCCCTTTGCCCGGATCGCCTGCTCGACGTCGTCGAGCGCTTGGTGCGGCTGCGACCGACCAGCACGACTGTGCCGTGCTTCGCGAGTTCGAGCGCGGTCGTCAGCGTGAGGACGAAGCCCAGCGACGCGTCCCGTAACGGTCCGTCGCCCCGGCTTCGTGCGTGCGACTGCACGCTCATGCCGCGAGGCGCGCCATCGCGGCCGAGAAGTAGAGATGGGCACCATCTACTCAGAACGACGCGCGGGCCGGAGCGATGGTGCTTGCCCGGATCGCGTCCCGCCGGGCAGCCCGGCGGGACCGCTACGCCCGGCGGGACCGCCAGGGGAGAGAACCCGGGAAGGACTCGAAGCCGCCCGAGCCCGCGGACAACGCCTCGGGTGGCCACCTGCGCTGAGCGCCCAGCGGCCGGACCGTCCGCTGCGTTTCGGGATTCTCCTCGCCGAGGACCCGTCGGCGGCGGGCCGGAGTGTCCTCATCCAGCTCCCGTGCGGCCTGGTGGTCACCGAGCTGTGGGTGGCGCCGCGGGTGGTGGTGACACGCACAGTGTCGGGGTGATCGGTCTGCGCGGAACCCGCCGGCTACGCCGCTGAGGATCGGCTCGGACGAGTGAGTTCATCGCCGCCACCGACCGGCTGACCGCCCTGCGGCTCCCGTCGTATGCGCCCGAGCTCAACCCGGTTGAGAGGATCTGGTCGATGATCAAGGGTGGGGTGTCGGCCAACCTCGCCGCCACCGGCCTCGCTCGTGTCATCAGCACCATTCGCCCTGGCCGCAAGCGCTTGCGGTACCACCCCGAGATCATTGTCGGCTGCTTGGCCGCCAGCGGACTGGCCATCGCCGCCAGCAACCATCAAGTTCAGCAGATCTGCGTCGAGGAGAGAAACGGACGCCGCGCTCGCCGCGCCCCCGCATTTCTGCAGGTCAGAAGATAATTGATCAAAAAAGTACTCCTGGTTCCGCAATAAAGGCATGCGGAGGGGTTGCAGCAATCCGCCGACTGGGTTAGGTTCACAGCAGAGTTCACCGCAGCAGCTACGCCGTCTCGTTGAGCAATGGAAACTTGGGGATCGTAGTGTCGTGAACGCGCGTCGAACGCCGCCTGCCTATTTTCTTGAAGAGCTGACGGAGATCGTCAGCAGACTGCTATTTACGTCTCCCGATCCGCAGCGAACGCGATATCCGTTGGCGGAGCCGGGTGTTCACCGCTCCGCGGTGGCCCAGGATCTTGCGCGGGAACTCCAGGAAACTTTCGGCGTGGCCATTCCGGTAGCCGCTCTACTGGCCACGAGGAGTACGCTGGACTTGGCCGGCCTGGTTCTCGACGCCGTAGCTGCCGGGCGGCGCACCGAGCGTGCTGACGGTGGCGGCAGCGCTGAAGCGGGTTTTGCCGACTCCGCTTCGACGCCGATGTCCACTGTCCAGGATCGCATCTGGTTCATGCACGAGCTGGCCGGCAGCAACCTTTACACGGTGCCGACTTTCCTCGAGTTGGACGGCCCGCTCGATGTCGACGCCCTCGGTCGGGCGCTGACAGTATTACTTGCCAGACACTCCATTCTGCGGACCTTGTACCGCGCTTCCGCCGGTCTCCCTCGCCCGGTGTCGCTGCCACCCGAGCCGGTTGTCCTCATGACTGTGCCGTCCACGGAAGAAGACGCGGTCGTCACCGCCGCACAGTCCCGCGTATTCCGGCTGGCAGACGAAATTCCGGTCGACTTTCGGCTGGTGGCGCGTTCATCGGGTCAACATCTGCTGGTTGCGGCATTCCACCACATCGCGGTCGACAGAGTATCCCTGGATCTGTTGTTCACCGAACTCGGCGTCCGCTACGGCGAGGCGTTGCGCGGCACGGGCCCCGTCGATCCACTCCTCGAGCCGGCCCCGCGCTACAGTGACCATGCCCGGGCGGAACGCGACGAGTTGGCCACGCCCGTAATGCAACGGCGGCTGCGAGCACGGGCCGCCACGGTCGGCGCGGCCCTGGCCGACGGCGGCGCAGCCCTGCTCGCAAGAAGCGGCCCGGCCGGACGGGTCGGCGGCTACCCGCTGCGACTGGCGAACGGCGCGATCCAGCTAGCCCTGCCGGATGCCGTCGGGGTGGACGAGGCGCGGGAGATCAACCTCAGCGGCCAGCGGGCCGACGGCATTCGCGAGATCGGGCCTGACGGCACGGTCCGGTTCGAGAGCTGGGCGGCCGCGGTGCTTTATCAGGAGACGGGATACGACGGCGTCGAAATGCCGCTGGACCGAGCCGAGGACTGCGCGCGGGAACTTGCGGGCCGGTTCGCCGCCTACCGCGGGCAGGTTGAGCGCAACCCGGGATACCAGTCGGTCGCCGGCGGGCGGGGCCGAGGCACCGGGACCTCCGAGCTGGCCCGCGCGTCCGGTACGAGGACGGGCGCGGACACATGAGCCAATGTGGCGACGGCAGGGCGGCCGGCGGCGGGAGCGGGAGCGGGAGCGGGATCAGCGTGCTGGTGCTCGGCGGTACCCAGTTTCTGGGCCGGGCGGTGGTGACTGCGGCGCTCGCCCGCGGGCACGAGGTCACGCTCCTGCACCGTGGTGAGCACGAGCCTCCGTCGGGGGCGCGGGTGCTGCGTGCGGACCGAACGCGCCCCGACGGGCTGGCTGTCCTCGCCGACGGCGTCTGGGATCTCGTCGTCGACACCTGGTCGGGCGACCCGGCGGTGGTGCGACGGTCGACGGACGCGCTGCGCGATCGGGCCGGCCACTACACGTTCGTCTCCAGCCGGTCGGTGTACGCCTGGCCGGCTGCCGACGGGGCGGACGAATCCGCACCGCTGGTGGAGGCGGCGCCCGACGACGATCCCGACGACTACGCCTGGTCGAAGCGCGCTGCGGAGACCGCCGTGCTGGCGGTGTTCGGCCACCGTGCGCTGCTCGTACGGGCCGGGCTCCTGATCGGCCCACATGAGAACTCCGGACGCCTGTCCTGGTGGCTGTCGCGGATCGGCCGCGGCGGCGTGGTAGCGGCGCCGGGCCCCGCGGATCTTGACCTGCAACACGTCGACGCGCGGGACCTGGCGAGCTGGCTGCTGACGGCGGCGGACCGAGGCATGTCCGGTGCGGTCGACGGCGTCGGCCCGCCCGGATCCTGCACGATGGGCGAGCTGCTCGAGGCGTGCGTCGCGGTGACGGGCGCGTCGGCGGAACTGCGCTGGCTGGAACCGGAGCACCTGCTTGCCGAGGGGGTCACGCCGTGGACGGACCTGCCCATCTGGATGCCGCCCGGGCCTGAGCATGCGGCCGTCCACCGGGGCGCCGCGGCGCTGGCCGCTCACTCGGGCCTGCGTCTGCGCCCCCTGACGCAGACCGTCGCCGACACCTGGGCCTGGATGTCAGGCCCGGACGGTTCCCGTCTTCAGGCCGGGGGCCTGCCCCCGGAGGTCGAGCGGCGCCTGCTGGAAACCGCCCCGCCTCGCCCGGCGACAGACACGCCCGCGGCCGTTCTCCCGATCACAAGGTCGTCGTCACCGTCCGGACTCACACTGCCGAGTGGTGTAAGCGGCTGCAGCCCCGACGGCCGTGGAAGGGCTTGAGCCCATCAGCGGTCACGGCTGCTCGGGCGCTGGTCCTGCTGGCGCTATGCCCGTAGGCGCTGGGCCCGTAGGCGCTGGGCCCACTGGCGTGGCGGCGGTCCGAAGTCGTCGTTCGGGGGCAGTGGTGGCGATGAGTGCGAGCCCTGCTGCGGCGAGTACGGCGGCCGCGGCTGGAATCGTGGCCGCCCCGGCCACGTTGAGGGTCACGCCACCGAGCGCGGCGCCGAGGGCGCTGCCGAGGTAGATCGCTGATCCGTTGAGCCCGAGGGCGACGGTGGCGACGTCCGGGGCGATGACGAAAAGCCGTTGCTGCTGCGGCGTGATCGACAGTCCCTGGAAGGCGCCGACGGCGAGGAAGACGGCCAGCGCCGCGCCGTACTCCTCCCGCGCCGGCACCAGCACGGCGAACGACGCGGCGAGCCCGGTGACGGCGACCAGCAGTACGCCCAGCGCGCCGCGACTGTCGACGAGGTGTCCCACCAGTCGGTTGCCGGTGAGGCTGCCGAGCCCGAACGCGAGCAGTATCACCACGAGCCGGCTGTCGGTGTTGGCCATGCCCAGGACGATCGGCAGGTAGGAGATCAGTAGGAACGGTGGCGCGACTACCGCGACTGTCGCGAGCAGAACCATGAGTACGGGGGTTCGGGTCAGCACGCCCAGCCGGGCGCGCATGCTTGTCGGTGGGACGTGGGCTCGGGGTAGCAGGGGAACGCAGAGCGCGGTGAGTGCTGCGAGCACTGTGATGATCCACAGCACCGTTCGCCAGCCGAACCACTGTCCGGCCAGGACGCCGAAGGGAACCCCGAGCACTGTCGAGAGTGAGGTCCCCGCGGTGACGGCGGCCAGCGCGCGGCCGCGCCGCCGGCCGCTGGCGAGCATGCCGGCCATGACGTAGGCGTTGGACTGGAACGCCGCGGCACCGAGGGCCGCGGCGGCCCGGCCGGCGGCCATCACGGCGTAGGAGGGGGCGAGCGCCTGGCCGGCCATCCCGAGCAGAAACAACGCCAGCCCGCCGCCGAGCAGCAGGCGCCGGTCCCAGCGGCCGGTGAGGGCCGCGAGCACCGGCGACCCGACCGCGTAGGTGACGGAGAAGATCGTGGTGAGCTGGCCGGCGGTGGACACGCTCACGGACAGGTCGTCGGCAATGGCGGGCAGCAGGCCGGCGAGCACGAACCCGTCGACGCCCAGCGTGAACGTGCCGGCCGCCAGCACCCCGAGCTGCCAGCCGCGCAGTCCGCCCTCGCTTCGGAGCTCGTCGTTCGATGCTTGTCGAATCGTCACAGTGCGAGGTTAGGGGTTAAGTTCGATGGGTGTCAAAGCATCGGGATCGGCGAAGCGGCCGGCTGGACGGTCGGCGAGGTGGTCGGCGAACCGACCGGTTGGGTGCTCGGCCGAGTGGTCGGCTGAGAGGCTGAGTCGGGCAGCCCGCCATGTCGCGACAGCTCCCTCAGCCGAGCTTTGACTCGATCAACCTGGTCACGCTCCTCGCCGCCCTGGCCGACCCGGTCCGGCTCACGCTGATGCAGGCGATGTACTCCCGGACCGGCCCGGTCGACTGCTCCGTGATCGCCGAGGGGGTCGAGGTCAGCGCCCCGACCGTCTCCCACCATTACCGCGTGCTGCGCGAGGCCGGCCTGACCACGACCACGGTCGAGGGCCGCCGCCGCGTCGTCAGCATCCGCTACGAAGACCTGGAAGCACGCTTCCCCGGCCTCCTCGCCGCCGTCCTCGCCCCGGCCGCGAACACCTAGCGTCCCCGGTCGCCACGCCGGGTCGCGCCGGACGGAGCGAGCCGCGGGGGTCGTCGTCGATGAGGTATCCTCTACGGTCCTCACCTACCCCGGTGGACGGTCAGGTGAAACGGTCGCTCGTTACCAGCCGGTGCCGATGATGTTCCCCGAATTGGGACTCCAGGCATTCGAGGTGCCCGTGGGATCACTGTCCCCCGTACCGGTGTACCGGTGCCACACGAGATTCTGGGCCTGGTCGACCCCGTAGATCACGTAACCGCCTCTTCCGTCCGATCCGCCGAAGATATGACGGAACCGGTGCCAGCCTCGTCCGATTATGTTCGAGGATTTCGGGTCCCAGCCCGAACCGCCGGAAGGGTCGGTCTCGCCTTTTCCGGAGTATCGGTACCAGAGCAGGTCGCCGTTGTCCTTCACCATCAGGATGATTTCCGATACCGCGGCCATGTAGCGGAATCCCTGCGACCAGCCCTGACCAATGATGTTGCCGGAGTTCGGGTCCCAGTGGAGGCCGGTGGCACCGGGGTCGCTCTCACCGTCCCCGACGTACCGATACCAGTGCAGGTGGCCGTCATGGTCGACGGCGTAGATGACGCTGTTATTCGGGTGGGTGGAGGTCCTTCCCTCGTACGGCTTGGCGCAGAGAAACCGGAAATTTTCCCATCCCACGCCGATGATGTTGGCGGATTCCGGGGCCCAGCGGAGGCCGGTGGCGTTCGGGTCGCTCGTGCCGTCGCCGTCGTAGCGGTAGTAAAGGAGGTTCCCGTCCGGCCGCACGCCGAGCAGCACACCGTCGCCGCGAGCGACCAGATGCAGGAATCCGTCCCAGCCGCGGCCGATCATGTTTCCCGAGTTCGGCGCCCAGTTCGCTACGGACGTCGCCGGCGAGTCCGACTGCCCGGCGCCGCGGTACTGGTACCAGAGCAGCGGACCCTGTGGCTTTACACCGTAGATTTCACCGACGCGCGGTAGTCCGCTGTCGACCGGGACCGTGCCGTTGCCGCCGTAGACCAAGATCTTGAAATTGTCGGGCATCGTGTCGTCCCCCGTCGGTGGTACGGACCAGGCGGCAACGGTGGCAGTCGACAGACCGGCCCCGCATCAGGTGTTTCCCTACTCCTGACCCGGTTTCGGGTGTGCCGGGTGCGGTGCGCCCGGCGGTTGGCCCTCGGCGGAGTGTCGCTGCGCGAGCCACGCCCCGAGCTGAGCCCGGGACCGGATGCCGAGTTTGCGGTACGCGCCGGCAAGGTTGGCTTCGACCGTCTTGTGGCTGATGACGAGTGCGGCGGCTACTTCACGGTTGGTCAGCCCACCGGCGGCCAGCTCGGCGACGCGTTCCTGCATCGGGGTCAGCTTGTCAGCGGGGCCGGGCCGTGAGCCCAGCCGATCGACCTCGGCGCGGGCGTTGCCGGCCCACTGCGCGGCGCCGACGGCGTCGAACGCGCGGGCCGCTTCTTCGAGCGTGGCCCCGGCCGCTCGGCGTTCGTTGCAGCGGCGCTGGAGCTGCCCGAGGACCAGCAGCGTCCGGGCGCGCTCGTAGCTCAGCGGCAGCTGGTCGTGAACGGTGAGGGCGTGCTGGTAGGCCGACCGCGCGGCGTCGAGATCACCGCGGGCGGCCGCAAGCAGGCCCCTCGTCCTGGCCCCGACGGCATGCGCCCAGGCCCGCTCCGGCTGGCGTCCGCTGGCCTCGAGGTGTTCGACCAGGGGCTCGGCCTCGTCGAGGCGGCCGAGCCCGATGAGCGCCTCGGCGGCGTCGGGGAGGAACGGAACGCACACGGGTTCACTGACACCCATCTTGGCCATCGCCGCCGCGACGGGGGCGAGCCAGCGGGCTGCGGCGTCGTTGTCGCCAATGGACAGCGCGAGCATTCCGAGCGCGCTCTGCGCGAACAGTGCTCCCGATCTCATGCCGACCCTTTCCAGAGCTGCGGCCGCCGCCTCGCCGGCGGCCCGTGCCGACACAACCCGTCCCACCCAGGCCTCCACCTGTGCCTGCATGGCCAGCGCGAACGCCCGGGAGTGGTCCGTCCCGACCATGAGCGCCCGTTCGGTGACGTCGGCCACCAACAGCTCGGCCGCTTCGACCTCGCCGGACCACAGCGCGACCCGGGCGGCGTGAAACGACAAGAACCACAGGTCGCTCTCCGCGCCCCGGTCGAGACACCGCTCGCGAAGGTCCGCCAACCCGGCCCGGGCCTCGTCGACGCGGTGGGTCCACAGGTAGATCATCGTGGCGTGCAGGGACGGCCATCGGACGGCGTGGCTGCGCCGGTCCAGGTCCTCGAGCACCAGGGATCGGGCCAACGCGGCGTCGTCGATGCCCTCACCAGCGAGGAAACGACTGAGCATCGACGCTGCCAGCGCCTCGGCGAGCAGGGCGCTGTCGCCGGCGTGTTCGGCCTCCTCGACCGCGACCGTCGCGTACTCGATCGCTTCACCGATTCGCCCGCCGTTGGCGAGGGCGGTGCACAGCTCCACCCCGATGTCGGCTCGCAAGCGCCGGTCGTCACCGGCGTCGCTGAACGCGCGTTGGAGGGTCTCGACGGCATGGGCGTAGTCGTCGACCTCATAGCGGATCGTGCCCAGCAGGGCTAACGCCTCGGCCCGTTGCGGTCCCGGACCAAGGTTCGCGACAGCTCGCTCCAGCAGTTCCCGGGCTCGCAACGGGTCGTCGGCGTGGAAGTGGTCCGCTGCGGCCTGCACCTGGCGGGCCGGGTCGCTGGCCCCGAGGCCGAGAGCCAGTTCCAGGAGCTCGGCGGCCGCCGACGCCGCGCCGCGCTGCCGGGCCTGGGTAGCCGCGGCGTCGAGCGTCGCCACCACCTCAGGCTCTGGTCCGGTGACGGCGAGGGCCAGGTGACGCGCGCGTTCTTCGATGTCGTCGACCAGCCCGGCAAGCCGCCGGTGCAGCGCGCGCCGCGTACTCGGTGACGACTCCGTGTAGACGCTGCTGGCCAGCAACGGGTGGGTGAACCGGGCACAGCCGGCGGACAGCACGATCACACCGTCGTCCTCGGCGGCGCTCAACAGTTCTGCGGCGTCCGCGACGCCGCAGGCACGACCGACCAGATCGAGGCTGGGCACCGTGAGCGCGCTCACCACCAGCAAGGCCTCACGCACCGCAGGCTTCAGGAAAGCGACGTGGCTTCGGACCACGCTCCGCAGGCTGTTCGGAAACCCGCCGGGGTCAGGACCCTGGGCGTCGAGCGACCGTGCGATCTCCAAGGCGTAGAACGGGTTGCCCCCAGACGTTCGAGCGATCCGCAGCGACACCGGCCGGGGGAACGAACGGCCGAGGTTCGCCAGGAGCACCTCGTACAGGTGGCCCAGGCTCAACGGACCGACGTCGAGGTGCCACAGCCGCGCCGGATCGCGGGGACGAAACTCGCCCCGCCGGTCCGACCGGTCGTTGTCCCGGTCGCCGTCCCGTCCGTCTTCCCGTCCGTTGTCTCGTCCGTTGTCTCGTCCGCTGTCCTGACCTTCGTCACGTCCAGCCGTCAACACGGCTATCGGACCACGACATCGTCTGACCGCGAACGCGACCACCCGACGCGTCGGCTCGTCCAACCACTGGACGTCGTCGAGAGCGACCAGCACAGGCGCATGCTGCGTCAGCCGCTCAAGTACCGAAAGGAACGCGGCCGCCACCGCCCGCGGGTCCGGGAGATGGCGGCCGTCGCCGGTACCGCGCAACAGCGCGGCGTCCAGCGCCTGCCGCTGCGGGTTCGGCAACCACGCGAACTCGTCGCCACGGGCGTCGGCTAGCAGATCGGTGAGCCCGGCATAGCTCAACCGCACCTCGGCGGCCACCGGCCGGCACGCCAGCGGTGTCAGTCCGTGTGCCTGGGCGGCCGCGAGGCCCGCCTCCCACAGCGTCGTCTTTCCGATCCCGGCCTCGCCCCACAGGGCCAGAACAGCCGGACCGGCCGCCACTGCGTCCAGATGCCGGGTGAGCACGGCCAACTCCCGCTCCCGACCGACGATCGCCCCCGGCACAGCTCAATTCTGCCAGGCACCAGGTTTAATCAGCTATCGGATTTCCGTCTCTGCGCGACGTCGGCCTGCGGGTCGGATGAGCAGCGGTGCCCACGCGACCGATTCCACCAGCGCCGGTTATGAGAACCTGAATCCGCATTCAGCGGGCACCTGGCGGGCAGACTCCGGCGAGCCGGATCCAGCCTGACAAAGTTCCCGCAGGTCAGAAGGTCTCGCCTAGGGCGCGTATGTGGGCCAGTGGCCCCGGCGGGATGCGGCCCCCCGACGCATTGCCGCTGACCGAAGCGCTGCGCGATGAGCTCACCCGGGCGAACTCCGACACCGGCACCGGCGGACGGACCGCACCTCGACCCATTGCTCGATCATGAGCGGTCGGCAGCTGCGCGACGGCGGGGGCTCAGGGTGCAGGTGAACGTCAGCCGTAGCTGGGATCGAGCGGGGTTGTGGGGTGCGCGGCAACGGCGTCGAGTGTGGGATCGGCGAGGACCGCGTCGATCGCGGCGTGGCCGGCGCCGAGGTAGGTGGCGTAGCCGTCGATCTCGGTGGCGACGAGCCAGGCTCGATCGTAGGGCCACCACAGACTCGCGCACCTCCACGCCACCGGTGCCGGCAGCACCGGGGCGGCGTTCACCGGCCCGGTGAGCAGGTGGTACGCCCGGTGTGTTGTCCGCACGCGCATCGGCCGGTCCTCCCAGGCTTGCGTCTCAGCGAGGCCGAAACCCTCCCAGAGGCAGAAGTATGCCTGGTCCGGCGTATGGGTGAAGCTGGACAGGACCCGCGCGAGAGTCTGCGTCTCCCGCGCGTCCAGGCCTCCATCGGAGGGCCGCCCCCAGCGGTCGGAACCGGCGACGAGGTCGTCGAACCGGGTCCCGGCGGTCAGCGCCACGCCGCGGCATGCGGCGATCTCGGACCACCGGTGTCGCCGTTGCTCATCCTCACGGTCGTACGTCGGCGGCAGCACCCTGGCGTAGGCCGAGAAGACGGGCGGCACCATCGCCGCTACCGTCGCGGCTGACGTGGTAGCGGTCAGAGCAGCCGCTACCCAAGCCGCCGGACTGACGTCGGACAGCAGCGACATCCCCGGCGCCCAGGCGACCGGCTCCCCTATGTCCATCACCCCACTCTGTCAGGCAATCCCCACTACCCCTCGAGGATGACCAGAACACGATTCTTTGCCCCAGCAGCTCACGGCAGGGGTCGCGGGAGCCGTCAGGGCACGACGTCACCGGCTGGGTGACTGTCCGATCCGCCTGATCGGCCAGCGCCCCCAACCCGCTCAGAACCACGGCTGTGGTGATGCACGCCATCCCGATACAAGCGCGTCCGGCGATCCGCGCGACCCGAGTCGGCCTGGCGGGCGCCGTCCTGCGCCGCATCAGCCCACCGAGGATGAAGACTGCCAGCGCGCAGGTTTCCAGAGCCACTACACAAGGGATCACAGGTGGTTCGCGGCCGCCGAGGATCCGTACGGCGGCGGCCTGGACGCCGTACCGGCTCAGCCCACCTGCGCCGCCAGCCCCGGCACCCCGCCCACCGACACCTGCAACTCGGGCACCGCCATCACCGGCGAGGCCCCGGCTACACCGGCACCCACCAGCCCATCGGCGAGGTGAAGGTCGACGATCGGGTCCTGGCCACTGACCCCACCACCGACCGCACCGAGTTCCACACCGTCGCTGCTGTCACTGCTGTCATCGTCGGCCGCGGTCTGAGGTCAGTCATCCGCCCGCGTTCCCACCGGCCGCTGGGCGTCAGCGGGCCGGTACCTGGCGGGCGGCCTTGATGGTCCGGGTGAGTGCGTCGTGTAGCTCCTGTAGATCGGTGACCTCGACGCCCAGCCGATCGACGACGGCGTAGGGGATCTTCAAGGCCTCCTGGCGCAACGCGCTGCCGGCCGGGGTGAGTTCGAGTGTCAGCAGGCGCTCGTCGGTGGCGGCCCGGCGCCGCGACACGTAGCCCGCCGACTCCAGCCGCTTGAGCAGCGGGGAGAGCGTGGCCGAATCCAGGAGCAGGGCGGCGCCGAGGTCCTTCACCGAACGCGGCGAGCGTTCCCAGAGGGCCAGCATCACCAGGTACTGGGGATGGGTGAGACCGAGGGGCTCCAGCAGCGGCCGGTACACCCCGATCACCAGTCGGGACGCGACCGACAGGGCGAAGCACACCTGCCGGTCCAGCGCGAGGGGGTCCTCTCCAAGGTCCTCGCCGATACTCGCGTCGTCCTCGGTCACGGGCTGGTCCCTCCCTTCGTGGCGTGCGTCATGGTCCAGGATACCTGGCACGCCAACGAAGGGATCGCGTACGATTCATATGTGCACGAAATAGTCGGGCGCCAGGGTTCGGCCGGCTGCGCGACACGCGCGGCGGCCGATGAGGGAGGGCGACGGATGAAGCGTCAGGACAGCACCGTCGGCGCGGCGGGTGGGGCGGCGGACCGGCCCAGCCGCTTCTACCGTTTCCTGTTGAGCTTCATGGGGCCGCCGCAGCTCGGTTCGCTCGACGCGCCGCCGCGCCCGGTGCCGGCGCGGGTGGACATCTGCCGCAGCTGCGGGCAGCCCCGGGACGCCCACGAGCTCGAACGGCTTGCCGACCGCACCGCCTCGCGCTGCCCCGTGGGGCCCGCGCGGTCCTAGCGCGACCAAAGATCACTAGGTCGTCGGCGCCCGGCGGCGGTGCAACCGGCGGACCAGCTCATAGGCCGTGAGCGCGGCCAGCGCGACGATGCCGGCCGACCCCACCCGGAGGGTCTCGGTGACCAGCTCCGCCTGCGCGGACTCGACGAAGCCGAACAGGTCGTCGATCAGGCTGAGGAGCAGGCCGCCGAGCGTGCCGGCCGGTAATCGGCCGGGGTGTTGTCCGGCAGCGGTTCGATCATGCCCACAGGACGGCGCTGGGGCTGGTCCGCGGTCATGATCTGATCGCTGTGGAGAAGCTCGCCGTCACGGGCATGGTCCGCCGGGCGAGGCCCGGGCCCGGCCCGGACTTGTCGGGGGTGTTCCTGGCGAACGGGCAGGCGGGGCAGTCGGGGTTGAGTAGGTCGATTCATGATG
>NZ_JAMPTM010000157.1 GCF_025403375.1 Frankia gtarii
GCGCCTGGGCAGGGGCGGGGAACGGCCGGCCGAGGCCGACGGGGGGCTGGCCGGGCGAGCCGTCCTCGGCGAACAGCGGCAGCTCGCACAGCAGGAAGATCCTGGAGACGCACAGCACGCCGCCGACCAGGATCGGCAGGATGACGAGCGCGAGGACGACCGGCCGATCGCGGCCGCGTTCGGGTCGGGCGAGCAGATGGACCGCCGCGAACAGGTCGAGGGAGCAGGCGACTCCCGCCGCCAGCACGGCCACGCTCTGCCCGTCCAGGGCCACACCGCCCCAGAAGGCGGCCAGAATCGGCGAGAGGTCGGCGAGAGGTCGGCGAACAGGCCGAGCACCGCGAGCCCGCCGCCAACCAGCGGCCGACCATGAACAGAACCGCGGCGGGATAGACCTAGTTATCCACGCCAGCCTTCAGGGAGCCGGGAAAGAAATTCCCCGAAACCGTCACACCGATCGAGTCCAGAACCATGTGGAGAGCGAAGCCCGTCCAGGCCAACGCCACCATGAGATGCCGCGGGCCCAGACCGCGGAAAATTCCACCGAACGGAATGCGGAGGGCAGGCCACCGTAGACGACCACCTGCTCCGTCCGTATCCCGCTCACGACATACGGTCCGAAACCGGCCACTACGGCCAATCTCAGCCAGACAGTCGCGGTAGGCGTCGGAGCGACTTTTGCAGGCGGAGACCCGGCGCATCATGACACACGATCATTTCGTTTCCCCGCGATTATCTGGCCGACGGCAACGGCAAAGGAAAAGGACCTTGGCCCCAAGGGTTTCCAGCCGATACCGCCGGCAGCCGGGTGGAACCGCGGCAAGGACGGCGCGCCATGTGGGCTTAGCACCGCCGGGCCAGGGAAGGTCCAACGTCAAGGCGTGCCGGGAACAGCCCGGGACGCACCGATGTCGACAGCGACCGGACCCGCCATGCCGGTGATCCGCCCAGGTGCACGCCCCGGGATGGACACCGCTCACCGGGGAGCCGGCCGGGGAGGCCGACGTGACACAGCCAGCCGCGGATTCCGAGTCGTGGAACCGCGAGGACTCGCCTCTGGAACCCGCCGAGGTGTTCGACAGCGACGACCTCGGCTCGACGGACGCCGGCCGGGACCCGCTTGACGACAGTTGGGACGTTCCTGATCGGCCGAGCCCAGGTGTGCGATACCCGCACACGCCGCGAGAGGAGCGCAAGGGCTCGTCCTTCGCGGAGCAGCTCGCGGCCGAACTGCCGGACGCCGACCCCTACCTGGAGGCCGAGCGCCGGGAGTCGGGCCAGATCCTGCGGGCTGACGTCTACGGTGAGGACACCACGGGTCTCGAGGACGCGGACCCCGAGATGGACGACAACGGAACTATCAGGGGCACCTCGGCCGAAGAGAATGCCCTGCACCTGGAGTGACCGCCCGTCGCGCCCGTTACGCTACGCCGGTGACGACCGCGCGGGACTGGTCGCCGCGGGCCCGCCTGGGCGGGTTCGCCGCGGTGGGTGCGATCGCGGCGGCCGCCGCGGTGCGGGTCTACCTCGTCAACCCGGCGCAGCCTGGCCACTACCCCACCTGTCCGTTCCGCTGGGCGACGTCGCTGGACTGCCCCGGATGCGGCACGCTGCGGGGCCTGCACCAGCTCCTGCATGGGCACCCGGGGGCGGCGGCCGACTACAACCTCTTCTTCGTCGTCGCCGCGCCGATGCTGGTGCTCGGCTGGGCGGTGGCGGTGGCACGGGCCGCCGGCTGGCGGCGCCCGCTGCCCCGCGTCCCAGCCCGGCTGTTACCGGTCATTCCGATGCTGGTGATCGCCTTTTGGGTGCTGCGCAACCTGCCGCTGCCCGGTTGCACGTGGCTGGCATCCCAGCCCGGCTGACGCCACTCGCGGCCGGGCAACCTGCCCGGAATGCCGCGGCACCCCGCGGTCAGCGCGGTCAGCGCGGTCAGCGCCGGCCCAGCAGATAGCAGGCGATGGCGGCGGTGGCGGCGACGTTGAGCGAGTCGACGCCGTGCGCCATCGGGATGCGGACCCGCGCGGTCGCCGCCGCCTGGGTGGGCTCGGACAGCCCGGGCCCCTCCGTGCCGAGCAGAAGCGCGACGCGCGCGGGCGCCCCACCCCCCGGATTCATCTCCGACGATCCCGCCGCCAGGCCCACGGCCACCGGATCCGCCGCCGGGCCGGGGGCGTCGAGCCGGGCGGCGAACGTGCCAAGATCGGCGGCGTCGACGGCCGGGGTCAGCGCCAGCAGGGTGAACCCGACTGCGCGGAGCAGGCCCAGCGCGCCCGGCCACGGGTCGAGCCGCGCGTAGGGCACGGCGAACACCTCGCCCATCGAGACCCGCACGCAGCGGCGGTAGAGCGGGTCGGCGCAGCGGGGGCTGAGCAGTACCGCGTCCATCCCGAGCCCGGCGGCCGAGCGGAAGATCGCCCCCAGGTTGGTGTGGCTCACGATGTCCTCGCAGACGAGGATGCGTCGCGCGGCGGCGAGCACGTCCGCGGCGGCCAGCGGCGGCCGGCGGCACATCGACGCCAGCGCGCCGCGGTGCACCTCGAAACCGGTGATGGCGGCGAGGACATCGGCCCCGGCGACATAGACGGGGACGTCGGCGGGCAGGTCCGCCGGCACCGCGTCGAGCCGGGCCGGAGACACCAGGACCGAACGGGGACGATAGCCGGCCCGCAAGGCGCGGGTGATGACCCGCTCGCCTTCGGCGATGAACAGCCCGTCCGCCGGCTCCCGGCGGCGCCGCAGGGCGACATCGGTGAGCGCGACGAAGTCGTCGACCCGCGGATCCGCCGGGTCGTCGATCGCCACGACCGACGCAGCGGCGGACCGGGGCAGCTCAGCGGGCACGCCACAACCTCTCGACGCGACCGGTGTCACCCGGGCGTAACGCGCGGGACGCAGAATCGGCGGCCATGACCGAGCCGCACACCGCACCCCCGCCGGCGTCCGCGTCCGCGCCGGCACCCGTGCCGGGCACCGCCGTCTCCCGTCCCATCAACGCTCCCGTTCCCGCTGACCTGCTAGTCGTCGGCGCCGAGCTGGTCGCGACCGTGGACGCCGACCGCCGGGAGATCCGCGGCGGATGGGTCGCGGTGACGAACGGCCTGGTCAGCGCGCTCGGCGGCCCGGGTGACCCGCCACCACCGGCCGTGCGCACCCTGCGGGCCGACGGCGCGCTCGTCACGCCCGGCCTGGTGAACACGCACCATCACATCTACCAGAACCTCACCCGCGCCTACGCCCCGGCCCTGGGCGGCACCCTGTTCACCTGGCTGTCGACCCTCTACCCGCTGTGGTCACGGCTGGACGAGGAGGCGGTGCACGTCTCGGCGTACGTCGGGCTCACTGAGCTCGCCCTCGGCGGCTGCACCACGACCACCGACCATCTCTACGTCCATCCGCGCGGCGGCGGGGACCTGATCTCCGCGGAGATCGCCGCGGCGACGGCCCTAGGCCTGCGATTCCACCCGACCCGCGGGTCGATGTCGCTGTCGGTGAAGGACGGGGGGCTGCCGCCCGACTCGGTGGTCCAGGACGACGACGAGATCCTCGCCGAGTCGGCCCGGCTGGTCGCCCGCCACCATGACCCGTCGTGGGGCGCGATGGTGCGCGTGGCGCTCGCACCCTGCTCGCCGTTCTCGGTCAGCCCGGCGCTCATGCGTGCCACCGCCGAGCTCGCCGAGAAGCTCGACGTACGCCTGCACACCCATCTCGCCGAGGATCCCGAGGAGGACGAGTACTGCCTGGCGGTGTTCGGCCGCCGGCCCATCGACCAGTTCGCCGAGGTCGGCTGGGCCGGGGACCGGGCCTGGGTGGCGCACTGCATCTGCCCGAACCCGGCGGAGGTCGCCCGGCTGGGCGCCTGGGGCACCGGGGTGGCGCACTGCCCGAGCAGCAACATGATCCTCGGCGGCGGGCTCGCGCCGATCGCCGAGCTGCGGGCGGCCGGCGTTCCGGTGGGCCTCGGCTGCGACGGGTCGTCGTCGGCGGACTCGGCGTCGCTGTGGTTGGAGGCCCGCACGGCGATGCTCCTCGGCCGGCTACGACACGGCGCCGCGGCGATGTCGGCCCGCGACGCGCTGGAGATCGCCACCCGTGGCGGAGCCGGCTGCCTCGGCCGCACCGGGGAGATCGGCGAACTGTCCGTCGGCGCGGTCGGCGACCTGGTCGTCTGGCCGCTGGACGGGGTCGCCTACGCCGGGGCCCTGTCCGATCCGATCGATGCCTGGCTGCGCTGCGGGCCGACCGCCGCCCGGCACACCGTCGTCGCCGGCCGGCTCGTCGTCGAGGACGGCCGGCCGGTGCACCCCGACCTGCCCGCGATGCTCGGCCGGCACCGCACCCTCGCCGCCGGCATCCAACGCGCCTTCGACGACGCCGGCATCGACCTGACTGCCTGTCCAGAGAGATAAGTCGGGCGCCGAAGCCTCTGGATAAGCAGGGGGTGCTCAGGCCGGCGGCTGCGAGGCGCCGGTGGTCGCCACGGCGAGGCGCTGGGCCGTGTAGAGCGGCTCGCCGAGCCGGTGGTAGAGCGACAGCTCGGTGTCGAGCCAGGCCAGATGCTGCTCCTCGTCGGCGAGAACGGTCTCGATCAGGATGCGGGTGGTCGCGTCGTGCTCGGCGGCGGCGACCTCCGCCGCCTGGTTCAGGCCGGGGCGGGCCCCGCGCTGGGCCTCCAGGTCGTTCTCCAGCACCTCCCGCAGGGACGTCCCGATGGCCGGCTTGGCCACCACGAAGTCGGGCCGGCCACCAAGGTCGAGCAGCCGGTTGAGCACCGCGGCGATGGTGACCGGCTCGTCGGCGATCCGTGCGGCCATGCCCGCGGCCAGGCCGTGCAGGCCCCAGGACTCGACGAGGACGAGATGCGTGCGGTGCTGGGCGTAGCCCGCCCAGTAACTGCCGAGCAGCTCGTTGAGCAGCTCGGTCACCGGAGTGGTCTGCGTGTCGGCCATGACGTCCGTCCCTTCTGCGGATCCGGCGGCCATGCCCCATCGGCGCCAGGTAACAGCGCCGCGGGATCGACCCCGCCCGGACCCTCAGCCGTCCAGATCAGCGAATATAGGTCACCAACCTAGGCGCATAAAGATGGCGGGCGCCACAAGCCCCCCTCCGATAATCTCCGCCGCCTGCGCGGCGCCGCTGTTCGAGCGATGGTCGAGGGCGACGACTAGGTCGACGAAGCCGAGTCCGGCGGCTGCGAGCCGGGCGGTGCAGGCCAGCCGCCGATATGGGCCAGCGGGTGGCCGGGCACCGACCCCGGTCGACCCCCTCCGGGGAGGCATTTGGTACAAAGCAGCAGGGCAGTTCGGACCGGATAACGGGGTTGACCCCCGCGGCCCCGGCGACCTGAGCAATGATGATCCGGGCACGGGAAGCCGGACGTCCCCACTGAGACCGCCGCCGTCGGCGCCGCGCATCGACCCCCCCGATCGGTGCGCCCAGCGTCGGCGGCGGCTTCACCCGCCGCTGCCCCCGTGCCGACCGGTGAACGCTTTCGTCACCCTGCGCCTGCGACTGCCCGCGGACGTGACGGCCTGGGCCCGGCGAGCCCTACCGGTTGGCGCCTCCGGCCGGTGTGACCTGCTGCGTCGACCCGGGGCCGTTCCAGTCGACGAGCTGGACGATCACTCCGTTGGGGTCGCGGACCTGAAACGCCCGCTCGCCCCACTCCTCCGCAGTCAGCGGCATCGTGATCGCGACCCCCTCGGCCTGCAACCGGGCCAGCTCACCTTCCAGATCCTCGACGACGAAGGCAAGGATGAGGCCGGCGGCATGCTCGTCACGCTGGTCAGCGGGCAGCGTCGCGAGACCGCGCCGCAGGAACACGATGTTCATGCCGGCGTCCTCGCGGGCCAGCGAGGCGAAGCCGTCGGCGGCCATCTGCTCGGCGAAGGCGAAGTGCTCGGTGAGGAAGGCACTGGAGGCGGCGACGTCCTCGACGTTGAGCGAGACGGTGGTGGAGGTGATCTTCAAGACTGCGCTCCCGGGATCCGTGGTCTGATCGGTTCCGATCGAACGAGAACCTTGTACGAAGTACACAGTACGCCGTACTGAGTAAGGGAGATCCATGCCCAGCGACCGGACCAGCGCCGGCGACCCCGCCAGGACCCTGGCTCTGCTCTGGCGCGACCCGTCGGCGACACCGCGCCGCGGCCCCGCCCGGGGCCTCACTGTCGACGCGGTGGTCGATGCCGCCGTCACCCTGGCGGACCGGGAGGGCCTGGCGGCGGTGACGATGCGCCGCGTCGCGCAGGCGCTGGAGGTCGTCCCGATGACCCTGTACACCTACGTCCCCGGCAAGGCCGAGCTGCTCGACCTCATGCTCGACGCGGTGTACGCCCGGATGGAGCGCGCCGCCAGCACTGGCAGGCCCTGGCGGACGCGGCTGACGGCGATCGCCGGGGAGAACCGAGCCCTGTTCGAGATCCATCCCTGGTCCGCCGCCGTCTCCACGCTGCGCCCGTCGCTGGGACCGGGTTCGATCGCCAAGTACGAGCACGAGCTCGCCGCCCTGGACGGCCTCGGGCTCAGCGACGTCGAGATGGACGACTGCCTGACCCACCTGCTGTCCTTCGTCCAGGCGAACGCCCGGGCCGCGATCGAGGCGAGCGCGGCGCGGGCGGCCGACGGCCGGACCGACCAGCAGTGGTGGGACCAGGCCGGCCCGCTGCTGGCCCGAGTCCTCGACCCGGGCGCCTATCCGCTGGCCGTCCGGATCGGCAGCGCGGCCGGAGCGGCCCGCGGCAGCGCTCACGACCCCGAACACGCCTTTCACTTCGGCCTGGCCAGGGTCCTCGACGGACTGGCCACCCTGATCGAACGCGGTGGCCCGGCAGGCGCCGGTGAACGTCCGCCGGCGCCCTGACCAGCGCACTGACCAGCGCCCAGACCGGAGACAGCCGGAGACAGCCGGAGACTGGGACCATGCCGACGCTGCCGACCGATGTCGTCGCCCGTCTGACCGCCGCCCTCGAACCGGTCGACGCGGCCCTCGCCGCCCGCCATCCGGGGGACACCGGCGCCCGCCAGCCCGTCCACACCTGCTACCTGCCGGCCGATCAGATGTTCCCCGGCGTCGTGCCGGCCTGGGGTGAGCGGGCCCACGCCCTGCTCGCGACGTACGGGGCCGAGCCCGCGACGCTCGCCGCCGCGACCGGCGGCGACCCCCGGCCCGACGTCGCCGCGGCCGTATATGCCCACACCACGCACGCGCTCACCGTGGAGCCGATCCAGGACCTGCGAGTCGACCTGGAGGACGGCTACGGCCTGCGGCCGGACGGCGCCGAGGACGCCGACGCCGTGAACGCGGCCGAGGCCCTGCGCGCCGCCGCCGCGGCCGGCATGCTGCCCGCCCGCTACGGACTGCGACCCAAGTCGCTCGACCCGCTGGTCCGCACCCGTGGGCTGCGCAGCCTCGACCTGTTCCTCACCGCGCTCGCCGGTGCCGACGGGCCGCCGCCCGGCCTGGTGCTGACCCTGCCCAAGGTCAGTGATGCGCGGCAGCTTCGGGTCTTCGCCGATGTCCTCGCCGAGCTGGAGCGGCGGCTCGGGCTCGCCCCGGTCGGGATCGAGGTGCAGGTCGAGACGCCGGCCGCGGTGCTCGCCCTGCCCGCGCTGGTGCGGACCGGACTCGAGCTGGGCCCCGGCCGGCTCGTCGGGCTGCACGTCGGCACCTACGACTACTCGGCGGCACTCGGAGTCACGGCCGCGCACCAGGCCAGTGACCATCCGGCGGTGGAGTACGCGACGACGATGATGCAGCTCGCCGCGGCCGGCACCGGCATTCACGTCGCGGACGGCTCGTCGAACCTGCTGCCCGTCGACGGCGACGAACGGGCGGGCGCGTCCGGCGACGACGTGCGTCGCGCCTGGCGCCGGCACGCCGAGCTGGTCCGCCGCGCCTGGCATCGGGGTCTCTACCAGGGCTGGGATCTGCATCCTGGGCAGCTGGTGAGCCGACATGCGGCGGTGGCCGGCTGCCTGCTGGCGGGACTCGACGGTGCGCTTGCCCGGCTGGCCGCCTACGCCGCCGCCCGGCAGTCGGGGGCCGTCGCCGACGAGCCGGCGACCGGGCGGGCCCTGGCCGGGCACGTCCTGCGGGCGCTCGACGCCGGCGTGCTGGACGACCCGCGCCTCGCCGCCGCGGGCCTCGACCGGGCGACGGTCGCCCGCCTGGGCGGACGCAGAACACACAACTCCACCACGACCAACGACCACACACGGCACAGTAAACCCAACGCCAAAGGTCATCTACATTAACAGAAAATGAACGGCTGTTAACATTGCCCGACATCCCGTTCCGGAGGTTCACCTCGGGTCGACATCGACCCCGCCCGGGACTACAACAGATGTCGTGAACGACGGCATCCTGGTATTGGTGGTCGTAACCGCACTGGCCTTTGACTTCACAAACGGTTTCCACGACACCGGCAACGCGATGGCGACCTCGATCGCCACCCGGGCGCTGTCACCGAAGATCGCCGTCGCCCTCTCCGGGGCGCTGAATCTCGTTGGCGCCTTCCTGTCGCTCAGCGTGGCCGCAACGATCGCGAGTGGCCTGGTCAACACCCATCTCGTGACGCTGACGGTGGTGTTCGCCGGCCTGGTGGGCGGAATTACCTGGAATTTGCTCACCTGGTTCTTCGGAATACCCTCCAGCTCATCTCACGCGCTCATCGGAGGGGTTATCGGGGCGACCATGGCCGCCGCCGGCACGCACGGCGTCAAATGGCACGGCGTCGTCTCGAAGGTAATCATCCCAGCCGGCCTGTCCCCGATGATCGCCGGCCTCATCGCGACCGTGGGAACCTACCTGATCTACCGGCTGAGCCGCGGTGTCCCGGACCGGACACGCAGCCACGGATTCCGGCTCGGCCAGATTGGTTCGGCGTCGCTCGTCTCCCTCGCGCACGGCACGAACGACGCGCAGAAGACGATGGGCATCATCACCCTGGCCCTCATCGCCAACGGCACGGTGGACTCCGGGTCCGAGGCGCCGTTCTGGGTGATTCTGAGCTGCGCGATCGCGATCAGCATGGGCACCTACCTCGGCGGCTGGCGGGTGATCCGAACCCTCGGCAAGGGCCTGGTCGAAATCGACTCCCCGCAGGGCATGGCCGCCGAGTCGGCCTCGGCCGCGACGATCCTGCTCTCCAGCCACTTCGGTTACTCGCTGTCGACGACGCACGTGGCCACGGGCTCCATCCTCGGCACCGGTCTCGGCCGCAAGGGCGCCGAGGTGCGCTGGAACGTCGCCGGCCGGATGGCCACCGCCTGGCTGCTGACCCTGCCGGCAGCCGGGCTCGTCGGGGCCGGGTGCTACGGGATCGCCCAGGGCATCGGCGGCACCGTCGGCGTGGTGGTCGTCTTCGTGCTGCTGGTGGTCGCGTCCGCCGCCCTGTACCTGCGGGCCCGCAGGACGCCGGTCAGCCACCACAACGTCAACGACGAATGGGACACGGCGACGGCCTCCACCGACGCCAAGGAGTCGATCGCGGCCTGAGGGCCGCACGCAGGCGTTGACGCCAGCATCCACGCCGAGACCATGGTGACGAGAGGCAGGCAGCCATGAACTCCTGGATCGACCTGGACGCGCTGTGGAAAATCGTCGTCATCGGCCTGCTCGCCGGGGCGGGTCTGCCCGCGCTGTTCGCGGTGGGGCTGCGCGCGGTGAGCCTGCCGGGCCGGGACGACGGCTCGACCGCCACCGAGACCGGCGGCGACCGTGTCCTCGGCTCGAACCCGCTGGGCCTCGCCGCCGGGGCGGTGTGCTTCACCGTGGTGCTGGCGGCGATCGCCTGGGGTATTTACTCCGTCGTCGCGGGCACCTGATGAGGCTGCCCGGCACCTGATGGAGCCCCGCCCGGCAGGCGATGGAAAGGTGAGTGGCGTGGCGTTGCCTCCGATGCTGACCTCGGTCATCCAGTGGCTGCGGGCCGGATATCCCGACGGCGTCCCGGAGCGGGACTATCTGCCGCTGTTCGCGCTGCTGCGACGCAAGCTGACCGGGGACGAGGTGGCCGCGGTCGTCGACGCGCTGGCCACGAGCGGCGACTCCGCCTCGGCCCTGGCGATCCGCACCGCGATCGCCGACATCACCCACGACACCCCGCTGGAGGGCGATATCGCCCGAGTCAGCGCCCGGCTGGCGGCCGGTGGATGGCCGCTGGCCTCCCCGTCCCGCCCGCAGTCCGCCACCGAGACCTGACCGCCCGTTTCAACGTCAGCTTCCGCGATAGGTCGAGTAGCCGAACGGCGCCAGCAGAAGCGGGACGTGATGGTGATCCGCCGGGTCCGCGACGTGGAACGCGATGGTCACCTCGGGGAAGAACGCCGAGCGGGCGCTGGTGTCGAAGACGAGTCGCCAGGGGCCGGGCGCGGTCAGCTGGAGGCCGCCGACCCGCCCGTCGGCATCGGTGACCGCCTCGGTGACCAGGGTCCAGACGCCGGTCCAGACGCCGGTCTGGCTGCCGGTCTGGCTGCCGGTCTGGCTGCCGGTCTCGGTGCTAGTGCCATGGGACTCGGTGCTGATGCCATGGGCAGCCGGGCCGAGTTCCCCCCGTTCGAGCCGGACCGGCACCCCCGCGGCGGGCCGTCCCTGCGCCGTGTCCAGGACGTGTGTGGACAGCCCCATCTGCGCCTCCTGTCGTGTCCCCTCACCCGCCGCGGCCAGCCCGATCACCGGGGTCCGCCCCGACTCGTCCCGTCCCGCCCCGCTCGCCGGGATGCCGGCCGAGCCGATTGCCGGAGCTTGGTGGCCGTGCTTGCTAATTGCTGGAGCTTGGTGGCCGTGCTGTTGATGGAGCCGGCGGCCGGGCCCGTCGCCGGAGCGGGCTAGGCGCCGGTGATCAGGTGCCGGACCCGCAGGGCGGTGATCTCCGCCTGCTGACCGGCGGCGATACGCAGCTCCTCGGCGGGCTCGTGGGCCATCCGATCCTGGAGCAGGGCCAGCATCTCCTCGGCACTGCGCCCCGCCGCCCGGACCAGGAAGATGTAGCCGAAGCGGTCCTCGTAGGCGGCGTTGCCGGTCGCAAACGCCGCCTTGATGTCGTCGGGGGCCTCGTCCATCGCCGCCTGCTCCCGTCGGGGGGCGTCGAGGGAGACCACCGACGCCCGGGCGGTCGTCGGCGGCGCGGGGATGCCGGTCGGGCGCTCCCCGATCCGGGGATGCGCGGTGAACGCCTCGAACCAGGCCGACTCCGGCAGCCGCCACCATTCCTGCTCGGCGGCGGGCAGCAGGGCGGTCAGGGTGCCGAACGGACGGCGGGCCACCACCGCCTCGGCCCAGTCCTCCGACTCGCAGCAGGCCAGCAGCTCCTCGCGGGCGGCGTCCGGGGACAGTGCGTCGAACCAGCGCATGGCCAGCGCCTCTCGCCCGATGGCCGTGGGCACGCCGGTCAGCCGCAGCCGGGCCAGGCCCCCGTCGGGAATCGCGTCGACGCGGACGTGGGTGGCCTGGACCGGTACCTCCAGATCGAACAGGTGCCGAGTGTTGGGCTGCACCCGCGTGCGTGGCAGCAGCGGGACCCACTCGATGATCGCGTCGATGTCATCGGGGTCGAGCAGGTCGGGGTAGTCCGCTGCCCACAGCTCGACGGCCCGGGGCGCGTTGCCGCGAAAGTGGCGGGTATCGACCTCGGCCCGCACGATCAGACCCTGCGTCGTGAGGCGGATCGCCGCCCAGTCGTGCCCGGTGCCGCGGCGGCGCCGGGTCTCCCAGCCCTCCCCCATCGCCCGCGCGTCACCGGAGGCGTTGAGGTTGTGCCGGTCGCCGTAGTGCATGTCGCTGGCGGCTACCACGACCCCGCCCAGATAGGCGGCGGCGAGATCGGAGGTGACCCGGTCGAGCAGGCGCGGGTCTGGCACGACCGTGCCATGCACGCGCAGCCGGGCGACGCCGCCGTCCGGATGGATGGTCAGCCGCAGATGGGTGATGCGAAGCCGGCCCGCCTCCGCCACGGGCAGCACGTTGACCGCGTCGGCGGCGATCGGCGTGTGCGGGACCAGTTCCACCCAGTCGACGGCGTCGTCGGCGACCTCGGCGGCGGAGGGATAGCCGGCGACCGTCGCTCCGTGGATCTCGACTGCCTCGGGGGCGTTGCCGGTGAAGTGGGTGGTGTCGACGGTGATCGCGTGGGCGATGCCGGGCGCGCCGAGGCGGACGATGGCCCAGTCGGCCCCCGGCAGGTCGCGGCGGCGGCGGGTCTCCCAGCCGTCGGTCCACTGGCCCCGTTCGGTGAACACACCGGGGCGCACGATCGGCGGCTCGGACAGCAACATCCGCTCCGCGAACGCGAAGAACTCGTCGTTGACGGCCACGACCGTGCCGCCGGAACGGGCTGCCGCCAGGTCGACGAGGTTGGTCAGGTCGGGCTCGTCACTCATCAGGATCCTTCTCTCGGTTCGAGCGGCGTCACCTGTGGCGACCTGCCGTTCTGCGGTCGTTCGGGCGGCCACCAGGCCACCACCGGTGGTGGCTGCGGACCTTGCGGGACAAGATGGGTCAGCGCGTTGGCGGGACGCAAAGGGTACGTCCCGTCGACGCCTGCCGGTGGTCCGGGCCGGCGCCGCCGGGCCGGACCAGGGCCCCCGTCCGCGCCAGCCACCGACGTGGCCCCCGGCGGCGGGAGATTCTGCCCGATCGGGCGATGCGGCGATCCTCACCGTGCCAGCAGGCGTCCCCGCGGCGGGCGGTCACCGTCCGCACGCACCCCCCGCAGATAGGTCGCCCGGACGACTCCGTCGAGGCTACGTCCAGCGTAGGGCGTGAGTGGGTGGCGATGCCGCAGCATGGACGGCTCGACCAGGAAGGACGCATCCGGGTCGAAGACGACGATGTCGGCGTCCGCGCCGACGGCCAGCCGGCCCTTTCCGCGCAGCCCGGCGAGGTCCGCGGGACCCGCGGACATCCAGCCGACCACGTCGGCGAGGGTGTGTCCCCGGACGCGGGCCTGGGTCCACACCGCGGGTAGCCCGATCTGCACGGACGCGATGCCACCCCAGGCAGCCGCGAAGTCGCCGCTGTCGATGTGCTTGACCTCAGGGGTCGACGGCGAGTGGTCGCTGACGACCCCGGTGAGCAGCCCCGCCGACATCGCGTCCCACAACCGGTCCAGATTCGTCCTGTCCCGGATGGGCGGCGCGCATTTGAACACCGTGGCCCCCTCGGGGACCTCCTCGGCGGTGAACGTCAGATAGTGCGGGCAGGTCTCGGCGGTCAGCAACAGCCCCTCCTCCCGGGCTGCGAGGATCTCGTCGAGGGCGTCGGCGGCGGACAGGTGCAGCACGTGCAGCCGGGCACCCGTCGCCGCGGACAGCGCCGCCAGCCCCGCCACCGCCTGTGTTTCCGCCGCCGCGGGCCGGGAGGCCAGCCAGCTCGCGAAGGCCCGCCCGGCCACCGGCGGCGCCGCTTCGAGGACCGCGGGCGCCTCGGCATGCACGACCGTGAGGGCACCCATCCGGGCGGTGTGCCGGGCGGCGGCGGCCAGCACCTCCATCGAGACGTGCGGGAACTCCTCGACCCCCGACGGGGCCAGGAACGCCTTGAAGCCGAAGACACCGGCGTCGTGCAGGGCGGCCAGATCGGCGAGGTTTCGGGTGTCGGCGCCGATGATGCCGCCCCAGAACCCGACGTCGACGGCGATCTGCCCCTCGGCCACCGCCCGCTTGGCCGCAAGTGCCGCCAGCGAGGTCGTCGGCGGAATCGAGTTCAGGGGCATGTCGATGATCGTGGTGACGCCGCCCGCCGCCGCGGCACGGGTCGCGGTGGCGAATCCCTCCCACTCCGTCCGACCAGGCTCGTTGACATGCACGTGGCTGTCGACCACACCGGGTAGCAACGCCAAATCGCCGAGGTCGGTGACCTGGGCGTCCGCCGGCACCTCGGTGGGCGCGGTGATCGCGGTGATCCGGCCGTCGGCGAGGTGCACCGCCGCCGCCCGCTCGCCGTCGGGCAGGACCACCCGACTGGACCGCAGTACCTGCGGCCGCTCCGGCAGGCGCACCGGCGCGCCCGGGGAGTCGTCACTCATCGGTCGCAGCACTCCCAGTCGTGTCGATGTCGGCGCGGGTCGGCAGGTCGGCGCGGGTCGGCAGGTCGACGAGATCCTGCGGGCGCACCGGGACCCGCCGCAGGTCCCGTCCGACCGCCGCCCGGATGGCGGCGACGATCGCGGGGGTGGCGGTGCAGGTCGGTGCCTCCCCGACGCCCTTGACCCCGTAGGGCGCGTCGGGCTGCGGCTCGGTGACGGCGACGAAGTCCAGATCGGGGACGTCGGCGGTGGTCGGCAGCAGGTAGTCGTGGAAGGTCGGGTTGACCACCACCCCGTCCACGGTGACCAGCTCCTCCATCAGGGCGAGCCCCAGCCCCTGGGCGGTGCCCCCCTCGACCTGCCCACGCAGGGACAGGGGGTTGAGCACGGTGCCACAGTCTTGGGCCAGCGCCATCGACACGACCCGGACCAGGCCGAGGTCGATGTCCACGTCGACGACCGCGCGGTGCGCCGCGCCGGCGAAAGCCACGTGCGGATCGCCCTGACCGTCGGCGTCCAGTGCGGTCGTCCGCCGGTGGTGGAACGTGTAGTCGGCCTCGATCGGGCCCTCGACCAGCGCGTCGGCGATGCGTACGCGCAGCCCGGCCTCCACGCCGACGATCTCCCCGGCGACGATCCGCAAGGTGCGCCGGGGGGCCTCCACGACCTCGGCCGGCAGTCCTGCGGCCCGCGCGACCCGGGCGAACAGCCGGTCGGCGACCGCGACGCAGGCACCGCGCACCGCGCCGCCGCTCATCCAGGTCTGGCGGGAGGCGCTGGTGGAACCGGCGCTGCCGACGGCGGTGTCCGCGGGGGCGAGGACGACCTGCTCGACGCCGAGCTCGGTGCGGGCGATCTGCCCGGCGATGGTGACGAAGCCCTGGCCGACCTCCGCGCAGGCGCTGTGCACCCGCACGCGCGGCGTGCCGTCATCGGTCAGGTCCAGCCGGACGCGGGCGGCCGACGAGTCGTCCATGCCCTCCGAGAAGAGCAGGTTCTTGTAGGCCAGGGCGTAGCCGACGCCGCGGCGCACCCGGCCCGGTTCCACCGCGGCGGGCAGGCCGCCGGGCAGGGCGAGGCCGGTGACGTCCGCGGCCGGCGGTGGGGGCAG
>NZ_JAMPTM010000158.1 GCF_025403375.1 Frankia gtarii
GGCGGGAGGGCGTCGCCCTCGGTGAGCTCGCCGCGAATGATTCTCCGCCGCAGTTGGCTGGCGACGAGCTCGGCAGTCTTGGGGACGCGGACCCGGCGGCCCACCGGTATCTCGGCCGACGCCCGGCTGCCGGCCGGTGCGGATGGTGCCTGCGATGTGCCTGGGCGGGATGCCGCTGGAGCGGCTGGCCGGGCCATGAGCGGTCCTCCTGCAAAGGCGCGCGTCGATTGTCGAACGATGATCGTTAAACATCGGTGGACTGTGCGGGATGTTTATGTTAACAGACGCCTTTCGCCCGGATTGCCGGATGGCGGGCCGTCGTGCTGGTGGTCGGCAGGAATACGCCGTGCGGACTCGTGAGCCCGGCTGTGGTATGTCTGGTCGCTATGGGCATCGTCTCGCCGGGCTTCCACGGCCGCCGGCGGTCGGCGCGTCCCCACCTTCCGCCAGGTCAGTACCTGGAAAAAGGGTTTCCGGTCCTCTCCGCGGGACCGACTCCACGGGTGACGCGCGACCAGTGGGAGTTCGTGATCACAAATGAGGGCGGGCGCAGGTATCGCTGGAGCTGGCAGGAGTTCATGGCCCTGCCGAGCGAGACACCTACCGTCGACATCCACTGCGTCACCCAGTGGTCCAAGCTCGACACCGCGTGGCAGGGCGTCTCGCTGGATGTGTTGCTCGCCGAGGTCGAGACCTCCGCGGACTTCGCCCTCGCCTACTCCTACGGTGGCTACACCACCAATCTGCCGGTCGATGACCTGCTGGACGGGCGAGCCTGGGTCGTCCACCGGTTCGACGGAAGCGATCTTGATCCCGAGCATGGCGGCCCGGCCCGCCTGCTCGTGCCCCACCTGTATTTCTGGAAGTCGGCCAAGTGGGTGCGCGGCATCCGCCTGCTGGCCGAGGACGAGCCGGGCTTCTGGGAGGCCGGCGGATACCACGAGCGCGGTGACCCCTGGCTCGAGCAGAGGTACCGCGGCGACTGAACCACCTGGATGGCTAGCTACCACCCGGATGGCTAGCTGGATGCGATGGCGGAAGGACAGGAGTAGGGCGTGGCGGAGCCGCTGCGGGAGCCGGCGGCCCGGCCGACGGCGGCCGGCCGGATGCCCTGGCACGTCGCCCGACTGGTCGAGGTGCGCGACGAGACGCCGAGCGCGCGGACTCTTGTGCTCGAGGTGCCGCAGTGGCCGGGTCATCTCGCCGGCCAACGGGTCGACGTACGTCTCACCGCCGAGGACGGCTACACCGCACGCCGTAGCTACTCGCTCGCGGCCCCGGCCGACGGTGCTCGCGTCGTCCTCACGGTTCAGCGCGTCGCGGACGGCGAGGTCTCGCCGTACCTGACTCAGGTTTTCGCCGTCGGCGACCCGGTGGAGATCCGCGGCCCGATCGGCGGCTGGTTCGTCTGGCGTCCGCAGGACCGAGCGCCGGTGCTCCTCGTCGCCGGCGGCTCGGGCATCGTGCCGCTGATGGCCATGGTGCGCGCCCGCGCCGCCGCGGCGAGCCGGGCGCCGTTTCGGCTGGCCTACTCGGTCCGCACGCCGGGCGACGGTTACTACTCGGCGGAGCTGCGGCTGCGCTCCCGCGCCGATCCTGGCCTCGACGTCACGCGGATCTACACCAGAGCGACGCCGCCGGACTGGTCGAGCCCGCCGCGTCGCCTCGGTCGCGCCGAGCTGTCCACGGTCGCGTGGCCCGCCGAGTTCGCGCCGACGTGCTACGTCTGCGGGCCGAACGGTTTTGTCGAGTCCGTCGCGGACATGCTCGTCGCCCTCGGCCATGACCCGTCCCGGGTCAGGACCGAACGCTTCGGCCCGGGCGGGCGCTGAGGCCGAACTTCGGCGGTCGGCACCGGCGCGGATGTGGACCGCGAGAAGCACATTCATGTCGTCGTACGACTATTTTCGCGAATCTCGCCGGAGATCTACCTGATTGTGGGGTCGGTCTTGCTTTCGGTATGCTTTCCCGTCGTATGGTCTACCGCATTCGCGCTGGCCTCGCCGGGGCCGGCCGGTTGGCGGCGTTGGCCACTCCGGATCACGGTTGCGGCCTTCGCCGGGCGGTTTCGTGGTCCACCGGGTCGGAACGGGGGAGCGGTGACGTGAGCGGCGATGCCGGGTGCCGGGTGAGGACGTCATGGCGGGTGAGGACATCGTGGCGGGTGGGGACATCGGATGAGTAGTGGTGACCGTGGTCGTAGGTCGCCCGACAGCGAACCCGCGGGGTGTGAACCGACCGGCGCGGACCGCCCGCGGCCACCGGTCTCCCGTCGACGGTTGTTCGCCTGGTCCGCTTCGAGTGCGGCGGGCATCATTCTGCTCACCGCGTTCGATCCGGCGCGGGCGAACGAGGAGTCCCGCGCCGGCCAGCGGGCCGTCGACTCTGTGACCCGGCCGGCGGGCAGTCGGTCCGGCGGCGCCGTTCGGGGGCCGGCGGGAGAGGCCCCGAGCGCCACGATCGGTACCGCGGCGGTGCCGGCTCCCGCCGCTCCCGCCGCTCCCGCCGCTCCCGCCTACCGGATCCACGAGGTGCGGCCGGATGCGCCGGCCAGTGCCATCGCGCTGACGATCGACGATGGTCCGCATCCGGTCTGGACTCCCCGGATACTCGAGGTCCTCCGCGCCAACCAGGTAGCCGCGACGTTCTCGGTGGTGGGCGCGCAGGCGGCGGCGAACCCGGGGCTGGTGCGCCGCATTGTCGCAGAGGGGCATACCCTTTGTAACCATACGATGACCCACCCGCAGCCGTTCAGTCGCCGCACACCGGACCAGATCCGGGTCGAGATGACCCACGCGCAGTCGGCGATCGTGGACGCGGGCGTCGAGCCGCCCCGGCTGTTCCGTGCGCCGGGTGGGGACTGGTCCCCGGCCGTGCTTGCAGCCGCCTCGGGCCTGGGCATGACGTCCCTGGGTTGGGATGTGGACCCCCGGGACTGGGCGCGCCCGGGAACCGAGTCCATCCGGCAGTCCCTGGGTGGCGCCCGTCCCGGTGACATCCTGCTGTGCCACGACGGCGGCGGAAACCGCGCGCAGACCGTGGCCGCCCTGCAACAGGTGCTGCCTGCGCTGCGGGCGCGGGGGCTCTCCTTCGTTCCGCTCTGACCCGTTCTGGCCCTCTTTGACCTGCTCTGATCGTGGCGGCCGCCGGTCGACCAGCGCCGGCGCGGGGCTCTGACCAGGTGGTTCGTCGACATCTTGCGGGGAACTCTCTTTTTCAGGCCAAGGAGAGGGAGCATTCGATGGCTGACGTCGTCAACGACGGCGCCCGCGGGCTGGGCGCCTGGCACATTTCCCGCAGCCGTGGCGCCGTCAGCGGCCTGCTGCTGATGCTCCTGGGCATCTGGGGCGCACTCATCCCCTTCGTCGGCCCGTACTTCGACTTCGCGTTCACCCCGAACAGTGCATGGACCTGGACGTCCGCGCGGTTCTGGCTGGAGGTACTGCCGGGGATCGCGGCGTTCGTCGGCGGTCTGCTACTGCTGGCAAGTACCAACAGGGGAACGGCCGCGCTCGGCGCCTGGTTGGCGATCGGCGCCGGAGCCTGGTTCATCATCGGTCCGACCCTCGCCGCACCGTGGCACCTCGGGTCGATCGGGACACCTCTCGGCGGATCCGCCCGGCAGGCTCTCGAGTGGATCAGCTTCTACTACGGTCTGGGCGCTGTGATCCTTTTCCTGGGCTCGACGGCCTGGGGCCGGCTGAGCGTGCGCGGGGTTCGTGACGTCGCTGCGGCCCGCCGCCATCGGGAGCGCACGGCACTGCGATCGCGCGGTGGTCGGGAGGAGACGCTGGCGCCGCCCGCGTCCGAGCCGCAGGTGTATCCGAGCGACCGTCCCTCCTCGGCACCCGCACCCGGGGTAGGAAGGCCGGCCGGGGTCGACTCGGCGGGATCGGATCTTCCGGCGGATGGACGCACGGGTGCCTACGGACGCCACCGGCGCCGCGACACCAGTCAGGACCCGCGGCCCTAGTCAGGGCTCTAGTCAGGACGGAGCATCTTCGCGGCGGCGCTCAGCGTCGCCGTGTCGCCGTGTCGCCGTGTCGCCGTGTCGCCGTGTCGCCGTGTCGCCGCACAGATGTGACATGTCGACGCCAGGTCGGCGATCGTGCTGATATCAAGCCATGGTGACGCGTGACGACATATCCGAAGTGCGGGCCAGGGCGGCGGCGGCGGTGGCCGGCTTTCAGCCACATCAACTGCCCACAGAGGGGCGCCGCCGTGCGGCGGTCGCGGTGGCACTCGGCGAGGACGCGCAGGGCCGGCCCAGTTTCCTGCTCACCCGCCGGGCTGCCCGCATGCGGACGCACGCGGGGCAGTGGGCGCTGCCCGGCGGCCGGGCGGACGACGGCGAGGATGCCGCGGCAACCGCACGCCGCGAGCTGGCAGAAGAGGTCGGTGTCGAGCTCCCGGCGGAGGAGGTTCTCGGCACCCTCGATGACTACGGGACCCGATCCGGCTTCGTGATGACTCCGGTGGTGCTGTGGGCGGGTTCACGCTTGCAGGTCACCAGCCCGGAGGTTCGAGAGGTCGCCTCGGTTCACGTCGTACCACTCGCCGAGCTGGACGTGCGGCCGCGTTTCCTCACGATTCCCGAATCGGACCGGCCCGTCATCCAGCTGCCGTTGCTCGGCAGCCTCCTGCACGCCCCGACGGGCGCGATCCTCTACCAGTTCGCCGAGCTTGTGCTCAGGGGCCGGCACACCCGGGTCGCCGAGTTCGAACAGCCCGTCTTCGCCTGGCGCTGACCTGCCCCGTCGCTGTCGTCGAGTCCATGGGCGACTGTCGATCACTTCAGGCGGTGCTGGGGATCACTGCAGGCGGTGCTGGTCCGAGGGGTCAGTCGTCGGGCCGGCTGTTCACGAGCCCGCGAGCCGGGCGGAATCGAAGGCGCTGACCGGGTCGGCACTGCGCGGCCAGTGGAAGATCCGCGGCCGCGACGACACCCAGTACGGGATAGCCGCCCGTGACCGGGTGGTCCGCAAGGAAGATCACGGGCTGGCCACTCGGGGGAATCTGAATCCCGCCGGCGACAACTGCCTCGGAGGGCAGCTCGGTGGTGATCCGCCGAGGTATCGCGGGACCGCGCAGCCGGACGCCGACCCGGTCGCTGTCGGTCGTGACCTCGTATACCTTCGCGCACAGGTCCGCGAGGGCCGCTGCGCCGAACCAGTCCGCCCGCGGACCGGCCAGCACCCGCAGCTCCGGCTGGTCGACGTAACGGGCCTGCGGCGCGAGGTCGACCGTCGGCGGATCGGACATCTCCCGGCCGAGGGGGAGGCGCGCGCCTGCCACCAGCGGTTCGGGCCCGATGCCGGCGAGGGTGTCCCGGGACCTGGAGCCGAGCACGGCCGGTACGTCCACCCCGCCGCGGATGCCCAGATACGTGCGCACGCCCTGGGCCGGCACACCGACGTGAAGCAGCGTGCCCGCCTGCACGTCGACCGGGGCGTACATCCCGATCTGGTGGCCCGCGAGCTCGAGCGGGCAGGGCGCGCCGGTGACGGCGATCATTCCAGGGTGGCCGAACCGGACGATCAGACCCCCGTAGGCGACTTCGATGGCTGCCGCGCCGGGCAGGTTGCCCACCAGACGGTTCGCCAGGCGCAGGCTGTGGCGGTCGACGGCGCCGGACCGGGTGATTCCAAGGTGTGCGAGTCCGGGCCGGCCGAGATCCTGCACCGTGGCGAACGGCCCGGGAGCCACGATCGTGATCTCACCGGAGCGTCCCCCCGGTCCCGTCATGCTGGCACAGCCCCGGCGGCATCCGCCGCGATGAAGCGCACCGCAGTGCCCGGCATGAGCAGGGCCGGCGGATCGCGCGTGAGGTCGAAGACGGTCAGGTCCGTCCGGCCGATCAGATGCCACCCCCCGGGCGATGCCCGGGGGTACACGCCGGTGAACTCGTCGGCGATCGCGATGGCGCCTGCCGGCACCCGCGTGCGGGGGCTGTCCCGGCGGGGAACACGCAGGCTCGGATCCAGACCGGAGATGTAGGCGAAACCCGGCGCGAAGCCGCAGAACGCGACCCGATGTCGACCACGCAGGTGCCGTTGGATGATCTGCGCCGGGGTGAGCCCGGTGAGCCGCGCGAGGTCACCCAGGTCGGGACCGTCGTAACGGACGGGAATGATCACGGTCGGCGGTGCGACCTTCGCCGCGGTGATGACCGGGTCGGCGGTGGGGTCGGAGTCGGCGGTGGCGTCGAGGCCGGCGGTGGCTTCCTGCAGCAGGGCCCGGAGCCGGGCCGGACCGGTGGCTGCCGGATCGAACGCGACGAGGATGGTCCGCGCCGCCGGCACCAGGTCGGTGACGCCCGGCGGGGTGTCCCGCCGCAGCCGCCCATAGAGTTCTTCGACTTCTCGCAGGTTCGCGACCTCGACGAGCAGTGCTTCGCCCCCGCAGGGCAGGATGCGCATCACGGTCCTTTCAACAGAAAGGCGACAGCGCGACACCGGCGGTATGCAGGGCATGGCGCAGCCGCCTGACCACCTCGATGGCCCCGGGGGTGTCGCCGTGGACGCAGAGGGACCGGGCGAGTATGCGCACCGGTGTGCCCTGTTCGCTGAGCACAGTTCCCTGCGTGGCCATCCGTACGCCTCGGGCGACCACGGCATCCAGATCGTCCAGCACGGCACCAGGGCGACGGCGGGGGACGAGCGTGCCCTCGGGCGTGTAGGCGCGATCCGCGAACGCCTCACCGACAGTTGTGAGGCCGGCGGCGGCGGCCTGGCGCAACCAGACCGAGCCCGGTAGACCGAGGACCGGCAGCGTCGCGTCGTAGCCGCGGACCGCCTCGACCACCGCCTGTGCCTGTTCGGCGTCGGCGACGATCGTGTTGTAGAGCGCCCCGTGCGGTTTGACGTAGCGCACCCGATCGCCGGCGACCCGGGCGAAGGCGTCGAGCGCGCCGAGCTGGTAGGTGACATCGTCACGCAGGTCGTCTGGATCCATGTCGATGCGTCGCCGGCCGAATCCGGCGAGGTCCCGATAGCTGACCTGAGCGCCGATGCGTACCCCGAGACGGACGGCGTGCTCGCAGGTCCGCCGCATGGTCGCCGGATCCCCGGCGTGAAAGCCGCAGGCCACGTTGGCGCTTGTCACCAGGCCGAGGAGCGCCTCGTCGTCGGTGAGCTGCCAGACTCCGAAGCCCTCACCGAGGTCGGCGTTGAGATCCAGGGGTTGCCCGCCGGAGTCGGCGGCCGGCTGGCCGCCGGACGGCCGCTCGACGGCCGGCGCCGTGGGGTCCGGGACGTCGGCGGCGACTGCCGTGCGCTCCGGTGCACCTTCCCCGAGTCGATGGGCAGCTCCCGTGTCGGCCATGCCCCCGATTGTTCACCATGCCGGCCCGCTGCTCACCTCGTCCGCGCGGGGGCTCCGGGCGTTCGCGAGCTGAGATAGGCGTCGGAAGGGCCGGCTTCGCCGACGGGAAGTGTCACACCGGAAACAGGTTGACCGACCTTCGCGGAATCTCGGTAAACGGCCGGTGCCTTCAGCCCTTTACGTCATCCGGCGTACAGGAAGGCGGCGACATCGTCGACGGTGGCCGACGCCGGGAGATTGACCTTTTTCGAGATCGCGCCGGACAGGAATGGTTGCACGGCGGCCATCATCCGGACATGGCCCGTCGGATCGATGCTCATCGTGGCGCGGTCCATGGCAAGACCCGTCGTCCCGGTGGGCACGATCAGGGTCACAAGGGGGTTGCGCCAGCCGTGCCGTTCACCGAGCAGGGACCCACGAGCGAAGGTGACCCGGGGCACATACTTCGGTGTCCGGTTCCTGGCCTGGCACCGCCTTTCGTCATGGGGCGGCGATAATCGAACCCATGGAGGACGCCTGTTCGCTCGGAGAAGCCGGCGGGCGCAGCCGGCCGTGGTCTCCCGCCGCCCGGGTCGGGCGCGCCGTACCGGCCGGTACGGCACCGGCCTCGGTGTCGATCGACCCGTTCCGGCACTCCCGAGGGCCCGCGGACGCTCCGATCGTGGTCGTGGAGTACGCCGACTTCCAATGTCCCTACTGCGCGCGCGCGGCACCCGTCCTGCACGAGTTCGCCGAGACGTCGGACGGGCAGGTTCGGCTCGTCTTCCGGCACTTCCCCGTCTTCGATATCCATCCCTACGCCCTCACCGCCGCGCTGGCCGCGGAGGCCGCCGGCGTGCAGGGCGGGTTTTGGGAGATGCACGACCTTCTCTTCGCCCGCCAGGTCCGGCTCGCCGATAAGTTTCTGCACGCCTACGCGGCCTCACTCGGCCTTGACGGAGATCTGGTCGTCGGGGACGCGGCGCAGCCCTTCGGGGATGCGGTGGAGGCCGACTATGCGCGTGGGATCGAGCAGGGGGTGCGCGGCACGCCGACGATCTTCATCAACGGTGAGCCCTACCGGGGGCGTACGGAGATCGCTCCTCTGCGCAAGGCGGCGAGTCTGTCACTTCGCCGGAACCGGCGCGCGCCATGGTCGCGGGGGTAGGCGAGGCACGGGTTCATCGGTCAGCGGCGAGCACAGCGGCATCCGCTCGCCGAGTACTCGCAGGATGACGGTTCCGGCGAGGGCGGCCACGAGCGAGCCGGCGAGGATGCCGATCTTGGCCTGGTCTCGTAGGGACTCGTCGGTGAAGGCCAGTTCCGTGATGAACAACGAGATGGTGAAGCCGATCCCCGCCAGGGTGGCCGCGCCGAGCAGATGTCCGTACCGCACCCGCCCCGGCAGTTGACCAAGACCCGTCCGGATTGCGATCAGGCTGGCCGTGGTGATTCCGCAGGCATTGCCGACGATCAGGGCCGCCGCCACACCGAGCGTGACCGATGATGTCGAAGCCGTGCGCAGCGCCGAGCTGTCGAGGTGAACGCCCGCATTCGCCAGACCGAACACGGGAACGACGACGAACGCGCTGATGGGGTGCAGCACGCGCTGCAACCGGTCGTTTGCGGGCACCGTTGCCTTCGCCGCCGCCACCGTGAGGCCGACCCGGGTGGCGTTCGAGTCCTCCTGCAGGGCCCGGACGTAGACCGGCACCTCCTCGAGCTGGTCCGGACGGGGCGGGACGGCGGGAACCAGCAGACCTACGAGCACTCCCGCCAGCGTCGCATGCACACCGGAGACGTGGATCGCGCCCCAGAGCACAAGCGACGCGAGGATATAAGGGGGGAGCTGCCACACCCGCAGCCATCGCAGGGCGAGGATGACCAGCACCGTCGCGCCCGCGATGGCGAGAGCGACCGGATTCACGTGATCCGTGTAGAAGATTCCTACCACGGTGATCGCCCCGATATCGTCCACGATCGCGAGGGTGAGCAGGAACAGCCGCAGTCGGTCCGGGCACCGGGGGCCGAACAGGGCGAGGATCCCGATGACGAACGCCGTGTCGGTGGACATCGGAATGCCCCAACCGCTCGATTCCGGCCCGGATCGGTTACAGACGAAATAGATCACCGCCGGTAACGTCAGCCCACCGACCGCGCCGAGAGCGGGCACGGCGATCGTGCGCCGGTCGCGCAGCTCGCCCGTGGTGAACTCGCGACTGATCTCCAGACCCACGACGGCGAAGAAGATCGCCATGGCGCCGTCGTTCACCCAGTGGTGCAACGTCATGTCGAACCCGGCGTCACCGAGACGAAGCTCCGCCGTGGTGCTCCAGAATCTGTCGTAGCCGCCCGACCATGGCGAGTTCGCCCAGACGAGGGCGGCGACCGCGGCGAGCAGGAGGAGAACGGCGCCGCCGGCCTCGGTCGCGAGGAACTCCCGCATCGACGGGGCGACCTGCGGCAACCGGACCCGAAGCCCGGGGCCCGGTCGGGGCGGCGCAGTCACCAGCGGTATCCGGTGCCGGGTGGACCGGCCATCAGCACCCCACGCGGGCCGTGCGCACCGGCGAGATCAACTGGCCCTCCTGACGTCGGATTCGGCTCGTTGGGCACTCTGTACCAGCACGGACGCACGCCCGCGGCCGGGCCGCCGATGCGGATCAGAGCCCGGTGCGCGCGCCGATATGTTCGCGTTCCCGGTACCGGCTCGCCCGGTAGACGCCGAGAATGCGGTGGTCCGCGTAGAACGAAAGTTCCTCGAACGCGCGGGCGACAGTGGCGTCCTCGGGGCTGCCCTCGATATCGGCGAGAAACTGGGTGGCCACGAATTCTCCGCCGACCATGTAGCTTTCCAGCTTCGTCATGTTGACGCCGTTGGTGGCGAATCCGCCGAGTGCCTTGTACAGCGCGGCCGGACGGTTGTGCACCTTGAAGACGAACGTGGTCACGATCGGCCCGATCCCGGCCGCGGCACGCAGATTCTCGCCGGAGAGGATGAGGAAGCGCGTCGTGTTGTGCTCCTCGTCCTCCAGATCCGCACGCAGGATCTGGAGCCCGTACGACTCGGCCGCGAGCCGGGAGGCGATCGCCGCCCGGGAGGGATCGCCCGCCTCGCTGATCTCCCGCGCGGCGCCTGCGGTGTCGGCGGCGGCGACGGCGACGAGCCCCAGCTTGCGCAGTGCCTCGCGGCACTGGGCGAGTGCCTGCGGGTGGCTGTGCACCGTCTTCACGTCGTCGAGGGTCGCGTCGGGTATCCCGAGCAGCTGATGGCGGACGGGAAGGAAGTACTCGCCGATGATGTGCACCGCCGGCCTGGGTAGCAGGTGGTGGATGTCGGCGACCCGACCGGCGGTGGAGTTCTCGACCGGAATCATCGCGAGGTCCACCGCGGCGTCCTCCAGCGCGGCGAAGCACTCGTCGAAGGTCTGGTGGGGGACCGCGTCGTAGTCCGGATAGACATCCCGACAGGCGATGTGCGAGTTGGCTCCCCGCTCACCCTGGAACGCGATCCTCTGTCGTGCGGCCATGAGTATGACCGTACCGGGCGGTCAGGTCGTGGCGGTAAACGCTCGCAGGAGCGCGCGTGACTCGGTCTCGGGCGGTAGCAGGCGGATCCCCGCGTGCAACAGCACCACGCCACGACGGCCGACGAGCACCGGGTCGAGCAGGATCTCGCCGATGGCCGGCAGTTCCTCCGCGATCCGGGCGACCCGGTGCAGGAGATCGGCCAGCGCCTCGGTGTCGGCGGCGGGCGCGCCCGACCCCCCGACCAGCAGCACGCTGCCACGGATCTGGTGGATCAGCTCCTCGGCGTCGCGGTCCGTCAGCGGCAGGGTGCGGGCCAGCGGATCGACGAGCAGGTCCGCGACGGCGCCGCCGAGTCGCAGCGAGAGCAGCGGGCCGACGGTCGGATCCTGGCGCAACCCCACGACGGTGGACACCCCGGCCGGAGCCATCGGTTGCACGAGCATGTCGCCGGGACCGACGGCGGCGCGCACCGCCTCCCACGCACCGGAGAGCTCCTCCGGGTCACCCAGACCGAGTTGGACCGCTCCGACGTCGAGCCTGCTACGGAAGCGTTCGTCGGCGATCTTGAGAGCTACCGGCCAGCCGAGCGCCGCCGCCGCGGCCTGCGCCTGTGGCTCGTCGCTGACGCGGGCACTGGGCCACGTCCGCAACCCCACTCCGGCCAGCAAGGTGGCCACGGCCGGTTCCGGTAGCCAGGTGCCGTTCTTCGGATGGCGCGCGATCTCCGCTCGGGCGCCGTCCAGATCGATGTGATCCAGCGCCGGCACCCGGCCGTGATCCCGCGCGCGCCAGGCGGCGTGGTCGGCGGCGCGGGACAGCGCCAGCGCCGCCGATTCCGGTGAGGAGTAGGACGGCACCGAACCTCGGCCGGCGGAGCCGGCTGCGTGCGCCACCGCCAGCGCGGCGGGCATGCCGTCCTGCCCGAGATAGGAGGCGAGCACCGGCAGGCCGCTGTCGGCCGCGACCTCCCGCACCGCGGCTCCGAGCCGGTCGACCTGGGCATGCGGGGTGACAAGCGCGATGATCGCGTCGACGTCGCCCGAGGTCGCGACCAGTCGTAGCGCGGCGTCGAAGCGTTCGGGATCGGCCAGCGGGCCGAGATCGACCGGGTTGGTGGAGTACCGGTGGCCGAGGAGATCGGCGAGACCCGAGCAGGTCTGCTCGGACAGCGGGGGGACCTCGAGCCCGTAGGTACGGCAGGCGTCGGTGGCGAGCGCCGCGAGCGCGCTGCTCGTTCCCACGATGCCGACGCGTCGCCCGGCGGGCAGCGGCTGATGGGTCAGCAGCTGCACGGCGTCGAAGAGCTGGTTCAGGGTGTCGGCGCGGACCACTCCGGCACTGGTGAACAGCGCGTCCACGCCGGAGTCCGCGGACTCCTGGCCGCTTTTCAACGCCACGACGGGCTTGTGCCGACCGAGTTGGCGAGCGATCCGCGCGAAGCGCCTCGGATTGCCGAAGCTCTGCAGATGAAGCATGATCACGTCGGTCCGTGGATCGGTCTGCCAGTACTCCAGGAGATCGTTCGTCGAGACGTCGGATCGGTCTCCGGCCGAGACGAAGGTGGACAGTCCCACGGCGCGCCGGGCCGCGTCGGTGAGGAACGTGCCGGCCAACGCGCCGGACTGGGTGAACACTCCGACTCGGCCCGGGGGAGGATCCCCGACGGCGAAGGTGGCATGCAGCCGGGTGGTCGGCGCGGTGTTGATGACGCCCATCGCGTTCGGGCCGATCAGGCGCATGCCGCCGTCGCGGGCGATCCGGATGGCGTCCGCCAGCAGGGCGCGGCCCTCGTCCCCGCCGTCCGCGAAGCCGGCCGACACGACGATGACACCGCGGACCCGCTTCTGCGCGCAGGCCCGCAGAACGTCGGTCACCAGCGGCGCGGGCACCGCCACGACGGCCAGATCGATCTCGGCGGGCACCTCACGCAGATCCCGGTAGGCGTAGACCGAGGCGACATGGGTGGCCGCGGCGTTGACGGGATACACCGCTCCGGTGAACCCGCTGCGGAGCAGCCGGCGGAAGACCTCATGACCGACCGTTGCGGGCTCGCGGCTCGCCCCGATCACGGCGACCGATCGGGGGTGCAGCAGCCGGTCGATGCTGCGGGATCCGTCCGGATGGTCCGGACTGCCGCCGACCCGTCCCCGGCGCGCCCGGGTGCCGCTCGGGGAGTCGTCCCCCGGTTCCACCGGGTAGTTCACGCGGATCTGGTTGCCCTCCGCGGGCGTGAGGTCGAAACCGACCGAACGCAGAACCTCCAGAACCCGCCGGCTGCTCGCGGGCACGTCCGCGACGAGCCGGCGCACCCCGCCTGCCCCGGCGGTGTCGATGAGCGTGTCGATGAGCAGCGTGCCGAGTCCTCGCCCCTGATGCGCGCTCTCGACCAGGATCCCGAACCGCGCGTCGTCGCCGCCGCCGATCTTGCTGTACTCGACGATCCCGACGACTTCGTCGCCGGCGAGGGCACCGAGCACCGCGGATGTCCGGCTGTCGGGCGAGATGACCCGCTCGGCGATCAGCGCAGGATCCGCCGTGGCGCTGGCCAGATCCGGGTCATGCGGATTCGCCGCGCGAAGGCGCAGCTGGAAGGCGCTCAGCCGGCCGGTGTCCGCGGGGCCCAGCGGCCGCACCGTGACCGAGCCGCCGTCGGCGAGCACGACATCCGCAGGTGCCGCGGGCTCACGGGCGGGTGGGAAAACCTGTGTCGACCGATCCGGCCGGGAAGCTGGCATGGTGCGTCCTCCCGGGGCTCAACGTCCCCCGTCGCCGGATGGTGTCGCCAGGCGGTGTCGCCGGGTGGTGTCGCCAGGCGGTGTCGTCTGGCCACGCGCGGCGGGGACCTCGCCTCGCCAGGTCGGATCGCGAGGACCGGCGGCGGCCACCCACCTCACTATATGATCTTCTTTGCGTTTCATCGTAGTACCGGCTCGTGACGGCGGGGTCCGGATCGTGTCCAGGGCGGCGTGAACGCCGAGGGAAATCGTGACGGCGGCTACACCGACGACTGAATGGGCGTCGGGGCGGATTTTCACCGACCCGGTAGATCCGTCATTCGAGCGCGCGCCTGCAGCCGCGCGGTGGGACCGCTCGATCCCGCAAGGCGGACGATCACGCCGGCGACGGCATTACAGGAGATTCGGGTCGGTAAGAGCGAGCTTTTCAATGACGTTGTTCAAGTTTCCGTGGTTTTGTACCGGATCCATACGCTGCGTGGCGACCCGCCTCCGGGGCGGGTGGCATCGGCGTCTTCATGTGACGATTGTCACATGAACGTTCGCTCTCTCTCCCACCCACCCGCGTGGACCCGGTGCACCTGATCGAGGTGGCCCGAACGGACGGGTCGCGTCGAGCTCGTCGACCGGCATGACGCCGGTTACCCGGCGGCGTTCACGCCGGCGCGCCGGTGATCCGGACCCGGTCGAATCCCGGTGCGGGGACGCGGGACAATGTGCAACCGGACCGGTCGGATGATCCGGACAGGATGGTGACGTGCAGAGGTTCGACGACCACTGGGTCGTCTCCGCGGGCGATCTCGTGGACGACGTCGAGTGCGGGCACCGCGTCGGGCTCACCCATGCGCTTGCCACCGGCCTGTTGTCCGTCGTGGGTGGGGATGCCGACGGCGTGGAGGCCGGCGTGGACGCTCCGTCGACCGTCGGCGCCACCACCGCCCGGACCGTGCCCGAGGGTGCGGCGGGAGGGCTGCCCGGACGGCTGCGGATCAGTGCCCCGGACCCGACCGCGGTCCGGCATGGAGCGGCCCACGAAAGGCGTCTGCTGGCGCACCTGCGGCGGTGTTTCGGCGCCGGCGGGGTGGTGGAGATCCCTCGTCCGGCGGCGACCCTCGACGCTCTCGCCGACGCCGGCGAGCGGACGCGTCGCGCGCTCGCCGCCGGTACCCCGGTGGTCTACCAGGGCGTGCTGTTCGACGGCTCCTTCCAGGGCCGTCCGGACTTCCTGATCGCGGCGCATCTCGACCCGAGAACCGGCGCGCACAGCGGGGCCGCCGCGCCGGGTCACTACGAGCCCTACGACGCCAAGCTCGCCCGGCAGGCCCGGCCGGGGGCGGTGCTGCAGCTCGCCGCGTACGCGGCGGCGCTACCGTCGGTCGGCGTACCGGTGCCGCGGATGATGCACCTGCTGCATCCCGCACGTGGAGCCGGCCTGGCAGGCGCCAGCGCCCCGCCGGAGCCGGGCTCCGCCGGGGGCGGTGGCGGCGGGCGGG
>NZ_JAMPTM010000159.1 GCF_025403375.1 Frankia gtarii
GGAAGGGCGGGACGGGCGGCCCGTCCAGGCACGCGCTCATCCGACCCGCACCCATCGGGCCACGGAGGGGACCCCTGCGGTGTTCTGGGCGAACATCATGTAGTACCCCGGCGGAAGAAGGTTCGGATTGTCGGGGACGTCGACCAGGATCTGGCCGCCCTGGCTGCCGGCCGATACCGGCAGGTCGACGCTGCGCTGGTTGGGATCGGCCTGGTGGGTCACCGACGCGGGCCGAAGCAGCGTGACCCGACCGATGTCGCCGTCGACCGTCAGCGCCTGCCGCGAGCCGTAGCCGAACGTGTCGGCCGCCTGGGTGATCGCGGGCCGCTGCCGGCTGAAGTACCAGGGCCGGTAGACGGAGATCGTCTGGCTGAACGACCCGTCCAGCGGGTTGTTCCCCAGCGCCGCGACGCTGCCGTCGGGCAGCAGGAACGCCTGCGAGTGGTAGGTCCGGTCCTGGGGGTCCGGCGGGACCGAGGTGAACGTGTTCGCGACCGGGTCGTAGATCGACGCCTCGTGCACCGGGTCGGACCGCAGGTGCCGTCCCCCACCGGTCTCCAGGACCTTCCCGTCGGGCAGGATCACGACGCTGACGTACATCTTCGCCGCCGGCAGGTCCGGGCCGGGCTGCCAGTGCGGGTCGGCCTGGCGCAGGTCGATGAGGTCGGTGGCGGCGATGGCGTCGGCGCCGGCGTCGCCGTTGCCACCCCCCAGGGTCAGCACCCGCCCGGCCTGGGCCGGCGGGAGCAGCACCGAGGCGCCCTGGTCGCGCAGGTTCACGTGGCGCAGACCGGGCACGTCGTTGACCGTCGCCGTGGCCGGGTCGTAGATGTTCGAACCGGCCTCCGTCGGCGCGTTGCCGAAGGTGTGGACGCCGCCGTAGAACAGCCGCCCGTCCGACATCAGCTTCAGTTCGGGGTAGAGGCCCCAGAAGAAGTACGTCTGCGGCACTTCGGCGGCGGGCAGCCAGCTCTGCTGGGAGCTGTCGAACATCTCGGTGGCGACACTGCCGCCCGCGTTCTGGTCCAGACCACCCACGGCGAGAACGTCGCCGTCGCCCAGCGCGATCAGGCTGGGATACCAGTGGCCGCCGCCGGGCAGGTCGTTCGTCGCCGTGTACGTGTCGGCCACGGGATCGAAGATGTAGCTCTTCGCCAGGCCCTTGTAGTTGGAGGTGGCGGTGGAGTAAGCGGCCGTCCCGCCGGCCAGCAGGATTCGACCGTCCGGAAGCTGGACGTGGCCGGAGCAGAAGAGGTCATCCGCAATAGGAACATCTTTGAATTGACCGGTGCTCGGATTCCACACGCTGGACTTGAAGGTGCCCGAGTCGAAGGCGGACAGGTCGTTTCCGGAGCCGGCGACGAGCAGCACGTTCCCGGTGCGCAGGACGCTGGCGTGCACGGACCGGACGGACGCCGGATAGCTGAGCGTCTGCCAGGTCCCGCCGCAGTCGGCGGTGCATCCGCCCGGCGGCGGGGCCGACAGCGGGACGGGGTCGCCGCCGCCGGTGTAGTCGACGCGGATCTGCGCCCCACCTGCCCGGTCGTAGTACTCGGTGATGATCGTGTGGGTGCCCGCGGTCACCGTCAGGGTGGCGGTGAAGGTGGTCGGGCCCTGGTCGTTCCAGCCGTCGATCGCCCGGGTGCCGTCGACGTAGACGCGCACCCCGTCGTCGGCGGTCGCGGTGATCCTGATCGGACCGGCGGCGAAGCGGTCGACCCGGGTCCAGCGGGCGGAGAAGGCGTCCGGGCCGATGCCGGGCAGGCCCGGCCCGCTGTCACCGAAGTCGTGGCGCAGGCCGTTCTCGCAGCGTGCCGGCGTCGGTGTGCCGGCGAGCGTGACGTTGTCGAAGTACTGGGCCGACCACTGCAGGCCGTTGCACACCGGCGCGGGGGTGAGGGTGTAGCCGACCCGAGCGGTCGCGCCCCCGGAGCGCTCGTAGTACTCCGCCCGGACGGCGTGGCTGCCGGCGGTGACCTCGACGCTCGCCGTGTAGGTCGTGGGGCCCTGGTCGCGCCATCGGTCGATGATCGGCTGGTCGTCGAGGTAGACCCGGATCCCGTCGTCGGCGGTGGCGGTGACCGTCAGGGTGCCGGCGACGAAGGTCTCCGTCCGCGTCCAACGGGCGGAGAAGTTGTCGGCGCCGATGCCGGCCAGGCCGGGACCGTCGTCACCCCAGGCGTAGTCGACACTCGCCGAGCAGCGGGGCACCCCGGTGCCGCTCAGCGTCCGGTTCGAGAAGTAGGTACCCGCCCATTCGCCGGCCGCGCAGTCGGGCCCGGGGCCGCGCGGCTCCCCCGGCCCACCGGTGAGGTCGAACTCGACCATGGCGCCGCCGGCGTTCTGGTAGTACTCGACGACGATCGTGTGGGCACCCGCGGCCAGCGTGCGGATGCCGGTGAACGTCTGCGGGCCGTGGTCACCCCAGCCGTCAACGACGGACTGCCCGTCGATGAGCACCCGGACGCCGTCGTCGCCGGTCACGTTCGCCGTGTAGGAGCCGGCGGCGAGAGTGACCTGGCGCGTCCAGCGCACCGAATAGCCGACGGTGCCGATGCCGGTGACGCCGGGGCCGTTCGCCGACCAGTCGAAGTCGATCGTGGCGTCGCAGCGCTGCCCGGCCGGGTCTCCACCGAGACCGGTCCCGGCGTGGAACTCGGCGTTCCACTGATCGTCCGAGCAGGTCTGTGCCTTCGCCGCCGGCGAGCCCGCGGCGACCAGCAGGACGAGCTGCCCGACGGCCGAGACCAACACCACAGCGACCAGGGCCCGGCCCGACCGAACTGGACGGCCCGACCGAGCTGAACGGCGCGACCGCGGCGTACGTGCCCGCAGCGCCCGCGGCCGCACCTCACCTGGCCGCAGCTGCGGTTCACGCAGCCGCGGTTCACGTGGCCGCATCGGAGGCCTCCTCCCCCGGTGTGCCAGCCGGCCAGGACAGGCCGCCCGGCCGATTCACGCCCGGCCGGCGGCTCGGCCGGCTGGTTCGTGCCGATCCGAAGGGCGCCCGCGTCGGCGCGGGCGAGGCCGCCGCGGCGGGCGTTGTCGGCGCGGGTGATCCCGCCGGCCGGCGGCGGTAGACCAGCCGTTCCACCACCAGGTAGCGGACGATCACCGCGGCGGCCAGCGACAGCAGGGTCGCCGTGCCGAGGCCGACCCCCCACCGGCCGACGAGCAGCGCGAGCAGCGGCAGCCGGACGACGAGGTCGAGATTGTTGATGATCGCGAACGCCGGGTAACGTCGCCGCCGCGACCCGGCCTGACGGTCCCAGACCAGCAGTTCGCAACCGACGAAGTTCCAGGCGATCGCGAGCTGCGTGGCGAGGATCGCCGCGGCCAGGTAGTGCAGGCCGAGATGGTGCAGCGCGGCGGTGCCGAGCAGGTTCGGGACGGTGCCGGACGCCCCGACCAGGGCGAACCGCGCCGGGCGAGGAACCCGCAGCGAGAACAGCCGCCGGGCGAACCGGACCCCCTCGGACATCGAGGCGTTCGACGCACCGGCGTGCCGCTCGGCGAAGGCGTAGCCGACCTCCCGGATGCGCAGCGGGCCGGCGGTGGCCAGCAGCTCCAGCAGGATCTTGTAGCCGTCGGGGCGCAGCCCCGCCTGGTCGACCGCGGCCACCCGGACGAGGAAGAAGCCGCTCATCACGTCGGAGACCCCACGCAGCCGCCGCGGGAACGCCAGCCGACAGAGCAGGTTCGAGCCGGTGGAGACGAGGTGACGGGTGGCCCCGGCGAGGCCGGAGGCGCTGCCTCCGGGCATGTACCGGCTGCCGATGACCACATCGGCGTCGTCGTGCTCGGCCGCGGCGAACAGGGCGGGGATCGTCTCCGGCGGGTGCTGCAGATCCCCGTCGATGATCACGGCGTAGGGGGCCGCACACAGGGCGAATCCCTCGCTGACCGCGCCGCCGAGACCACCCACCCGGTCCCGCGGCGCGCGGTGGTGCACCCGCACCGGCAGGCCCACCGTCGGCCGGACCCGGATGATCGCCTCGGGCGTTCCGTCGTCGGAGTCGTCGACGAAGATGACCTCGCTGGCAAGGCCCCGCAGCGCGTCGTCGAGCCGGCGCAGCAGGGGTTCGACGTTGTGCGCCTCGTTGCGCGTCGGCACCACGACGGACAGTCGCGGCGCCACCGGCGCCACCAGCTGGTCCGGCGGGGTGCGGGGCAGGGGCAGTGCCGGCCGGCGTAGTAGGCCGGTGAGGTCGTCGGGAAGACCACCGGTATTCGTCGGCGTCATCGCGGCTGGCCTCCGCCCGGTCCGCGCACTATCAGGAAGCGGGCCAGCGCCGGATGGTCCCCGTTCCCCGTGGCGGCGGCCACCGGCAATGCGGCACAGCGTCTGTCGGGCCTGGTTGTACCGATGAGCATGGTGAATTTCCCCCAGCTGCAGCCGAAAAAAATAAACAGCGGATCGGGCCAATTTCCCTGACACCCCCGGCCCGATCTCGGCCTGACAACTCCCGAGGCCGAGCGAAAAATTACCGTACGGTCGCGACAGGTGTGCACGGGTTCCCACCAGGCACACTCCGAGACACAACCGACGCCGCTACGCGACCCGTCGACAGACCCAACCGTCGTGGAAATCCACGACATTTCTCCCGACAATCCTGCGTATCTTTACCGGCGCCCATGACCCACCTACGCTCGCGACCGCGGGCGGGACGACAAAAGGCATCGACGTCAAAAATTCCGATGCCGGACAAACAGTCCTATCGGCCGGATCGAACGAGTCCGGACCGGTTACACCTGCGCCGAGCCCGCCGCGTCAGGTTGCGACGGTCGGGGGCTCTGCGCGCCAGGGGCGACGGACGGGGGCACGGCGAGCAGCTCGGCGAGATGGCGGCCGCGCCGGGTGGTGACGTGCGCGGCCTGGGTCCGGCAGGAGAAGCCGTCGGCGAGCAACACCGCGTCGGCGGGAGCCGCCGCGGCCGCCCGGCCGATACCCCGCTCGGCGATCGCGACGGAGACGTCGTAGTGCCCGGCCTCCATCCCGAAGTTGCCGGCCAGGCCACAGCAGCCGGCGAGCACCTCCAACCGGGCGCCGGCCGCCGAGAGCAGGTCGCGGTCGGCGGTGAAGCCCATGACCGCGTGCTGGTGGCAGTGCGGCTGGGCGAGCACCCGCACCCCGTCCAGGCGCGGCGGCGCCCAGCCGGGGGTGGCCGCCAGTAGCTCGGCCAGCGTGCGGACCCCGCCCGCCACCAGCGCCGCGGCCGGATCGTCGGGAAGCAGCCCGGTCAGGTCGCCACGCAGCACCGCGGTGCAGGACGGCTCCAGACCGACGACGGGCGTGCCCGCGCGGACGTATGGCGCCAGGCCGGCCACGGTCGCCCGCAGCCGTCGGCGTGCCCCGTCGAGCTGGCCGGTGGTGATCCAGGTCAGCCCGCAGCACAGCGGGCCGGGCGGCACGATCACCCGGTAGCCGGCGGCGGACAGCACCTCGACCGCCGCCCGGCCGACCTCGGGCGAGAACGACTCGGTGAACGAGTCGATCCAGAGCACCACGTCCCGGTCCCCGTCATCTCGCCGCGGCGCCGCCTGCCGCCACCAGCGGCTGAACGGCTCGACCGCGAACGCGGGAACGTCGCGGCGGGGATCCATGCCACCGAGGCGCAGCAGGGCCCGCCGCGGCACGGGCCGGGACAGCACGGCGTTGACCAGCGCGGGCGCCCTGCCGGCGAGTCGGGCCCAGCGCGGCAGCCAGCCGAGGACGTAGTGGCCGACCGGCCGGATCCGGCGACGGTGCGCCCGGTACAGCACCTCGGACTTGTAGGTCGCCATGTCCACCCCGGCCGCGCAGTCATGCGCACAGGCCTTGCAGGACAGGCACAGGTCCAGCGCCTCGGTGACCTCCCGGGCGGCGGGGCCGCCCCGGACCAGCGTCCCGTTCGCCATCTCCTGCAGCACCCGGGCTCGCCCGCGGGTGGAATCCTTCTCGTCCCGGGTTGCCAGGAACGACGGGCACATGAACCCGCCTGCCGCCGACGTGTCGGCCCGGCACGTCCCGAGCCCGACGCAGCGATGCACGGCCCGCCCGAAGTCCCCGGCATCGGTGGCGAAGGCGAAGCCGCCGGCGAGGGGCAACGGGCGGGCGGCGGGCAGGCGCAGGTCGGCGTCGACCGGCCGGGGCCGGACCAGTACACCCGGGTTGAGCAGGTCCGCGGGGTCGAACAGGTGCTTGAACCCGGCAAAGGCGGCGATCGCGGCCGGCGAGTACATCCGGGGCAGCAGCTCGCTGCGTGCCCGGCCGTCGCCGTGCTCGCCCGACAGCGACCCACCGTGCGCGGCGACCAGGTCGGCGGCCTCGCCGAGGAAGGCGCGCAGCCGGCCCGGCGCGACCTCGAGCGGCAGGTCGAGCCGGACGTGGACGCAGCCGTCACCGAAATGGCCGTAGGGCACCCCGGCCAGCCGGTGGGCGCGCAGCAGCTCCTCGAAGTCGCGCAGGTAGGCGCCGAGCCGCTCGGGCGGCACCGCGGCGTCCTCCCAGCCGGGCCAGGCCGGCTCGCCGTCGGCGGTCCGTCCGGCCAGCCCCGCACCGTCCTCCCTGATCCGCCACAACGCGCGGCTCTCGGACCCGGTCGCCAGCACGCGAACCGCCGACGTCCCCGCGTCGGCCGCCAACGCCTGGCCGGCCGCCACGGCCTGCTCCGGGGTATCTCCACCGACCTCGACGAACAGCCAGCCGGTGCCGGCCGGCAACGCCGGCACCGCGCCCGCCCCACGGTGGCGGCGGACGATGTCGACCAGCCGGGCGTCCATACCCTCCATCGCCAGCGGCCCGTGCGCCCGCAGCGGCACCACGGCGTCCGCGGCGGCCGGCATGTCGGGATAGCCGAGCACCACCATGGCGGTCGCGGGCGGGGGCGCCACCAGCCGCACGGTCGCGCCGAGCACGACCACGCAGGTCCCCTCGGTGCCCACCAGCGCCCTGGCCAGGTCCGCGCCCCGCTCCGGGAGCAGGTGCTCCAGGGAGTAGCCGGACACCTGGCGGCCAAATCGCCCGAACTCCGTGCGCAGCGTCGCCAGGTTCGCCCGGACGAACGCGTCGAGCCCGGGGATTTCGTTGCGCTCGCCGGCGCCGACGCGCCACCGGCGACCGGTGCCGTCGAGCACGTCGAGGGACAGGACGTTGTCCGCGGTGCGACCGTAGGCGATCGCGCGCGAGCCACAGGCGTTGTTGCCGATCATCCCGCCGAGGGTGCAGCGGGCGTGGGTGGACGGGTCCGGGCCGAAGCGCAGGCCATGGCGGCCGGCGGCGGCCTGCAGCCGGTCGAGGACGACCCCGGGTTGCACGGTGGCGGTGCGTGCGGCGGGGTCCAGCGCGACAATGCGGTCCAGGTGCCGGCTGACGTCCACCACGACGCCGGGGCCGACCGCGTTGCCGGCGATCGAGGTGCCGGCGCCCCGGGTGGTCAGCGGGGTGCCGGTGGCCCGGCAGACCTCGGCGACCGCCGCGATGTCGTCGACCTCCCGCGGGAACACCACCACCGCGGGCGGCACCCGGTAGTTCGACGCGTCCGAGGAGTACTCCGCCCGCCGCCGGGCGGAGGCGTCGACGGCAGAGCCGTCGACGGCGGACGCACCCGGCCGCTCACCCAGTGCCGACCGCAGCCGGGCGACCAGCTCGGCCCGGTCCGTGCCGCCGGGCTCGGCGAGATCCGCGCGGCCGGCGGGCCGAAACTGTCGGACCCGCGGGAGACGATGCCCCCGTCCCGCCCCGAGCGGCGCCTGGTCCCGCGACCTGTCCTCGTCCCGCATCACCCAACCATCCTGGCCGCTGGACCGAGCCGCTCGCACGGGATCGGGCTATTCGTCGCCTTGTGCCCGATCCGTCCTAGCTGTTTCGTCATCAGGAGTTGACTATGAATGACATCTCCCCCATCCCCAACAACGAGCCCCGGCTGAGTCCCTACCTGTGTGTCGCCGACGCGGCCGCGGCGATCGAGTTCTACACCGCCGTGCTCGGTGCCACCGAGCGTGTACGCATGCCGGGGCCCGGCGGGAAGCTGGGCCACGCCGAACTCGACCTCGGTGACTCGGTGCTCATGCTTTCCGACGAGTTCCCCGAGGTGGGTGCCCTGAGCCCGGCCTCGGTCGGCGGGTCACCGGTGACGATCTCGCTGTACGTCGAGGACGTCGACGCCACCTACGATCGCGCCCTCGCCGCCGGCGCCACCGCGGTGCGACCGGTGGCGGACCAGTTCTACGGCGACCGGTCCGGCCAGTTCACCGACCCGTTCGGCCACCGCTGGAGCATCGCCTCCCGGATCGAGGAGGTGCCCCCGCAGGAGGTGGCGGCCCGGATGGCGGCGATGGGCGACGGCGGCTGAGCCGGTCGGTCACCGACCGCCGGATCACCGACCGTCAGATCACCGGCGGTCAGGGCATTCCTGGTCGAGGCCGCCCAGGACCGGCGGGAGCTCGCCGGAATGGACGACGCTGAGCGAGCGGGTGGCCCGGGTCAGCGCGACGTAGAGATCGGCAAGGCCCCGGGTCGGCTCGGTGAGCAGCGCGGCCGGTTCGACGAGCACCACCGCGTCGAACTCCAGGCCCTTGGTCTCCGCCACGCTGAGCACCGCGACCGGCGCGTCCAACGCGTTGCCGGCGGCGCTGGCCGGGTCGACCGAGTCGGCGACGACGGCCAGGTCGGGCAGCAGGGCCATCAGCGCCGAACGCAGGGCCAGCACGTCGCGGGGCCGCGTGATCACAGCCACGCGGCCGGGGCCCCCCGCCGCCTCCCGTCTGGCCGCATGTGCGACGGCGGCCAGCAGCTGCGCGGACGGCTCACCCGCGGGGGACGGCGCGTCCCCCAACAGCCGCGCGAGCCCGGGAACGTCCTCGACGGCGACGTCGCCGACCCGCAGCGCCGTGGGTCGGCGGCCCACCGCGCGGACCGAGACCGGTGCCGTCAACGACGGGTTCTGTGCACGCAGAACCTCCGCCGCGACGTCCATGATCTCCTGCGGGGTGCGGTAGTTGACGCTGAGCCGTTCCACCGTGAACCGCTCGTCGACCACGGGCGCCAGCAGCTCCGCCCAGCTCGTCGGCGCACCCGGCCGGGCAGTCTGGGCGAGGTCCCCGACGAGGGTGGCCGTGCGCCCCGGGCAGCGACGCCACAGCAGCCGCCACAGCATCGGGGAGACCTCCTGGGCCTCGTCGACGATCAGATGGCCGAACGCCCAGCTGCGGTCCTCCCGGGCATGCTCGGCGGCGGAACGCCGCACCCGAGGGCCGGACCAGCGGTCGGCGAGCGCCGCCGCGTCGATCTGCCCCTCCAGGCCCAGCATGTCGACCACGCCGCGGGCGTACTCGCGTTCCTCCGCCCGCTCCCGGTCGGCGCGCCGGGCCGCCTCGAGGCCCGCCTCCTCCTCGGGGTCCCCGAGCAGCTCGGCTGCCTCGTCGAGCAGCGGCACGTCCGCCGGGGTCCAGCGTCGCTCGCCACCGGCGGCCCGCGCAGTGGTGGGCCGGTCGGCGGCGACGGTCGGATCACCCGTGCGCGGGACCGGAATCCTGGACGCGGCCCGGGGACCGGCGGAGCCGGCGCCCGCGGCGGTCGGAAGCAGGTTCGCCGCAGCGAACAGGTCGTCGGCGTCGTCCACCGCCTCCGGACCGCCGACGCCGGCGGCCTGCAACGCCCGCGGCCCACCGGCGCCGGGCAACGACCGGCCGGGCAGCGACCGGCCGGGCCGGGCCGGGGGCAGGTCCTGCAACAGGGTTCGTTCGGCCGGCCGCAGGCGGCTGCCCGCCGCCCGGGCGAGCGCGTCCGGGTCGGCGAACAGGTCACCGATGAGCTGCTGCGGCGTCAGCAGCGGCCACAGCCCGTCGAGAACCGTCCGAATCTCCTTCTCCGCCCACAGGTCGCGGGTGATCTGCCCGCGCTCGTCGGCGTCGAGCAGGCCGCCGGGAATCTGACGGACCACCTGGGTGGTGAGCTCGGCGAGCAGCTCGCGCAGGAAGACCCGCCGGGCCGAGTTGTGCGGGCGGCGGCTGCGGCGGGCCCGGGTGCGGGCACGGGCGACGGTGTCCTGGCCGAGCCGCAGCACATGGTCGTCGTAGTTGATCACCAGCTCCTGGTGGGGCAGGCGCTGGCGGTCCCGGACCGCCCCGGCGACTACCTCGGCCATCCGTGGGTCGCCCTTGAGGGTGGCGACCTCGACCGGTTCGGTGCCGGTGGCGTCGACCCCGGGAAACAGCCGCCCGGGGGTCGCGAAGACCACCCCGGTCTCGCCGAGCGACGGCAGCACCTGATCGATGTAGCGCAGGAACACCGGGCTCGGCCCCACGATCAGCACACCGGACTGGTCGAGCCGGGCCCGGTCGTTGTACAGCAGGTAGGCCGCGCGGTGCAGCGCCACCGCCGTCTTGCCGGTCCCCGGGCCGCCGTCGACGACGAGGATGCCGTTGGCCCGGGCCCGGATGATGCGGTCCTGCTCGGCCTGCAGAGTCGCGATGATGTCGTGCATGCGGCCGGTACGCGGCGCCGCGAGCGTCTCCAGCAGCATCGAGTCCCCGGACTGTGCCACCGCGCCGCCCGGCGCCGACCCGATCGGCCCCAGTGGGTCGTCCGCGATCCCGGTGACCTCCCGTCCCCGGGTGCGCAGGTGCCGGCGACGGACGAGGCCCTGCGGATCGGCGAGGGTCGCCCGGTAGAAGGCGGTGGCGACAGGGGCGCGCCAGTCGACGAGGATGGGCTCCTGCTCGCTGTCGGACAGCCCGATCCGCCCGATGTAGGTGCGCCGGCCGTCATCATGATCCATGGCGCCGAAGCAGAGCCGGCCCTCGGCCGCGTCGAGGCGGGCGAGCCGGTCGGCATGCGCCGCGGCGAACACGTCCCGCTCGACGATCGACTGCGGAGTGCCCGTGCCGACGTTGAGCAGCACCCCGCGCAGCTGCTCCCGGGTGATCTCCCGGACCTCGTCCAGCCGGGTGTACAGCGTGTCGAGGTAGGCCTGTTCACGGGCGCGCTCGACATCCTGCATGGTCGGCACCGGCGCTCCTCCCGGTCGGTTTCGGGTTCGATGGCTAGATCGGCTCACGTCGGCTTCGTCGCCGGTCGGCCTGCGAGGCTACGCCGCTGCGCCGACGTCGCACCGGCGTAGCTCGCCAAACTCCGGTGCGACAGCCGATCCGACCAGGCGGCCGCAGGCTCCGGCCGCCCACCATGGCCCGACCTGCCCGCCAGGCGCGGACCGGTGAGCAAGAAAGATTACAACACCCTCCACGCGAACCATCCCGGCCCGCCGCGCAGACCCGTATCCGGCCAGGCTGCGTCGGCGGATCAGGTGGACAGAAGACCACGACGGCGACGGCGTCCCGAACCGTACCCGGGCACGGTGGCCGCAACGCCGCACCGGCGCGTGTTCCAGGTTACGGACGTCGGACCAGGACGTCTGATCACCCATCCGTCTGGGCTGCGCCAAACGGGGGGTGCAGGTCAGAACACGGTGTGGTCCAGACGGTGAGGAGTCAGGAGTGGTCGGAAGCCGACTCCCGCAGGTCGCCGACGTCGCGCTCCTGCCGCACCCGGACCAGCGCCGCGACCAGCCGGGGCAGGTCGGCGCGGTCGACCAGCTCCAGGAACTGCGGCGGGCTGGTCGGCAGTCCGAGCTCGCCCGCGGTGCGGCGCACCCGCTCGTCGAGATAGGGGACAAGCTCGTCCCAGCCGGCCTGGGCCTCGCCCAGGAAGATATCGGCCCCCACCGGGCCGATACCCTTGATCTTCTGCAGCAGCGCTCGCTCGCGGTCCGGGAAGTGGTCCGCGGCCTCACGCAGGTGCCGGATGTCACCGTCGTAGGTTTCCGACAGGTGGCGACTGGCGTCGGCGAGCTGGCGGGAGGCGCTCTCGTCGTAGCGGGCATAGCCGTTGCGGTTGAGGACGCGGGTGCGCTCCTCCCAGGTCGCCTCGGCCATCGACGCGGCATCCGTCCAGCCCGCGTCCATCAGCGCACGGGTGGCCTGGGCGGCCGCCGCGGTCCGGATGCGGGCGCTGGCGAGCAGGGCGAAGACGGTCAGCCTGAACATCGCCTCGGCGGTGTCGGCCGGCACGTCCGCGTCGATCTCGTCGGCGTACGTCCGCCCATGGCGGGTGAGCAGCTCGGCGACCACCGCCTCGGTGTCAGTTCCAACCATGCACTGGGACTACCCCCGCTGCCCGCGCCCACTCCGGCGCCACCGGCCGCCGGCGACCGGCCAGCGCCCTCGGAGATGATTTCATCGCCTTTCGCCGGTGCCAGCAGGTCGCCGGTACCAGCAGGTCGTCGGTGCCAGCAGGCGGACGAGGCGCGGGACACCTGCCACTCGACTCCCGCCGCACGGCCGTCGGTCCCGACCTGTGGGTTCCGGTCGGCGCATGCCCCGAACGCGATCGTCCCGCAGGCTGGGGGTAGATACTCGAGAGGAAGGGAGGCTGACATGTCCAACGATGCACAGCGGTCCGCACTGCTCCCGTTGTCGCCCGGCCTGGCCCGGGAGGTGGTCGCGGCCGCCGCCACGGCGCCCTCCATCCACAACACCCAGCCCTGGCTGTGGCGGCTCGAGGCGGACGGACTGACTCTCCTCGCCGACGGCTCCCGTCAGCTCGACATCGCCGATCCCGAGGGTCGGCAGCTGCTGCTCAGCTGCGGCGCGGCGCTGTGCAACGCCCGGCTGGCGCTGCGGGTGCGCGGTCTGGAGCCGGCCGTCGAGCTCGTGGCGGACGGCGATGACTTCCGCTCGAAGCGCCTGGCCACCGTCACGATCATCGGGCAGCGGCCCGCCGACGACGCCGAGCGGGCCCTCGTCGAGGCCATCCCCCGCCGGCACACCGACCGCCGTCCCTTCGACGACCAGCCCCTGTCCGAGGACGTCATCGCCCAGTTGCGCGACGCGGCCGAGGCGCACGGCGCCTGGCTCACCGCGCCGACCGATCCGGGCCTGCGCGTGCAGGTCAGCGTCCTGCTCTCGCGGGCGGACTGGATCGAGGAGCACAACGACGACTACCGCAAGGAGCTGGCGTCGTGGAGCCGGACGGCGCCCGCCCCCGACGGCATTCCGCGCAGCGCGGTCGTCCACTCCGACGCGCCCCGCCAGTCCGAGTTCCCGATGCGTGACCTCGACGTGGTCGGCGAGGCGGGCACGCTGCTGCGGGAGTACGACGTGGAGCGGCCCGGCATCCTGCTGATCGGCACCGATGCCGACACCACCGCCGACCGGCTGCGGGCCGGTGAGGCGATGCAGCGGGTGTGGCTCACGGCGACGGCGCTCGGCCTCGCCACCTCGCCGATGTCGCAGGCGATCGACGTCGAGGGCATGCGCGAGCAGTTCCGCGGGGCCACCGGCGGGCTGGGGCACGTCCAGATGATCCTGCGAGTCGGCTACCTGCGGTCGGATACCGAGCCACTCGGCCCGACCCCGCGGCGCCGCGTCGACGACGTCCTCGACGTTGCCGGCTCCGACGATCGCGTCTGACGCGGCGTCGATGAGCGGAGGGCGTCGATGAGCGGAGGGCGTCGATGAGCGGAGGGTTCGGGCTCGACCTGAGCGACGAGCAGCGGGAGCTGCGTTCCTGGGTGCACGGTTTCGCCGCCGACGTGGTCCGCCCCGCGGCATCGGACTGGGACGAGCGTGAGCAGACACCGTGGCCGATCATCCAGGAGGCGGCGAAGATCGGCCTGTACGACTTCGACGCCCTGGCCACCCTGTGGGCGGATCCCACCGGCCTGTCGCTGCCCCTGGTGTCCGAGGAGCTGTTCTGGGGCGATGCCGGGATCGGAATGTCGATCATGGGCACGACGCTCGGCGTCGCCGGCATCGTCTCCGCCGGTACCCCCGAGCAGATCGGCGAGTGGGCACCGCAGTGCTTCGGCGATGCGGCAGACCCGAAGGTCGCCGCGTTCTGCGTCTCGGAGCCGAGCGCCGGCTCGGACGTGTCGGCCATGCGGGTTCGGGCCCGGCACGACCCCACCACCGACGAATGGATCCTCAGCGGCCAGAAGGCCTGGATCACCAACGGTGGCATCGCCGCCGTCCACGTCGTCGTCGCCTCGGTGGATCCGGAGCTGGGCTCACGTGGCCAGGCGGCGTTCGTCGTCCCGCCGGGCACCCCCGGTCTCAGCGCGTCCCGCAAGATCCGCAAGCTGGGCCTGCGGGCCTCGCACACCGCGGACGTGTTCCTCGACGACGTGCGGGTCCCGGGGCGCTGCCTGCTCGGCGGCCGGGAGCGGCTCGACGAGCGCCTCGCCGCCGCCCGCACCGGCCGGCGCGCCTCCGGCCAGGCCGCGCTGGCGACCTTCGAGGTCACCCGGCCCATCGTCGGGGCCCAGGCCATCGGCATCGCGCGCGCCGCGTACGAGTACGCCCTGGCCTACGCCCGTGAGCGTGAGCAGTTCGGCCGGCCGATCATCTCCAATCAGGCGATCGCCTTCGCCCTCGCCGACATGCGGATGGAGATCGACGCGGCCCGGCTGCTCATCTGGCGGGCCGCCTGGATGGGCCACAACGGCCGGCCGTTCGAGGCCGGCGAGGGGTCGATGAGCAAGCTCAAGGCCAGCGAGGTCGCGGTCTGGGCGACGGAGAAGGCGGTGCAGATCCTCGGCGGTGCCGGCTACAGCCGCGATCATCCCGTGGAACGAATGTTCCGCGACTCCAAGATCTACACGATCTTCGAGGGGACGTCGGAGATCCAGCGGCTCGTCATCGCCCGGGCGATCTCCGGGATGCACATCCGCTGACCTCGCGCGGGGGTCATTTTCCCGAAAGCCGCCGAGATACGGGGTCTGCACGGGCACGTGGCGGTTTGATCGGACCAGACCGGGTTGCTCACGGTGGCGCCCGACGTTCGGGGGCGTCGCTGGCCCGCCGGCGGCGGCCCGGTCCCGACTCGGGGGGTCCCGGGGGCGCCGACCACCGCGGTGTCCCCGGGGGACTCCGGGGACACCGCCACCCGAGATCGTCGTCGCTCCCCTGCCGATCCGGAGGCTTTCGTGTCCGGTTCATCTCCTG
>NZ_JAMPTM010000015.1 GCF_025403375.1 Frankia gtarii
GGCGGGGCGTGGCCGGCGTCGCAATCCGCCGCCCGGTGGGGGGATGCGGGCGGACTGCCCAGGCGATTGTGGCGCATCATGTCCTACTGTCGGAGCATGGCCCGCCCCGGTACCGGTCCCCGTCGGACGCCGCCTTCGTCGCGCTCGTCCGAGTCATCCCGGCCGTCCGGGCAACCGGGGGCGGGCCCGGCCCAGGGCGCCAGGTCCGCGAGCGGTGCCAGGTCCGCGAGCGGTGCCAAGTCCGGGGGTGGTGCCAAGTCCGGGGGTGGTGCCAAGTCCGCGAGCGGTGCCAAGTCCCCAGGGGGAGCCAAGTCCGGGGGTGGCGCTGGTATCGCGGCGCCGCCGGCCGAACCGGAGCCGGGCCGGGTCTTCCTCGGATTCTCCTACGCGCTGGGGGTCGTCCTCGGTGTCGGGCTGGGCCTCTACGGCGTCTTTCTCGTCCCCGACGGCCCTCGCCCGGGCGGCACGCTGCTGTCCGTCGGACTGCTGCTGGCGTTGGTGGGCAACGGGGCGGCGGCGCTGCTGGTGCGCTGGCTGACCGGTACCCGGCTGGGGCCGGCGACGGTGCTGATCGGCTGGATGCCGGTGGTGCTGCTGCTCGCCGCCTCCCGCCCCGAGGGTGACCTGCTGCTGCAATCCAGCGCCACCGCGTATGCGTTTCTGCTGCTCGGCGGCCTGAGCCCGATCGTCGTGGCGGTCCTCGGCGGGGCGCGCCGCGGGTTCACCGTGCTCCCGCCCCCGCGCTGACCGGGCGCCGGGACGTTCCCTGCCGGCCGTACCGGTGCACGCCCGCAACAGCGGAACGTCAGAACTCTGTGCGAGATGTCACCGGCTCCTGCTTCCGGGGGTACAGCCGGGGATCGCGGCGGTAGCGTGAGCCGGGTGGGCAGCCCGCCGCAGGAGATCCGCAGTGGTTCGCCCGCCGTTCGGCTCCCCCTGGACGCGGGTGACTTCCGCCGGGCGATCGGCCGGTTCGCCACTGGTGTGACGGTTCTCACCACCCCTGCCGCCCCCGAGGGGCGCCACCTCGGGATGACGGCGAACTCGTTCGTCTCGGTCTCCCTCGACCCGCTGCTGGTGCTGGTGAGCATCCGCCGCGACGCCCGGTTCCACGCCCCGCTGCTGGCGGCCGGGGTCTGGGGTGTCTCGGTGCTGGCCGCCGACATGGCCGAGGCCGCAGGGTTCTTCGCCCGGCATGCCTACGAACAGTCCGGCGACATGTTCGCCCAGTGGCCGCACACGCTCGGGGAGCAGACCGGGGTCGTCCTGCTCGACGGCGCCCTGTCGGTCTTCGAGTGCCGGACGGTGTCGACCCACCTCGGCGGGGATCACACCCTGGTCATCGGCGAGGTGGTGTCGCTCGCGCAGTCTCGTGACGACGCCGCCCCGCTCGTCTTCTTCGAGGGGAAATACCTCGACACCGCGCCGTCCCGCGAGCCGGTCCCCGCCCAGGACGGTGGCACCGAGCGGGCCGGCTGAAACCGGGCCGAGCTGCAACCGGGCCGAGCTGCAACCGGGCCGGGTTGATACCGCCTCAGTTGAGGCGGGCGCGGGCCGCCGCGGCAGCCTGGCGGGCGGCGGCGGCCGCGGCCGGCTCCACCTCGGCCACCGTGTCGGCGAAGGCCGTCAGGTCGATCGCGCCGCCGAGGAAATCGCCGAGCCGCACGCGCAGCTCGCCGCGCTCGCGGCGCAGGCTCGCCGGGTGGTGCGGGAGCAGTAGCGAGAGCTCGACGGCCCACAGCCGGGTCCGCGGCGTGTCCGAACGGGCGGCGAGGATGCGGACGTTGCCGAGGATGCGGGTCAGCACGTCCTGGGGATCCATCGGGGCCAGGTGCGCCCGGTTGAACGCGACCCCGGCCGCGCGGACCTTCGCCGCGGCATCGTGGATGGTCAGCAGCCGGCCGGCCGCGAACGGGTCGACGAGCACGAAGTCCTCGGGCGAGCCGACGGCGACGACCACATGGCCCGGCAGCCCGACCAGGTAGGAGGCGACCCCGAGCCGGTGGGCCACCTCCAGCCAGACGACGGAGAGCAGGATCGGCAGGCCCCGGCGGCGGCGCAGCACGTCGGGCAGCAACGAGGAACGCAGATCGTCGTAGTCGCCCTCGGAACCGGCGAAGCCGGCATCGAGCCCGAGTGCCTCGTGTAGGGCCTCCGCCGCGGTTCGTGGATCAAGGGCGCCGAAGCGGCGCGGCTCGCCGACCCGGCCGGCCGGGTCGGCGCCGGCCCCCGGCTGCCCCTGCCCCCCCTCGACGCCACCGGCCGGCGGGGGGGTGCCTCGCTCCACCCTCGGGAAACCCCGGCTGGCGGTGGCCCGGGCGGCGAGCAGCGGGCGGGCGCGGGCGGCGAGGGCGTTGAGGGCCTCGAGGGTGGCCGCGGCGTCGGTGTCGTCGGCGGTCGCGTCCGCCTCGGCGGCGAGCAGGTGGCAGGCGACGGCCAGGTCGACGGGCTCGCGCCGGATGACCTCGGCGAATCGGCTGCGGCCGCGGGCGCTCATCCGCGCGCCGCCTCGCCGGCGTCGCTGCCGGCGTCGCTGCCGGCGTCGCTCGGGGACGCCGCCTGCCCGCCGGTAGTCTCGGTCGCCGTCCCCGGGGCCGGGTTCGGCGCAGTGCCCTGTTCCGTCATGTCTGGGATTGTCGCGCGTCGGACCGGCCGGGTTCGGACGATGGTGCCCGGAGCCGGTATGTCCGATGCGGCCTCCAGGCGACCTGGCGCGGTCGGGACCTGGGCATCCGCGCCGGCGCGTGGTCGCCGCGCGGGGGGGCGAGGGGGTATGACGCGTGCCGCGACCACGTCATCCTCGGTAATCTGGACGCGTGTGCCCTCCGCCGTTTCGACCGTCAGTACGTGCGCTGACCATGACCGCAATGTCCCGAGAACGTCACTGAGAGGTATCGGACCCGGGATGCGCCTGCGGATCATGACTCGCGCGCCGATGTCGGCCTGAGTGATGCGGACGACATACACCACCAGTGCACGCCCTTGTTGTCGACACGGAACTGTCCATGTCGATACTAAGGACTCAGTCGCCCGCGAGCCCGAGGAGGAACAACCGGTGACCTACGTCATCGCGGAGCCCTGCGTCGATGTCAAGGACAGGGCCTGTATCGAAGAGTGCCCGGTCGACTGCATCTACGAGGGCGGACGGATGCTCTACATCCAGCCCGACGAGTGCGTCGACTGCGGAGCATGTGAACCCGTCTGCCCGGTGGAGGCCATCTACTACGAGGACGATGTCCCCGATCAGTGGAAGGGGTACACCGACACCAACGCGAACTTCTTCGAGGAGCTCGGTTCGCCGGGCGGTGCCTCGAAGGTCGGCGCACTGGACTTCGACCCGCCGACGGTCGCCGCGCTGGCCCCCCAGGGCGAGTCCTGAGCGGCGCTGGGCGGTCGGGCAACACCTCCGGAGTCCTGCGGTCACCTGCCCGTTCCCGGGTGCGGCTGCCCGACTTCCCCTGGGACCAGCTCGTCTCGTTCAAGGAGAAGGCCCGCACGCACCCCTACGGGCTCGTCGACCTCTCGGTCGGGACTCCGGTCGACTCCACACCGGTCGTCGTCCAGCAGGCGCTGGCCGGTGCCGCGGATGCTCCGGGCTATCCGTTGACAAGCGGCACCCCGGATCTTCGAGAGTCGGCGGCGGGCTGGTTGGCCCGCCGGCTCGGCGTCCTCGTCGATCCGGGGGCCGTCCTGCCGGTGCTCGGTACCAAGGAGCTGGTCGCCCAGCTCCCGGGGCAGCTCGGTCTCGAACCAGGGGACCGGGTCTGGGTACCGACGCCGGCCTACCCGACCTACGAGGTCGGGGCGTTGCTGGCTCGCTGCGAGCCGGTCATCGGCCCCGCGGACGGGGTGACGCTCGTCTGGCTGAACTCGCCCGGAAACCCGACGGGCCGGGTGCTGACGATCGACGAGATGCGGGCCGTGGTCACCTGGGCCCGCGAGCGGGGTGTCATCGTCGCCAGCGACGAGTGCTACATCGAGCTGGGCTGGGAGAGCCGGCCCGTCTCGGTGCTGCATCCGGACGTCTGCGGCGGTTCGCACGAGGGCCTGCTCGCGGTGCACTCCCTGTCGAAACGATCGAACCTCGCGGGCTACCGGGCCGGCTTCGTCACCGGTGACCCGGCGCTCGTCGAGGGCCTGCTCGGGGTCCGCAAGCATGCCGGTTTCATGATGCCGACGCCGGTGGCGGCGGCGATGGCCGCCGCCTACGCCGACGACATGCACGTCGCCGACCAGCGGGCCCGCTACGCCAACCGGCGGGCGGTGCTCGCGGCCGCGCTGGCGGTCGCGGGCTTCACCATCGATCACAGCGAGGCCGGCCTGTACCTGTGGGCCACCCGTGGCGAGGACGCGTGGGCCACGGTCGACGCCCTCGCCGGGGTCGGCGTGCTGGTCGCTCCGGGCACGTTCTACGGAGAGGCCGGGCGCCAGCACGTCCGGGTCGCCCTCACGGCGCCGGACTCCCAGGTGGCGACGGTCCCCGAGCGGATGACCATGCTGGCGCCGGCGGTCGTGGCGGGCCATCCCGGCACGGGGTCGCACCAGACCGGGCCGGTCGGTGGCCCGCCGGCCGGCGGTGGTTACCCGCAGTCCGGGCCCCCGGCCGGATACGGCGGCCAGCCGGGTGGATATCCCCCGGCCCCGGGTTACCCGGCCGGGCCGGGGCGGGCGCGTTACGAGTCCGCGGCGTCCTACGAGACCCGGCCCGTGTACGAGCAGCGGCCGGCGGGCTACGAGGGGCAGCCCGGTTACGAGGGCACAGCCGGTTACGAGGGGCAGCCCAACTATCAGGGGCAGCCCGGCTACCAGGGCGAGCCTGGCTACGAGCGGCAGCCGGGTCACGCGCGGCAGCTGGGTCGCCAAGGCCAGCCGGGCCAACCAGGCTATGAGGGCCAGCCTGGTTACGAGGGCCAACCAGGCTATGAGGGGCAGCCTGGTTACGAGGGCCAGCCTGGTTACGAGGGCCAGCCTGGCTATGAGGGGCAGCCTGGCTACGAGCGCTCCCCGCGCTACGGACGGCATTCCGCCCACGGCGCCCGCCCGGGCGGCTACGAGGAGTCGACCCGCCGCGACAGCCAGGTCGGATATGACGACGCGGGTGGCTACGAGGACTCCGCGGGCTACGACCGGCCGGCTGACTACGACGACCCGCCGACCGGCCAGGGCCCGCCCTCCGGGGCCGGCCGCCACGCCGCCGGCGGTCCGTGGAACGGCGAGCCGGACATTCGCTGACGCTGCGGCCGGCCGGTGGGCCGGCCGCAGCAGCCGCCGCTGCCGTCAGGATCGACCCCGCGAGCTTCGCATCGACGGGCTGGTGGGGGACGGACGCAGCCATAGCGTGGCCGCCATCGCGGCCGACCTCATAAGGTCGGGCCTGTGACCGCACCCAACACGACTTTCGACTCCCCGATCGATCCCATCGTCGACGAACTGTGGGATCGCCGGGCCGACCTGACCCCTGACGACGCCGACGCCCGTAAGACCGTCGTCGCGGCCGTCGACGCCATCGACGCCGGGGTCGCCCGCGTCGCGACCGTCGCCGCGGACGGCTCGGTCGTCGTCGACGAGCGGGCAAAGCGGGCGATCCTGCTGTCCTTCAAGGTTCTACCGATGGCCGAGTCGGCCGCCGGGGACTTCCACTACCACGACCGGATGCCGCTGAAGACCCGCTTCGACGGCGTCCGGGTGGTGCCGGGGGCCATCGTCCGCTGGGGTGCGCACGTCCAGCCCGGCGCGATCCTCATGCCCAGCTACACCAACATCGGCGGCTATGTCGGCGCGGGCACTCTGGTCGACACCTGGGCGACCGTCGGGTCCTGCGCCCAGGTCGGCCGCAACGTGCACCTCTCGGGCGGGGTCGGGCTCGGCGGCGTGCTCGAACCGCCGAACGCGGTCCCGGTCGTCGTCGAGGACGACGCCTTCGTCGGCAGTCGGTGCATGGTCGTCGACGGAGCCAGGGTGCGCCGCGGCGCCAAGCTCGGCGCCGGCGGGATCCTGACCGCGTCCACCCACGTCTTCGACGCGACCACCGGCGAGGAGTACCCGCGCGGCGAGATCCCCGAGCGGGCGGTCGCCGTCGGTTCCAGCCGGCTGAAGTCGTTTCCCGGCGGGGAGTTCGCCATGCCGTGCATCCTGGTGCTGCGCACCCTCGCCGAGGGCGAGATCCACGACAAGCTGGCGCTGAACGACGTCCTGCGCGAGCACGGCATCGCCGGCTGACCACCGCCTCGTCGGGCGCGGTGCGTCGGCGCGCGGGCCGTAGGGTCGTCGGTATGGATCTGGATCTCACCGCCCCGGTCGGCGAGCTCACCCGGCAGCTCGTCGACGTGCCGTCCGTGAGCGGCGGGGAGGCTCCGCTGGCGGACGCGGTGGAGAGGGCTCTCGCGGCGGTCGACGGGCTGCGGGTCGAGCGGGACGGTGACGCCGTGGTGGCCCGGACCTTCCTGGGCCGGCCGTCCCGAATCCTGCTCGCCGGGCATCTGGACACGGTCCCGCTGGCGGACAATCTGCCGGCGCGGGTGGTGGACGGGCGTCTCTACGGCTGCGGCACGTCCGACATGAAGGCGGGCGTGGCGATCGCGCTTCGGCTGGCGGCCACCCTTGCGCTCACCGGCGCCGGTGCTGGCGCGCTCCGGCACGACGTCACCTGGATCTGCTACGACAACGAAGAGGTCACCGCCGACCGCAACGGGCTGCGCCGCCTCGCCGAGCGGCACCGGGACTGGCTGGACGCGGATCTCGCCATCCTCATGGAGCCGACCTCCGGCGAGGTGGAGGCCGGCTGCCAGGGCACGCTGCGCGCCGTCGTCACGCTGCCCGGCACCCGGGCGCACTCCGCCCGCTCCTGGCTTGGCGACAACGCCATCCACAAGGCGGGCGAGGTCCTGCGTCGCCTGGGCGAGTACCAGGCCCGGACGGTGACGCTGGACGGGTGCACCTACCGCGAGGGGCTGTCCGCGGTCCGCATCGACGGCGGCGTGGCCGGCAACGTGATCCCCGACCTGTGCCGGGTCACGGTGAACTTCCGTTTCGCGCCGGATCGGACGCCGCACGCGGCCTTCGCCCATGTCCGGGAGGTCTTCGACGGCTTTGACCTGGAGCTGACCGACCGGGCGGGCGGCGCGCCGCCCGGGCTGGCCGCTCCGGCCGCGGCCGCCTTCGTCGCCGCCACCGGCCGGGTCCCGGTGGCGAAGTACGGCTGGACGGACGTTGCGCGCTTCGCCGAGCTCGGCATCCCGGCGCTGAACTACGGCCCGGGCGACCCGAACCTCGCCCATACCCGCGACGAGTACGTCGAGCTCGCCGCGATCGATGAGGGCGAACGGCTGCTACGCCGTTACCTGACCGCCTGACCGCCTGACCGCCTGACCGCCTGACCGCCTGACCGCCGCGGGCCGCTGGGCGCTGGTTCGAGCGGGGTCGGCGGCGGGGGTGCGTGTAGCCCTCGCAACACCGACATTCGGGCGGTCACCGCTAGATCCGCAATCCCGACCACTGGCTGCCGGCGTCGATCTGGCTCACGGTAAAATGAGTGCTCTCGGCTAATCTCGGTGGGTCACGTCAGATTCCCAGACTGGCATTTTGTGACGGCGGGACATCACCACGCGACGAGCGGCTGGTCGTCGCGGCATCGGCGGAAGCTGCGAGGCGCCGTGAAAGGTCCACAACGGGGGTTGTCATGAGAAGGTCCGTTCACCCGCCCGGCCGCCGCCTCTCCCTGGTTCTGTTGCTGCTGGTGGCCGCGTGTGGGCCGGTGGCGATCGGGAGCGGCGAGCACGGAGGGACCGGCGGGGGCTCGGCCAGCTCCGGCGGGCCGGCGTCGCCCGCACCGGCCGCACCGGCCGCACCGGCGAAATCTCACAACAAAGCGCCAACTTCATCGGTGGGATCCGCGTCGCCGGTGCCTGCGCCCACGCCCACCGGCGGTACGGCGGACACGGCGGCGACGGATCCGCCGAATCCGGTGTGGGGGACCCCGGTTCTGGCCGATTCCTTCAACGGAACCGCGCTCGATACGCGCCGATGGGTGGTCTACGATTCACCACAGGTCAAGTTGATGCCCCGTTCACCGGCGAATGTTGCCGTCTCGGCTGGCGCGCTGCGCCTCACCGGCTGGATCGATTCCGCCGGGCGGGACGTCTCGGGGGGTGTGGCAAGCCGCATCAATCTTCAGTACGGCCGCTGGGAGGCGAGGGTTCGGGCCGAACGCGGTTCGGGATACTCGGCGGTCGTCCTGCTCTGGCCGCAGTCGGAAAACTGGCCGACGGACGGTGAGATCGACATCGTCGAGGTGCCGGACCCTCAGCGGCAGGTCGGCGGCAACTTCCTGCATCTCGGCAGCGACAACCGGCAGATAGAGAACAAGGTTCACGCGGATTTCACCCAGTGGCACACCGTCGGGGTGGAGTGGCTGCCGAACCAGCTCACCTACTACCTCGATGGCCAGGTTGTCTGGACCGTCACTCGGCCGACGAGTTCACGCGAACGCAACATGATTCCGAGCAAGCCGATGCACATGACGCTGCAACATGACCGCGGCTGTTTCCAGCTCATTCCATGCCGTGACGCGCAGACGCCGCCCACCGTGTCGATGTACGTTGATTGGATCAAAGTATATCGCGCCCCGTCGACACTGCTCTGAAGGCGCTCACCGCCGCGGACTCTCCCGCGGTGCCGACTCGGGGAGCCGACTCGGGAAAAAGAAAGGGGGCCGGGAGCCGAATCCGACGGCTCGAGGCACCCCTTCTCTGTGCTTCTTCTCAGCTCGCGACGTGGCGCAGACCCAGCCGGCCCCGCACATAGCCGAAGGAGGTCGCGGCCACCCCGAAGACGACGGCCGCCGCGCGGGCGCGGTGACCGCCGCCGGTCAGGTCGCGCCAGACGGCTCGTGGGAGAATCCGACTCACGTAGGCGCGCTCGGCCTCCAGGGCCGATTCCTGGCCGACGAGGTCGGCGACCCGGGCCTTCGACAGCCCCTCGGCGTAGCAGCGTCGCCGGAAGTAGGTGAACGTCGCCCGCTCGGTGGTCACGCGATGGGCGACCACCGAGCCGGGTTCGTACAGGACGACCGCGTCCGGGTTGGACTGGCGTAGGCGGATCCCGAACTCGGTCTCCTCGCAGCCCATCGGGTCGGTTCCGGTGCGGCCGATGCCCTCGGTGAAGTCGCCGACCGCTTCAAAGGCCGAGCGCCGGAACGACATGGAGGCGCCGATCGGGTTGCGCACGGGGGCGCGGGAGGTGGGCAGCCCCGTATAGCTGCATCCGACCACCCAGTCGAACTCGGGCGGGAACCAGCCCGGCCGATCAGTCGGCCAGGCCGCCAGGGCCGCTCCGCCGACGCCCATGACCTGGGGATCCGCGTAGGGCGCAAGCATGCGGTCGAGCCAGCCGGGCTCCGCCCGTGCGTCGTCGTCGAGGAACACGACAACGTCGCATGTAGTGGCGGCGATACCGGTGTTGCGGGCGCCGGACAGGCCGCGCGGGCCGGTGCTCGGCACGACCGTCACGTCCGGCATGGCCGTCCCGGCGCGTCGCAGGAGCGCGTCGTTGTTGTCGACGATGAGGACCAGTTCGTCTCCGGCCGCGAGTTGCGCGCGGGCGCTGTCGACGGCTCCGCACAGGTCGTGCCAGCGTGCCTCGGTGTAGCAGCAGACGACCACCGAGGCGCTCGGTCGCTCACCGGCGGGGCGGCGTGCGGCCGCAGTGGCCTCGACGTCCTTGACCCCGAGGCTCCGGATGTCGTCGGTCAGGTTCTGGGTCACGCGCTCTCCAACTGCGTCGCGGAGTTGGTGACCAACGTGGGGGGACCGTCGGCGACGCCCCGCGGCTGAGGCTGCTCCGGGATCTCGAGTAGCGGATGCGGCAGGACGGTGGCGTGCGGTCGCAGTCGACCCTTCCCGCGCCGCTCGACGAGGATCGTGCGTAGCACCCGCATACCGTCGGAGACGGCGTTGAGGTTGCTGACGCCGTGGATCCGGTGGTGCTCGTAGCTGGGCACCTCGACCACACGCAGGCCGGCGAGGGCAACCCGCATGTTGATGAGAGTCTCGATCTCGAATCCGTCGCCCCAACGCTTCACCGAATCCGACGGGCCCGGGTCCATCTCCAGGACGGGCAGGCACCGACGCCAGAAGGCGTTGTACCCGTAGCACAGATCGGTGTAGCGGCTGCCGATGAGCAGGTTCACCAGGCCGTTGAGAATCCGGTTACCCAGAGCGCGCAGCCTGGTGATGTCGCCGCTCCCGCCGCCGGCGCAGAAGCGTGAGCCCTTGGCGAAGTCCGCGCCGAGGACGAGCGCCGACACGTACGCGTCGATCTCGCCCGGGTCGGCTGAGCCGTCAGCATCGAGCATGACGATGATCGAGCCGGTGGCGGCCGCGAACCCGGACGCCAGCGCGTTGCCCTTCCCGCGCCGGGTCTGGTTCACGACGACCACGTCCGGACGCAGGCGGCGGGCGACCTCCACCGTTCCGTCTGTCGATCGTCCGTCGACGACCACGATCTCCACGTCGGCTGGCAACCGCGCGAAGACATGCGCCAGATTGCGGGCCTCATTGAGCGTCGGAATGATGACGCTTACGGTCGGTCGATGCTGCGTTGACGACATGAGTGTTTCCCCCCATGGAAACTTGGTGCCCCCCGTGCGAAGGGCCGTGGGCGCTATGCGCTGCAGGAACCTCGACAGCCGGAGTCCGCCGCGGAGGAATGCTGTGGATGGAGGCTGAAACTCTCCCCGTGCCTCGGGCCCCCCTGCCGGCCGTCGCCGGTTCTTGGCGCACACCACATACCCTCGGTGAACAATAGCAGGACCCGGTGCTCGGGGCTACCGGTCCGTCGATCCCCTCGAAGGTTCCGCACATGCCATGGCTCGATCACGCTTTGTGATGCCAGTCGGATCGCGATTGTTTCGACTGGAGCAAAGGCCGGTGGGCGGCGGCATTGGAACCCGCGCGCTAACCATCAGATCGACCGGTCGGCAAGGTGAACGGTCGATGTGTAACTAGAATCTCTAGATGATGGCCGCCCGGCCTGGTCGGGCGCGGGACGCCGGGTCGGGGGCGGACCAAGTCGATCGTGGGGCCCGCAAGAGAACTGACCGGGTCTGCTGCGTAACAAGCGCGTGAAGCCCGCTTACCGGCGGTTACGTGGTCTTGGGTGGATCCGGTCCTGGGCGTCCGGCCTCCGGCGGGGGCCCACCGTCGTGCTAGCATGACCGGAACGGGTGGCGTATACGCAAAAGGGCATGGAAGCCTGGGACGCCACCTTCCGAAGGCTGGGGGGCTGGTTCGGGGGCGGACACTTCGCGCATAAATACTTTATTACCGCCATTAGGGTAGAAATGGTCAAAATTGCCCATGGCGGATCTCTGCCGTTGGTCGATTTGGGGGCTGGCTTCAGCATGCTCGAATTTGATCGGCAAGGCGGCGCGGAGCGTTCCAATCTGTCATCCCGCACGGCGTCGGAAAGTCCGACCGCTCTGGTTGCACCTCGCTGTTCTCTCAGGCAGGCCGAAAGCGCCTGCGCGACGCCGAATCCAACGGACGAACCTCAGATGTGTGGTCAAGAGCACATTCCCGCGGCCATCAAGGCCAATAGTGTCACGCTTCCCTCGTGCGTCGACGGCGCCTCCATCTCGTCCCCGTCGGCAGATGCCCTTGCCACCAATGCGTCCAGGTCCGTGACCGGGCCCGGCGCGAATCCCGAACCTCCGTCGTCACTCGCGCGGCGACTTCTCACCACCCTCGTGGCCTGGCACCGGCTCGCGGTCCTGTGCTCGCGGGTGCAGGGGCGTCATCGAGTCGTCGGCCAGGAGCCGGACGCCGGCCGGCCCGTCCGGATCGCGGAATACGAGCTGACCACCGCGCTACTGACGGCCAGGGCGGCGGTCGGTCGCCCACAGGCCGTCTTCGGCGAGGTCCGGGTGCTGGTCCGCTGTCATGGTGTCCCGGTCGGGCAGCTCGAGATCCCGGACAGCGGGGACGGCAACGCGGTCGAGGTACCCCTGCTGGTCAAAAAGCAGCGGCTGGATCAGCACGAGTGCTCCCATGCCTGGCCGGTCTCCGTGCACGAGCGGCGCAGCCCGGCCAGCGTGGTCATCCCGACCCGCGACCGGCCGGCGAGCCTCGGTCGGCTGATCACCTCCCTGCGCGCGGTAGCTGCCACCGATATCGAGTTCCTGATCGTCGACAACGCCCCGGCCACCGCCGCGACCAGGGATCTTGTCGAGACGGTCGGCCGGTCCGACGGGCGTTTCCGCTACCTGTGCGAGCCACGCCGGGGCGCGGCCCGCGCGCGAAACACCGGGCTCGCCGCGGCCGGGGGGCGTGCCATCGCCTTCCTCGACGACGACACCCAGGTCGACCAGCACTGGCTTCCGGCGATCCTCAGCGGGTTCGACGCCGCGGCCGACGTCGGCTGTGTGACCGGTCTGGTGCTGCCCGACGAACTGACGACCTCGGCGCAGATCTGGTTCGAGCAGTACGGCGGCTTCGGAAAGGGGTTCGAGCGGAGGATCTACGACCGCTGGACCCGGGCGAGCGCCCTCTACCCATACGCCGCCGGCGCCTTCGGTTCTGGCAACAACGTCGCCTTCGACGCGGACACCGTCCGCGAGCTCGGTGGCTTCAACGAGATCCTCGGACCCGGCACGCCGACGCACGCCGGAGAGGATCTTGAACTGTTTACTCGGACCATCCGCTCCGGTCATCGGATCGTCTACGAGCCGTCGGCGATCGTTTACCACACCCATCGTCAGCAGTACGGCGAGCTCCTCGACCAGCTCCGCAACTACGGCACCGGGCTGTCCGCGATGCTGCTGGCCCAGGCCGCGGCCAGCCCCCGGGACCTCCTGGAGATCATGCGCCGGGTACCTGCCGGGCTGCTGTTCCTCCTGCTTCCGCGGTCGTCGAAGAACGTCAGCCGCGGGCCGCGTTTCCCCGCCGAGCTGGTGCTGACCGAGGTGCTCGGCGTCGCCTCGGGACCGTTCGCGTACGCGCAGGCGCGTCGCGCCCAGCTCCGTCGCGGCGACCAGAGTAGGCCAGGTGAAGCGGAGGACCACGCGAGGTGAAGCGGAGTAGCCCTGAGCGCCCCGTCGAGCGCGGGCGGGAACAATCCCGCCCGCGCCATGCCCGGATCAGATCCCGTCCGCGGTTCGCCCCTCTGCGGGCAGTCGCCTCGGTGACGGGGATCCTGCGTTCGCCGTTGCTGCGCAACGCGATCCTGCTGATGGCGTCCACGGCTATCACCGGAGTGCTCGGCATCGCCTTCTGGGCGATCGCCGCCTGGAAATATTCGCCCGAGAACGTGGGGCGCGCCTCTACCGCCGTCTCCACGATGCTGCTGCTGTCCGGGCTGGCCCAGCTCAACCAGCAGAACATCCTGCCGGCCACCATCTCCGCGGCGGCGAAGCCCCGCCGGAAGATCATCCGAGACGCGTACGCCCTGTCCGGCCTGCTGGCGACGGTGCTCGCTCTGGGCTTCGTGGCGCTGTTCGGCCGCAGCACGTTCCTCGGTGACTTCAGCCCGTGGTTCTCGGTGTTCTTCGTGGCCGCGGTCGCCTTCTGGTGCGTGTTCACGTTGCAGGACTCGGTGCTCGCCGGGCTTCGCAAGGCGCCCTGGGTGCCGATCGAGAACGCGTTCTTCGCGGGGGCGAAGCTCGTCCTGCTCTTTGCGTTCGCCACCCTCGGGATCTCCGCCGGCCTGTTCTACGCTTGGACGGCACCGGTCTTCCTGCTCGTCATCGTCATCAACGCGCTCATCTGGCGCCGGGTGCTGCCGGGGAAGGGGTTCCCCGACCGTACCGGGCCACTGCCCGTGGTGGTGCCGGCGGCGGCCGGATCCCGACGGCGGGCCGACTGGTACATCATCGGCGACATGGCCGGTGGGCTGGTCCAGCTCGCGGCCACCACCCTGCTGCCCGTCATCGTCTCCGCCCGGCTGGGTTACGAGGCCACCGCGTACTTCTACACATCGTGGAACCTGGTTTCGGTCTTCGACCAGCTCATGGGCGGTGCCACCGCGTCCCTGACCGTCGAGGGCACCCGGGATTCGTCCCGGGTCAGCGCTCACATCCTCAGCATGGTCAAGTTCTTGCTGGCGTTCATCGTCCCGGTCGCGCTGCTCACGGCGATCTTCTCGGGCACCCTGCTCGGCGTCTTCGGCAGCGAGTACTCGCACGAGGGGACGAATCTACTGGCGTGCCTCGCGGTGGGCGCCATTTTCCGGGCCACGATCCTGCTGGCGGTGTCGATCAGCCGGGTGCAGCGCAAGGCGTGGCTGCTGCTGGCCATCCAGGGTTCCGTGAGCGCCTGCCTGTTGACGACGGCGTTGATCGTCGGATCCCACGGGTTGACCGCTATCGGGCTGGCATACCTCGGTTGTCACGTGGTGATTGCCTTGGCCGTGGTGCCGATCTACGTCAAGGCGTTGCGCCGGCCGTCGCCGGCATCCGACCCTGCCCGCGCCGGGCTGCGGGAACCTGCGCCCAGCCGGGGCCGGCCCGTACTGCCCCTGCCCTATGCCGATGTCCCGGAACTGGACCTGGTGGTATCCGAGCAGCCCGACCCGTACTTTTCGGACCCGGACCCGTACCTTCACGACCCCGAGACGACCTGGCTCATCGAGCGCCGGCCGTCGTTGCCCGACCCCCGGCAGTCCGGCCCGCGCCCACCGGCATCGCCTGCCCGCAGCGCGGGGCCGGCGGCGCCGTCCGCGCGGGAGCATGTCGCCGATCCGGCGCGTGCCGGCGGCGAGCTCGACACTTCGCGGTCGTCGTCGGAGCTGAGCGGGCCGGCCGGCCGGCGGGATCACCGGCTGGCATCGCCGCATTCGGATCATCATATGAGGACGGTCTTGTAGAGATGCAGAAAGTCGCACTGGCCTATCTCGGTTATGCCGGTCGCGGAAACCTCGGCGACGACGCGATCGAGCTCGTGTACAGGCGGGCGCTCCCGCAGGCGCGGATCGCCGCCCTGCCGCTGTATCCCGGGGACCTCCCTGGCCATCTGCGGGAGCGTCGGCACCTGAGTTTCCGGGACGCCTCCCTGCTGCTCGGCGGCGGAACAGTGATCGGGCGCAAGAACTGGCGGGTACACCTGCTGACCGGCGGTCGGCTCGCGGGGCGCCGCCCGTTCCACATGCTCGGTGCAGGCGTCGAGGACCCGGTGTTCCAGGGTCGTAACTCGTTCTCCGCGAATGGAGAGCTGCGCCGGTGGCGACCGCTGCTGGAGCAGTTCGACCGGGTGACCGTGCGCGGACCGCGCTCCGCGGAGCTGCTGGGGACCATCGGAGTGGTCAGCGAGGTCGTGGGGGATCCGGCTCTGCTGCTCGAACCTGGTCCGCTGCCGCGGACGGTGGATGCGGGCGTACTCGGCCTCAACGTCGGCTGGGGCGACGACATGTGGGGGCACGATCCCGAACGGGTCGGCCGGGAGCTCGCCGGTACGCTGCGCCAGCTCGCCCGGCGCGGCTGGCAGTTCCGGGCCTTCCTCGCCAACGACAGCGACCGGGCCTACACCGAACGGCTGCTGGCCGACGCCGGGGTGACCGACCGGACCGAGGTGTACGTCACCGTCGATCCGGACACCTACCTGCACTCGGTGCGCGGCTGCTCGGTGCTCGTGGCCCAGCGGCTGCACGCGGCGATCCTGGCCTGCTGCGCGGCCGTGCCGACCATCGCCATCGGCTACCAGCCCAAGTGCGACGACTTCATGGCCTCCCTTGGCCAGGAGCGGTTCCTCCTGCGTACGGACGAGGTCGACGCCGAGTCGCTCGTCGACCTGGTGGAGAAGGTCGACGCGGACCGCACGGACCACGTGATGCGGCTGCAGATCGCCGTCGACGCGCGCCGCGCGGCCCTGCGCGCGGCGCTGGCGCGCATCGGCGATCAGCTCGGCCTCGACCACGCCGCCGGGTAGGCACCCGGGCGCGCCCCGACCATCCCCGGCGTCGGCTTGTCCGTCGCGCCAGTCACATCCACCCGGCATCCACCCGGCTTCCCCCGGCATCCACCCAGCGGAGACAGGTTCACGTGCAGATCAGCGGAGTTCGCGCCCGCCTGGCGGTCGGCCTGGGACTGATCTGTCTCGTGTTGCTGCCGCTCGGTGCTCCCGGCGGCCTGCGGGCCGCCGGGATCCTCCCGGCGGTCCTGCTCCTGCCGGGTGCGGCCGTTCTCAGCTTCGTGGTGATCAAGGATCGGGCGCTCTGGGCCGGCCTGGCCGTGTGCGTGAGCCTCGCCGTCGAGGCTGTCGTGCTCTGCGCGCTGCTGTGGCTGCGGATCTGGCAGCCGGACGCGGTGGCCGCCGTGCTGGTCGTGCTGTCGGTGGCGATCATCCTGGTCAATGCGCGACGATCCCGGTCCGCACCCGAGAGCGCCGAAGCGCGGCGGCCCGTCGCGGTTGCACTCACCGATGCCGCCCCGACCGAATTCATCCCGCGTGGCGGCATCGGTGCCCCCACCGAACCCATTGCGCGGGGCAACGTCGGGGTCCACACCGCACCCATCGCGCGCCGCACCGGTGGCGTCGAGGCCGGCGGGCGTTCGGGGTCGCCGCGGCCGCGGGCCGCCGCCGTGGGGCTGCTCGTGGGTCCCGGCGTCCTCGCCGCCGTCCTGTTCGCGGTCAGCGTCGGGCGGGTGGATCCGGGGCGGATGGGGCAGTACGGCATGCTGACCGTGCTCCCGGCGACCTGGTATCTGGCGCTCGCGCTGCTGCTGGCGGGCGCGGTCGTCGTGCTGACCCGGCCCGTGGTCAACCGGGCGGCGGCGGCCGGATACCTCTTCGGGATCGTGTTCGTGCTCTTCGGCACGGCTCCACTGGTGTATTCCGTGCCCCATTACTCCTGGGTGTACAACTACGTCGGCGTGACGCGCTACATCCTGGCGCACCACTCCCTCGACGGGAACGTCGACATCTACCAGCGGTGGCCCGGTTTCTTCGCGGTGGCCGCATTCCTGTCGGGGCTGACCCGGACGACGGATCCCCTGGTGTTCGCGCAGTGGGCGGAGGTCTTCTTCGTCTCCGTCTCCGCGCTGCTGGTGTCCTGCCTCGGCCGGTCGTACCTGCGTTCGGTGAGTCTCGGCTGGGTGGCCGCGCTCGTGTTCGTCGCGGGCAACTGGGTCGGGCAGAGCTACTTCGCCCCCCAGGGCCTCGCGCTCACCCTTGCCCTCGCGATCTACTGCCTGCTCGTCGAGTTCTGCCGGCCCCCGGGGCGGGGGGCGACGGCCGCCGCCGACGCGACCACACCGCGCCGCTGGGCGATCGCCGTCGCGGTGCTGCTGCAGGCCGCCGTGGTGGTCTCCCACCAGCTCACCCCGTACCTGATCGTGGTCAGCGTGGTGGTGCTCGTCGCCTCCGGCCTGGTCCGGCCGTGGCTGCTCGTCGCCCTCATGACGGTGCTCGCCGTCGCGTTCCTGATCCCGAACCTGTCCTACATCACCAGCCATTTCGGGGTCGCATCCTCGCCCGATCCGTTGCAGAACCTGCGGCGGGTCGACCCCTACGGTGCGACGCCGCTACCGGGGAAGGCACTGCACGCGCGGGCCGGTACCGCGCTGTCGATGCTCGTCTGGCTCCTGGCCGCCGCGGCGGTCGTGCGCGGCCGGATGCGCCGGCGGCCGGGGGTCGGCGTGCTCGGCCCGCTGTTCATCTCGCCCGCGATCCTGGTCTTCGGGCAGGACTACGGGGGCGAGGCGATCTTCCGGGTCTACCTGTTCTCCCTGCCCTGGGCGGCGCTGGCCATCGCCAGCGGCATGGTCCGGGGCGAGCCGCGGCCGGTGCCGGCGGGAGCGGGGACGAGGTCGGCGAGGCCGGCGGTGCCGGCGAGGCCGGGGGTGCCGGTGGTGCGGGCACGGCGGGTCGGGGTGGTGGCCCTGGCCTGCACAGGAGCCTTCCTGCCCGCCTTCTTCGGCCAGGAGGAACTCAACTACATGCCGGCCGGCACTGTGGCGGCCAGCGACTACTTCTACGGGCACGCGCTGTCGGGCTCCGTGCTCATGTGCGCCGCCCCCAACTTTCCCCGTAGCTACGGGCCCAACTATGACGAGTTCATCCACATGAAGAACGGTGACGAACCGAATATGTTGCTCAACCCGGACCTGCGGGGGCGTGATCTGGGTCCGGCGGACGTGAGCACCGTGGTGTCGGAGATCAGGAAGTACTCCACCCGCGGGTACCTCGCCTTCGCCGACAGCGGGGACGCCTACGTCCGGACGTTCCAGCTCGCGCCGCCCGGCGCACTCGGGCGGCTGGAGGCGGCCGTGGCCCGGTCGCCCTCGTTCCGGCTCTGGTACCGCAACAACGACACGCGCATCTACGCCCTGGCCGGCACCAGCGCGGTCGGTGCGTCGAAGAACGTCCGGCTGACCCCGGCTCCCTCGCTCAGGGCGGACGCCGTCGTCACGAGCGGGCCGGCCGCGGCCACCACGTCGCTGGGGCGGCCCTGATGGCCGCGTGGCGTTCCAGGACGGTCCGGGTGACCGTCCTGGGGCTGCTCAGCGTGCTGGTCCCCCTGCTGGAGGCGGCGGACACCGGGGGAGTGGTGCGGGTCGTGCTGGCCCTCGCCTTCCATGCGACGATTCCCGGCGTCCCGCTGCTCCTGCTCACCCGCCTGGACAGCCCGGTCCTGCTCGCCTGCGTGGGCGGGGCACTGTCCGTGGCGCTGACCATCGTCGGCGCCCAGCTCATGCTCTGGTCCGACGCGTGGCATCCCCTCGGGTTGGTAGTCGTCCTCGCGCTCGTCTCGCTGGCGGCGCTGGCCGTCGACTTCTGGCGGGGGCGTCCGTCGGCGGCTCGGGCGGGCTCGGAGCGGGCCGGCTCGGTGCGGGACGGCCTGCGGGGGAGCGGAGCGTGACCGCGGCGTGTCCCGGTGCCCGCGGTGGCGGGGTGGGTCTCTCGTGACGACGGATGCGTACACGCGACCGGGGAAGGGAGCGGGGGAGCTGGCGGGAGCCACCGACCTCGACCGCGGCGCCCCGGCGGGCCGGACCGCGCCGGCGGCGCCCGGGCAGACGCGCGGTCCCGCGCCGGTGGCGCTGCTCGCCGTGGCCGCCGTGCTCATCGGCTGGGGGATGGCCGCCGCGGATCCGCACCAGATCGGCGCGCTCGGCATCGTCGACGCCCTCGACTGGCGTTACGTGGCCGGCATCGTGGCGCTCGCCGCCGCCTTCGTCTGGGAACTCGGCGCCGCCCGCCCGCGGACCTGGCTGCTGGCGTCCGCGACCTGCGCGCTGGTGGTAGCGATCTACGGGGTGTCCCCCGTCGTCGAGCAGACTTCCCGGCTGCCCACCTCGTGGCGGCACGCGGGCTTCATCAACTACATCCACGACAACGGCACCGTGCTCCACCACTACGACGCACGGTTCTCCTGGCCGGGGTTCTTCGCCGGCGTCGCCGTGCTGATGAACACCGCCGGTGTCGGCGACGCCAGCCACCTGCTGCTGTACGCGTCCGTGGTGTTCATGCTCGCCTACCTGCCCTGCCTTGCGATGATCTTCCGCGAGCTCGGGCTGAGCCGCCGGGCGACCTGGCTCGCGCTGTGGCTGTTTCTCTGCGCCGACTGGGCGGACCAGGAGTACCTCTCCCCGCAGGGGACGGCGTACCTGCTGTCGCTGGTGGTGCTCGTGATCGCGCTGCGCACGAGCGGGCGGCGCGCTCCCGTGGTCGGCGGGACTGCGGTCGGCGGGACTGCGGTCGGCGGGACTGCGGTCGGCAGGAGTGCGAGCGGCGGCGCGGCGCGCGGGCGGCGTGACCGGCTGCGCGCGCTGCTCGAACCGCCCCCGCCGGCCCTGGGGCCGCGCGAGCAGATGGCGTTGCTGGGGTGCGCGGCCGTCCTCGCCTTCGCTGTCGTGGCCAGCCACCAGCTCTCCCCGCCGCTGCTGACGCTGCTGCTCGTGAGCCTGCTGCTCACCGGCCGGCTGCGCGGGCGGGGGCTCGTCCTGCTGGTGCCGATCCTGTTCGTCGGCTACTTCACGTTCGGTGCGGTCGACTTCTGGAGCGGCCACCTGTCGGTCGTCACCGGTGACGTGGGCGGGGTCGGCGGCACGGTCAACCAGACCCTGTCGAACCGGGTGCAGGGTTCGCCGACCCACCTGCGGATCGCGTTCCTGCGCATCGTGGTGGTCGGTGTGCTCTTCGCCGGCGCCGCGGTCGGCTCCCTGCGGCGGCGGCGCTGGCGGCTCGGTGCGGTCGCACAGGCCGCGGCCATTGCGCCGTTCGGACTGCTGGCGTTGCAGTCCTACGGCGGCGAGGCGCTGCTGCGGGCCTACCTGTTCGCGCTGCCGTTCCTGTGCGCCCTGTGCGCCGCGGCCTTCCTGCCCGCGCCCGACCCCGACTTCGGCGCGCCCGCCCGCCGCCGCCGCCGCGGCGGCCTGGCCCGCCGGCGCCCGCGCGCCCAGACGGCCGGTTCCGGCGAGGACACCGTCCAGATGCGCATCCGGCGGGCCCGCCCGCCGCGGCCGGAGCTCTCCCGGCGCCTGTCGGCCCTCCTGCTCGTCGTGTGCACCGGGGCGGTCGCGGTGCAGCTCATCTGCCGGGGGGGAAACGAGGAGTTCGTCTGGTTTTCCCACGAGGAGGTCGCGGCCACCCAGGAGCTCTACGACCTGGCTCCCGCGGGCAGTACCATCGGCGTTCTCAACGGTTTCTTCCCGGGTCAGAACGACGACCTCGGCCGGGTTTCGTTGGTAAATCTGGAGAGCAAGTGCAAACCGGTCGTCGATCCGTACCAGTGCGCTCTGCAGTTGAAGCCCGACTACATTCTGATCACGCGGGCGCAGGACGCGTACGGCCGGGAGTCGGAATCCCGTCCCGAGAAGTGGGCGGCGGCGGACGCGGCATCTCTGGAACGGTCCGCCGGCTATCACCGCATCCGGAACAGTCCGGACGCGATCATTCTCGCGCGCGGGGTCGACGGCGGACTTCGGACATCGCGCGTGGACGCGTCGACCCGCCCGGTGCTCTCGGTGGACCAGGAAGGGTGAGGGAGGGTCGATGGACCAGCACAATGTGATTCGGATCGGGCTGGTGCTCGTCTGCCTGGCGGCGGGTCTCGCGATCGGCGTGGATCTGCTGCGCGAGGCGCGGTCCTCCCGCGCCCGGGGGGTCGGCCGGCTGATGAACGTCGGTCTCCCGGTGGTCGCCGTGGCGGCCTTCGCCGCCTGCTGGGTGCGGGTGTCGCATGGGTGAGACCCGGCAGCTGGGTGAGACGTGGCACCGCGGCCGGGAGCGTCGGCGATGAGCGGGCGTGGCCGCAGCCGGCGGGAGATCCTCCTGCTGGGACTGAGCGCGGCAGGGTCGCTGGCATTGGCGGGATGCGGCGATGACCACAAGGACTCGCGGGCGCGTTACCTCGGCCCGATCGACAACGGTCAGGCGCCCCGCACGGACGCCGACCTCTGCGTCTACGGGGCGACCCCGGCGGGGATCGCCGCGGCCGTCCAGGCTCGGCGGATGGGCCTGCGCACCACGCTGCTGGCCTTCGACGACGAGATCGGCGGGATGATGTCGGGTGGCCTGTCCGCCTCGGACACCGGCTACACCTCGACCATCGGCGGGTTCGCCCGGGAGATCTTCGTCGCCATCGGCGAGCACTACCGCTCGACCGGACCGGTCTACAACTTCGAGCCGCACGTCGCCCGTGACGTCTTCGTCGCGGTCCTGAAGAAGGTGGGCGTACGGGTCGTGACCCGCCAGCGGCTCGCCGAGGTCGTGCTCAGCGGAAACAAGATCCGCTGGATCAACACCGACGGCGGTGGCACCCACCGGGCGAACGCCTTCGTCGACGCCAGCTACGAAGGAGACCTGCTGGCCGCGGCGCGCGTCGCCTTCGTGACCGGGCGGGAGTCCAACAGCGAGTACGGCGAGACCCTCAACGGCGTGCAGAACCGCCCGGCCGGCTCGACCTTCCTCTCCTGCGTCAGTCCCTACCGCCGCGACGGCGATCCGACCAGCGGCCTGCTGCCCGACGTCTCGGCGAACGGGCTGGGGGTGACGGGCCAGCAAAGCCCGTTCGGCATGGACTTCTGTTTCCGGCTCTGCCTGGCCCACGCCGGGGCGAACGCGCGGCCGTTCCCGAAGCCGGCGGGCTACGACCCCGAGCGTTACGAGCTGCACCGCCGCTACCTGGCCGCCGGGAACCGGAACGTGATGTCCTTCATGGTCGAGCTTCCGGGGCGGAAGTACGACCTCAACAACAGCGGCCCGGTCTCCACCAACCTGGTGGGCGGCTCGACGAACTGGGCGACCGCCGACTACGCGCGCCGCGAGCAGATCTACCAGGATCACCTCACCTACCAGCAGGGCCTGCTCTGGTTCCTCGCGAACGATCCCGCCGTTCCGGCCTGGCAGCGCACCCAGGCCCGTTCCCTCGGCCTCGCTGCCGACGAGTTCGTGGACAGCGACAACTGGCCGCGCCAGCTCTACGTGCGCGAGGCCAGGCGGATGGTCAGTGACTACGTTGCGACGGAGGGCGACGCGTCGGGCGCCCGCCACTGCCCCGACCCGATCGCCTACGCGTCCTACAAGGTCGACTCGCACGCCGTGCAGCGGGTCGTGGCGAACAACTGCCTCGTCAACGAGGGCGGCGTCGACGTTCCCGTGCCCGGCCCGTGGGCGGTGTCGCTGCGCTCGATCCTGCCGCGGCGGCAGGAGTGCGTGAATCTCGTTGTGCCGGTCTGCGTCTCCTCCTCCCACGTGGCCTGGTCGTCGCTGCGGATGGAGCCGGTGTTGATGATGCTCGGCCAGGTGGCGGCCATCGCCGCCGGCATGGGAATCCGCCGCGGCGTGGCCGTCCAGGACATCGCCTATGCCGAGATCCGGGCGGCCCTGCAAAGGCTGCGCATGCCGCTGCCGGCCGCCGCCACCTGATTTCCAGGCCGCGACACTTCCAGGCCGCGACACTTCCAGGCCGCGACACTTCCAGGACACAACGTAGAAGAACGACGTAGAAGGAGGATGATGTGAATACCGGGCAGGCTGCGGACTACCGCGCCCGATTGCGGACCGCGGGCATTTTCTCGGTCGCGGATCTCTACCCGCCGCAGACCGTGGCGCGGTGGAACGAGACCCTCGACCGGGAGTTCGCCGAGAAGGCGGATCAGGCGCGGTCCTACGTTGGCGCGGACCGGCTCGTCGCGCTCGGGATCGTCGAGAAGCTGTTCTCCGAGCGGCTGCGCCAAGTGATCCGTGCGCTTATCCCCGACGCGGTGCTGTACCACTGCCACGTCTACGAGACCGCGGCGAATCAGGAACGGTCGCACATCCACGCGGGGCGCCTCAACGGCTGGCACCGGGACACCGAGACGATCCGGCTGTTCGATCCCACGGTGGCGCCCCAGTACATCAGCATCTTCGTCTACCTGACCGACGTCGCGAGCGGATCCGGTGGCTTCGAGCTCAGGACGCTGCCGCCGGCGCATGCCATCGCGGCCGGCAACCGTTCGGTCGTGGTGCAGGGACGGGCCGGCACCGCCTTCGTGTGGAACCGTTCCTTCTACCACCGCGCGACACCGAACCTCAGCCCCGTCCGCCGGCGCGTGCTCAAGCTGTCGATCCAGTCCACGTCGCTGCCGAACGACCGGATCGAGCTGCCCGAGTTCGCCCACGCCCGCACGGCGGTCAACCCGGCGGACGAGTACCTCGGCTTCCTGTTCGGTGTCGGGCGGAGCGGGCCGGGCGCGGCGCGCCAGCTTCCGCAGCCGGCGGATCCGGCTACCACGCTCTCGCCTGCGGCCGATCTCGTGCCCAACTCCGTGGTCGAGGTCACCCGCGCGGACGCCCTCTGGCATCGCGTCAGCGCGGTCAAGTACCGACTGCCGGTCGGCTGATGGCGGCCATGGGGGCGGGCCGGCGCCGGGTCCTGATCATCGGGTCCGGGCGCCGGATCCGGAACAACTTCCTGCCGGCGTTCGCGCAGCGCCGGGACCAGTTCGAGCTCGTCGGGCTGTGGTCGCGCACCCGGGAGCATGCCGAACGCGCGGCCTCGCCCTGGGGGGTACCGGTGGTGGACTCGCCGGCGGCGGTCCTTGAAACGGTCGACACGGTCGTCGTCTCGGTCTCCACGACGGCGGTGCGTGCGGTCCTGCGCGAACTCGCCGAGCGGGCAGCCCAGCTCACGGTCGTCCTGGACACTCCGGTGTTCGGACAGGCCGCTCACCTGCCGGCGATGGCGACCCTGCGGGCGTTCGCCCGGGTGGTCGTGGCCGAGGACTACATGAACTACCCGCAGTGGACCCTCGCCCGCCGCGCGGTCGCCGACGGCCTGATCGGCGAGGTGCGCTCGGTGGAACTCGCGCACTCCGGCTACCGCTATCACGGCCTCGCCCTCATCCGGTCGCTGGCCGACTTCGACCACGTCACCGTGGCCACCCGGCGGCGGGTCGGCGCCGACGTGCACTTCGGCTTCCGGCTGAGGCATGGGGTGCGGGGCCGCATCTTCGAGCCGTACGACCAGGCCCGGGGGACGACGACGATCACGGGCGAGAAAGGGGTGATCACGGACTCCGCGCAGGTGGGCGGCGGGCACGGCCCAGTGCACGTGCTGCGGCCCCGCGGGGACGCCCGGCCCGACGGCTATCTTCTCGACGGCCTCGAGCTCGACCTGCCGGCGCTGCCCGCCCTGCTCGACGCCGAGGTGCCCGACCGCAGCCTGTTCAACGCCCTGAAGACCTGCGGCCTGCTGGAGGTGCTCGCGGCGGTGACGGGAGAGGCCTTCCACTCCCGGTACACCTACCAGGAGGCGCTTTACGACCACCTGACGACGGCCGTCCTGCGCACGAGCCCGCTGCTCGTCGACCCGGTGGCGGGCGCGGGCCGCAACATCGTCGATGGCTTGGACGACATGTTCGCCGGATTGGCCTGGGCTCGGGGCATCGTCGCCAGGCCGGCGGCACGTCGGGGCGGGACACGGAGGCGAGAGCCCGCGTGACTGCTCGCGGAGTCCGGATATATCATGCTTTCTATTTGCATTTCCGGCTTATCGTCGGCCAGAAAACCTCGTAGCCGGGCCGGATCGGCGTTCGGTAGGCAGGCGGGGTGTACCGGCTCAAGCGATTCGGACCTACCGCAATTTTTGTCACGCGCATGACGCATTCCACCGAGGTCCGATGGATCGCTTCATGCCCGGACGTTAGAGTCGGTATGCACGCACGGTGCCGGCCGGATGGGGGTCCGACACACCGGTGGTGCGACGTGCACCAGTGGGGGGTTCGTCGATCGGCACAGCGGGTGTTGCCGTCATGCGCTGACGTGGCACACACCCCGGTCGGTCGTCCTCCCGTCGGGCTTTAGGCCTGTCCGAAGAAGTCGTGACCGCGGGGGGTTTTCCTAGTGACGGACACTGTCTTCAGTGATGCTCAGGATCGGCCGGGGGCTACGCAGTGACCCAGCGTGATGGCGGCCGCCGGCCCGACGGCCGGGCGGCGGTCCCGGCCGGAGCAGCGACGCTCGGGGCGACGCCCGTCGCGCGGAGTCGGTCCGGCCGGCGGATACCGAATCAGCGTGCCCAGTTGGCGGTGGTGGTCGGCGATGTTCCCGCGCCGGCGCCGACGATCGGTCGCGTCGGCCGTCGCGACCCCGACCGGGCCCAGCGCGGCGCCGGCGGGATCGCCACCGCGCCCAAGCCGCCCGGCGGGCTCGGCCCCTCGGTCGCCGACCTGCCCGATCCGGGCGCGCGAGGCAATCTCGGCTACCGGGCCAGGGTTCCCTGGGAGCGTCCCTACACTCGGCTGCTGATCGCCACCGACGCCCTGGCCTGCGTGGTGGCGGTGGGGGTGGCCTATCTGGTCCGGTTCGGCGGACTGGTCGAGTTCGATCTCAAGCCGGTGTCCGCGCGGCCCTACATCCTGATGTCGGTCCTGCTGCCGCTCGCCTGGGTCCTGTCGATGTTCTTCGGACGCGCATACGAGAGCCGCTTCCTCGGCGGGGGCTCCGAGGAGTTCCGGCGCGTGCTCAACGCCGCGGCCCAGCTCACCGCGGTCGTGGCGGTCGTCTCCTACGCGACCAAGGCCGAGCTCGCCAGAGCTTACGTACTGATCGCGTTCCCCGCCGCGCTGTTACTGACGGTGGCGCTGCGGGGCGGTGCGCGAGCCGGCCTGCACCGGCTGCGCCGGACGGGCCGCTGTCTGCACCGCGTGCTGGTCATCGGCGCGGGGGAGTCCGCAGCGTCCATGATCCGGATCGCGCAGCGCGAGCCGACCGCGGGCTGGTCGGTCGTCGGAGTCGTCCTCGACCGGTCGCCGGGCCGGCACAGCCATGACTCGCCGGAGCGCGGCGGTTTCGACCTGCTGGGAGTACCGATCGTCGGGACCCCGGAGAGCCTGCACACCGCCATCGCGCAGACCGCGGCGACGACCGTCGCGATCAGCCCGCAGATGGACGGTGACCGCCTGCGGCGGTTGCTGTGGATGTTGGAGGGCAGCGAGGTCGACGTCTTGGTCTCCTCCGCGCTGACCGACGTGACCGGGCCGCGCATCTCGATCCGCCCGGTCGCCGGGCTACCGCTGCTGCACGTCGAGGAGCCGGAACTCAGCGGCGCCCGGCGCGCGATGAAGAGTCTGTTCGACCGGAGCGTGGCCGCGGGGATCCTGCTACTGTGCGCGCCGCTGCTGGTCGCCCTCGCGTTGGCCGTCCGGCTGACCAGTCGGGGACCGGCGATCTTCCGGCAGGTGCGGGTGGGCCGCAGTGGCGAGCACTTCACGATGTACAAGTTCAGATCGATGTACGTCGACGCCGAGCAGCGCAAGGCAGAGCTGGAGTCCCACAACGAGCGGGCCGAGGGCCTGCTGTTCAAGATGCGCGACGACCCGCGGATCACCCGGGTCGGGAAGTTCCTACGCAAGTGGTCGATGGACGAGCTGCCGCAGCTTTTCAACGTCGTGGGGGGCAGCATGTCGCTGGTCGGCCCGCGGCCACCGCTGCCGGCGGAGGTTGCTCGCTACGAGGATGACGTGCACCGCCGGCTGATGGTGAAGCCCGGCCTGACCGGCCTGTGGCAGATCAGCGGCCGGTCGGATCTGGAGTGGGACGAGTCGGTGCGTCTCGACCTGCGCTACGTGCAGAACTGGTCACTGGCGATGGACTTCTACATCCTCTGGCGGACGATGTTCGCGGTGCTGCGCCGCGAGGGAGCCTACTGATCCGCCGAGACGGCCGGTCCCCGATCTTCGGGTTCCCCAGCGCCCACGGGATCGGCATGCCCGTTGGAGTGCAGACCAGATACAGCCACAGCCCCCAGAGGAACTGGGAGTGCGAGGCGCAGTAGCCGTAACCGGCCCAGCCGGCCAGGTCCGACCGGCGCACCGTCAGGCGGGACATCCCACAGTTCGGCGTCGGACAGCCAGGGTGGCCTACGCGTCCACCGACGGGCACCAATCGGGTTGTCGATCTTCACGTGCAGTGCGGTCAAGAGGGTTTCCAAGCCCTGTGCCACACCACGATCTTGGAAGCCCTCTCTCCATGCCCGGCCACCGTCGGCCCAGGCTTCGGACTTACTCGTCCAGGGTGCCCACAGGGCGGGAAACGCCGCTACCCGCCGCCGGAGCGGTTTCGCGGCGCGGTCGTCGCTCGCCGAGGGTGTCACCGGCGTCTCCGGTTTTCGGCACCAGGGCGCGTATTCGGTTGTGATCAGAAGGTGGTTCGCGCGGGCTCCCCCGATCCATTTTCGATCATGGTGTTCCGCGGAACCGCCCCACGCATCCCAACCCCGATGCCAGTAGGGCGATCTTGGTGTTCCGCGGCACCGGACAACACAGGCGCAGCCTCCGCAACTCCCCCGCCCGGAACAAGCGCGACGACAGCGCCCATCAAGGACGAAAGCGGCCCGCGGCCCAGGCCACCCTTCACACACCTCCTGACCTGCGTGATCACGTAACGTCACGAAGATCGCTCGACCCCACCTTCAGTCAGCCAGCCGGCAGTTACAGGAGGTGAATCCCAGTCCGTGTGTCCGCAACCGTCATCAACCTCCTGCAACCACCCGCACCACCACCGGGAGCGGCATCATCCCCACCAATCGGATCGGCACGGCTCGACGCCCCGGCTGGAACCAGACCCTGGCGGCTGCCTCACCGGCCACCGACTCCACTCCTCGACGGATCCAGATCAAGGAACTCCACGCGGACCATCCCCTGACCACAACCAGATACGCGCCCTAGCGGCGGTTCGTGAGCATCGAGCCGGCGGCAGTATTTCTCGGGACTCCGATCTAACTGTGTAGAGGCCATATCGGGGAGGCCTGACCCGCTGCAATTAGACTCTATTCGCTGGATTTCTATACCGCGCTATCAAGATAGTGCGTAATGGAATTAGGAAGCAACTCCGACCTGCGAATATCTGGGTCGGTGATGGCGTGTATCGCTGGATGCCATACGTCCGTTCATGGCCGCTTTTGGCCGATATGCCAGTGGATATAATCAATGTCCAACAAGGGTGTCAGTGGTACTGTCGCGAATTTCATTTACAGGATTACACAGTTTGGCGTGATGTGGGCCACAGATGGTCGTCGTGCGTATTGATGGTCGTATGTGGAGGTGTCTCGGTCGTAAGGTGGATGCGGGCGGCACGGTACTGAACCTGCTGAGGGTCGCGTTCCTTTTTGCGGCACGGGGTGGCTGGGTCGGCCACGGTGGCGTCAAGCCGGTCTTCGTCTGCGGAGGCTGCCGGCGGTTCGTTAGAACGAGCTATTGGCAGCCTGACCTCAGGTTTCGAGGGAAACGCGCAGAGGCCATATCGGGGGAGGATATGCCTACCTTTTTCTGTCATTCCCGTGCGGCGATACCAGTGACACCGCCGATTCGGCGGCGGACGTCGGCGATTCGCCGGAGGGTTCGTCGTGAATGCTGAGGCCGGAGGCGCCGCCGGCCGTCACCGCGTTCGTGCCGCCCAGCCGCCGGTCGCCGCCGACGCGGCATCGACCGGCCTGTGGATTCGCGTCTCCTTACGAGACCGCAACGAGTCGGAGTACCTCGCCGACCTGCTCCAGGATCACGGGCTGGCGGTGCGCGTCGCGCTGCCAGGCGAGAACGATCAGTCCGTCACCAACGAGATTGTCATCAACCAGGAGCTGGTCGCCGGACTCATCCCGGCCGCGCGCCGTAGCGACATGCCCCTGATCCCGCCGACCGATCGGCTGGCGACACCGCCGGTCGGTGGCGTCGGTGATGAGCAGGTGACGCAGCCGGGGCGGTTGACCATGCATGATCTCGACGCGGTCGGCCGCCGCCTCGTCGCCAGCATCCAGCGCCGGGTCGAACGCAACCGGCGGGGGCTGGCGCAACTCGCCCTCGAGGACGAGGACATCTTCGACGACGTCGCCGTCCAGCAGGGCGGTGGTCGGCGGCTGCGCCTGGTCGGGCGGGAGGGGGTGCTGGTCTGCCTGCGGGTCAGTGAGCTGGGGCGGGTGCGCGAGCGCCTCGGGGCGCAGGCAACCTGGGAGCTGGTCGGCCGGGTCCGCGACGTCACCGTCGCGGAACTGGGCTTGGCCAAGCAGCCGGCTCTGCGCGGCAGCGGCGAGCTGCTGTGGGTCCTGCCGGCGGCGCCGGCCGCCCGGGTCCGCAAGCAGCTCGAACAGCTCAACGCCGCGCTGGCGAGCCGGTCCTTCACGGTGAGAGTCGGGGACGCCGAGGAGCATCTGCGCATCACCCCCGCCGTCGGCCTGGTCGGCGTGAGCCGGGCGGATCCGGCCGTGCTGATCGGCCGGGCCAGGGCCGCCGCCGCGACCGCGGCCAGTCGCCTCGATCTGGAGCCCTGCACCTGGGAGCCGCCGGGGGAGGGGGCCGGCGCCCATGGAGAGCTCCCTGCCGATGCCGGGGCGGTGGGCCGACGGGACGCGGCGCCCACCGGGCGGTCAGCGCGTGCACGGGCGACGGCAGCCTGGCGGGGGGCCGGGCGCGCCATCGGGTCGACCGCCGCGCAGGCGCTGCTCAGCTTCGTCCTCGCGCTCGGCCTGCCCTACCTCTACTACACGCTCACGGCCCAGTTCGGCGTCGACGTCCTCGGCCCCGTCTACGCCTTCATCGTGCTCGCGCTGGTCGGGACCGCCGGGTCGATCTACGTCGAAGGCCTGCTCGCGCTCGACCCGGTCCGGCCTCCGGCGCTCCCACCGGGAGATCCGCCGCCGGCCACGGTCATCATCGCCGCGTACCTGCCGAACGAGTCGGCGACGATCATCGACACCCTCGAGGCGTTCCTGCGCATCAACTACGCCGGGCCCCTCCAGGTGATCCTCGCCTACAACACCCCCCATTCGCTGCCGGTCGAGTCCGTGCTGCAGGAAATGGCACGCGATCATCCCCGGCTGGTGGTGCTCAGGGTGTCCGGCAGCACCTCGAAGGCCCAGAACGTCAACGCCGCCCTCGGAATCGCCACCGGCTACTTCACCGGCGTCTTCGACGCCGACCACCATCCGGCGGCGGACTCGCTGACGCGGGCGTGGCGGTGGCTGGCCGACTCCTACGACATCGTGCAGGGCCACTGCGTCATCCGTAACGGCGGTGCGAGCTGGTTGTCGCGCATGGTCGCGGTGGAATTCGAGTCCATGTACGCGGTGGGCCACCCGGGGCGGGCGAAACTGCACGGCTTCGGCATCTTCGGTGGTTCCAACGGATACTGGCGGACCGACATTCTGCGCCGCGTCCGGATGCGACCCCGCATGCTCACCGAGGACATAGATTCCTCGGTCCGCTCCATCCTCGCCGGTGTTCGCATCGCCTCCGATCCGGCGCTGCTCTCCTTCGAGTTGGCGCCGACCACGCTACGGGCGCTGACCCGCCAACGGCTGCGCTGGGCGCAGGGCTGGTTCCAGGTCTCGCGGAAGTACTTCGGCGCGGCGCTGGCCTCTCCCGCCCTGAATCGCCGGCAGAAGGCCGGCGCCGCCTTCCTGCTCGGCTGGCGCGAGCTCTACCCGTGGATCTCCATCCAGATCTTTCCGCTGCTGGGCTATCTGCTGCTGCACCCGGTTCCCGGGCGGGGCGTGCACTGGGCCATGCCGTTCTTCCTGTTCCTCACGCTGGTCACGACGGGAGTCGGCGTGGCGCAAAGCGTCTTCGCCTACCTGCTCGCCCACCCGGATGTGCGCCGGCGCCGTCGATGGTTCCTTGGCTACGCCCTGTTCGCCGGTCTCTTCTACACCGAGTACAAGAACGCCCTGGCCCGAGTGGCCCAGATCAAGGAAATAGGAGGGGAGCGCCAGTGGCGGGTCACCCCGCGCCAGGTGCCCGTGCCCAGCCCGGCCTACCAGCGGGAATCAGCGTGACCGGCCTGCCCACAACGTCCACGGCGCCCACAACGTCCACGGCGCCCACAACGTCCACGGCGCCCACAACGTCCACGGCGCCGACGTCGCCGATGCCTGCGCCGGGAGCGCTGGCGCGCATGGACGACCTCGAGGGATATCGGGGAATCGCCGCCCTGGGGGTCGTGGTCTTCCACGCCTACCAGTTCTGCCGCGAGGGCGCCGGCGGGGACGCGGCCGGCTCGACCCCCGACGGCTACGCGTACGCCGGGACGGCGCTCGGCCATGTGATGCTCAACCTCGACGGCCTCGTCAGCCTGTTCCTCCTGCTGTCAGGCTTCCTGCTCTACGCCCCGGCGGCACGCCAGGTCCTCGCCGGGCGGCGGGTGGGAAGCCCGCGGGTCTTCCTGCTGCGCCGCGCCGTGCGCATCCTGCCGCTGTACTGGTTCGCGACCTTGCTGGTCTGGACCTACCGCAACCCCGACCTGCCCGGCGACTGGCGCGACCTGGTGGAGCACCTCACCTTCACCCAGGTCTTCGACAGCCGCCGCATCTTCTACACCATCGGCCCGGCCTGGTCGCTCTCGGTGGAGATCTTCTTCTACGTCACCGTCGCGCTCATCCTGCTGGCCCTGCGGCGCTGGGATCCCGCCCGGTCCCGCCCGGCGGTGCGGGCGCTGGTCATCGCGACGCCGCCCACCGTGATGCTGATCGGCTCGCTGGCGTATCACTGGTGGGCGCTCGACATCGCCCACCAGCCGTCGGATCGATGGGCGATCTGGTTCAACCCCCTGGCCAAGGCGGAGATGTTCGCCATGGGGATGTTCCTCGCCATCCTCCACGCCCGGTGGGGCAGCCAGGCCCTGCGGGCGGTCTGGCTCATCCCCGTCCGGCTCGTGGCGCTGGCCATCCTCGTCTACGGGTGCGCCATCCGGGCCGAGGACGCCCGGACCTCGACCGAGTTCACCATGCTGTCCATGATCGCGTTCTCGCTGCTGCTCGGCAGCTCGCTGTTCGCCCATCCGCGCGCATGGTGGCGACGGATCCTCGCGGTGCGCCCCCTGATGTTCGCCGGCACCATCAGCTACAGCGTCTACCTGTGGCACGAACCGATCCTGCTCTACCTCGACACCCACCACCTGCTGAGTCACCACGCGAGGGCGTTTCCCTGGGTGGCGTTGCTGCTGGTGGCCGTCTCCGTGCCGTTCGGCTGGCTCAGCTACGTCATCCTCGAAAGGCCCTCCGGCGAGCTGAAGGCGCTGTTCCAGCCGGACGGCCGGCTGCGTTCCTACTACGGTCCCCGGCACGAGGGCTGACGGACGCCCATCATGGCCGAACCGACCATGCAGCGAATCCCACAGCTCGGCGCGATCGTGGCCGCGTCCCGGCCGCGGTCTCGCACGTTCGCGGTTGCCGTGATCGGGCTGCTGTCCGCCGTCGTCGCCGTGTCCATCGTGCTCGGCGTGGTGGGGCCGGACGCGCACCCGCACGCCTCGGCGTGGCTGACCACCGCGGACGGCGCGCGCCACCTGGACCGTCAGCCGGACGTGCGGCTGTCCCCGTCGACCGGTCGGGCCGCGGCCGAGGGCGTCCTGCGGGTCGACACGGACCGGCGTTTCCAGGTCATGGAGGGAATCGGTGCCTCGCTGACCGACTCCTCCGTCTACCTGATCGACACGGCACTGTCGTCGCGCGAGCGCGGCAGGCTGATGCGCTCCCTGTTCGACCCCGACGCGGGCGCCGGGCTGAGCTTCCTGCGCCAGCCGATCGGCGCCAGCGACTTCTCCCGCGCCGCCGTCACCTACGACGACGTCCCCGCGGGCCAGCGCGACCCGCAGCTGCGGCGGTTCAGCGTCACCTCCGACGAGCAGCACGTGCTGCCCCTGCTGCGGCAGGCCCGCGAGCTCAACCCGGACCTGCGGGTGATGGCGACCCCCTGGACCGCACCGGCCTGGATGCGCACCGGCGGCACGCTGGCGGGGGCCGCCGGCGGCCCGCTGCGGCCCGACTACACCGCCGCCTTCGCCGCCTACCTGACCGCCTACGCCCGCGCCTACGCCGACGGCGGCGTGCCGATCAGCCTGATCTCGCCGCTGAACGAACCGCTGGCGCCGCTCGCGAACCATCCCGGCATGCCGATGACGGCCCAGCAGGAGGCGGCGGTGATCGCCGCGCTCGGTCCGGCGCTGCGCGCGGCCGGGCTGGACACCCGGATAGCGATCTCCGACCAGAACTGGGATCTGGGCTCCTATGCCCTGCAGGTGCTCAGCGACCCCGCGGCGGCGCCGTGGATTGCCGGGATCGCCTCGCACTGCTACGGCGGGGACCCCTCCGCCCAGGCGGTGCTGCGCGGCCAGGCGCCGCACCTCGCCCAATACGTCACCGAATGCTCCAGCGGCTCCTGGTCGAAGGGGTTCGGCGACAGCCTGCGCTGGAGCGCGCAGAACATGGTGATCGGCGCGACGCGCAATGGTGCCGCCACGGTCAGCTACTGGAACGTGGTGTTGGACGAGACCGGCGGGCCCAAGCTCGGCGGCTGCCCGAGCTGCCGTGGCCTGGTCACGATCGACCGCCGCACCGGGAACGTGCAGTACAGCCCCGAGTACTACGCACTCGGCCAGCTGGCCAGGATCACCAGGCCGGGTGCCGTCCGGGTGGACACGGCCTCGCCCGGACCCGGCGGGTTGGCGAACGTCGCCTTCGTGAATCCGAACGGCTCGCGCGCGCTGGTCGCCTACAACCCGGGGACGGCCGAGGCGGCGGTCACCGTCGACGACGGTCGGGTGTCGTTCACCGCGAAGGTCCCGGCCGGGGCCATGGCCTCGTTCTCCTGGCCGGGCCCCCGGATCGGGGCCGCGTCGTCCGCTGCCGACGGTGCCGGCAGTGAGATCGGCGGAACGCAGAACCGCATCCGGGTGATGCCACTGGGGGACTCGCTCGTCGACGGGTTCGTCACCAGCGGCGGCTGGCGCACCCAGCTGTGGCACCGGCTGGTACAGAACGACGGGGAGCCGGTCGTGTTCGTCGGCTCCCAGCGCGGCGGCCCCCCCGACCTGGGCGACCAGCGGGAGGAAGGCCATCCCGGCTGGCGCCTTGACGCGCTGCAACGCCAGGCGGCCAGCTGGGTCGGCGCAGCCCAGCCCGACGTCGTCCTGCTCATGGCCGGCACCAACGACATCAACGAGGGGGCCACCGCCCAGCAGGCCACCGCCCGGCTCGGCGCACTGCTGCGCACCGTCCTCGCCGCCCGCCCCGGCGTCACCGTGCTGGTGTCGACGCTCGTCCCGATGCACAACGGCCACGACGCCACCTGGGCGGAGTTCAACGCGGCGGTCCCCGACGTCGTCGCCGCCAGCCGGGCCACCGGCGCGCACGTCTCCGTCGTCGACCTGTCCTCGGTGGTCCGACCCGACCACTACGTCGACGGGCTGCATCCCGACCAGGTCGGCTACAACGCGCTCGGTGACGCCTGGTACGCCGCCGTCAAGCCGGTCGTGCGCCGCCTGCTCGCCGCCTCCGACTCCGCCGTCTCGCCCAGGCCTGGACCCCGAATGTCGGCCTCGACGGTCGCGGTGAGCGCCTGCTGCACCGACACCGGGCCCGCCCTGGCCGCCGACGGCCTGCCCGGCACCCGCTGGACCAGCGGCTACCCCCAGGAACCGGGAATGTGGTTGCAGGCCGACCTGCGCACCCCGACGCCGGTCAGCGGCGTCGACCTCGACGCCGGCCCCAGCGGTGGCGACCAGCCGCGCGGATATGCGGTCCGCGTCTCCCTCGACGGGACCACCTGGCGGACGGTCGCGACCGGCGGCGACGACGGTCCCCGCGCCAGGATCTCCTTTCCCCCGGTGACTGCTCGTTACGTCCGGGTGCAACTCACCGTCGCCGTGAGTGACCACTGGTGGTCGGTGGCCGACATCACCCTGCGCAGCACGCCGTGACTCCACGCGCATCCTCGGGTGGGGGACGCCGCCTCGGGTCCGGGGACGTGGGCCACGTCATCTGGCGATGTTCGTGCCGTGTCCTATGGTGCCGTGGTGATGCCCCCCTCAGATTCGGATCAGACGGCCGCGCCCCCGCCAGAGCAGGAGGCGACCGCCACCACACCGCAGACCGACGGCACGCCTGCGGGCCCGCGGGTCGGTGTCAATTCGGCCGTCCCGACGGGTCGGGAGCGCCGCTACCCGCCACCGGAGCAGTTCCGTGGGCCGGTCGTCGCCCGTCGGGGGCAGGTCGAGCGTTCCACCACCGATCAGCGGCTGCTCGACACCCGTAGCCCGTCGGGCTTCGTGCACGGCGACCCGTGGCGGGTGCTGCGGATCCAGAGCGAGTTCGTCGAGGGCTTCGGGCTGCTCGCGGAGCTGCCGCGGGCCGTGACGGTCTTCGGCTCGGCGCGGATCAGCGTGGACGATCCGATCTACGCGCAGGGTCGTCGTCTCGGGGCGGCGCTCGCCGAGGCCGGTTTCGCCGTCATCACCGGCGGCGGGCCGGGGACGATGGAGGCGGTCAACCGCGGTGCCCAGGAGGCGGGCGGGCTGTCGGTCGGCCTCGGCATCGAGCTGCCGTTCGAGCAGCGGCTCAACGACTGGGTCGACCTGGGCGTCAGCTTCCGGTACTTCTTCGTCCGCAAGACGATGTTCGTCAAGTACGCCGAGGCGTTCGTCATCCTGCCCGGCGGGGTCGGCACGCTCGACGAGCTGTTCGAGGCGCTCACCCTCGTCCAGACCGGGAAGGTCACCCGGTTCCCGGTGGTCCTCATCGGGTCGCAGTACTGGTCGGGCCTGGTGGAGTGGCTGCGTTCCACCGTCCTGCCGGCCGGCCTGATCAAGGAATCCGACCTGCACATCCTGTCGATAACCGACGATGTCGACGAGGCGGTGCGCATCATCGTGCAGGGTACAGCCGGGCACGCCGAGCCGCCCCGCTCGGAGGTGGCCGAACCGTGAACATCTGCGTCTACTGCGCGTCCTCGTCCGCGATCGACCCCGCCCACGTGGAGCTGGCGGCCCAGGCCGGGACGGAGCTCGCCCGGCGTGGACACACCCTGGTGTCCGGCGGTGGCTCGGTGTCGTGCATGGGGGCGGTGGCCCGGGCGGCGCGGGCCGGCGGCGCCCGCACCATCGGGGTGATCCCACGCGCGCTGCTGGCACTGGAGGTCAGCGACACCGACGCGGACGAACTGATCGTCACGGACACGATGCGCGAGCGCAAGGCGCTGATGGACGCCCGCGCCGACGGCTTCCTTGCGCTGCCCGGCGGGCTGGGCACGCTGGAGGAGCTGCTGGAGATCTGGGTGGCCCGGGTGCTGAGCCTGCACGCGAAGCCCGTCGTCGTCCTCGACCCCGGCGGGGTCTTCGGTCACCTGCGGCTGCTCGTCGACGAGCTCGTCGAGGGCGGGTTCGTCCGGGACGTCGCCCGCGACACGCTGATCTGGGCCGCCGACGTGGAGGAGGCGCTGGACCGCCTGGAGGCCGCCGCGCCGGCGGGCGTGGTCCCCGCGGGCGCCGCCCCGCCGCGGCCGACCGACCGGGAGATCATCGAAGGCGACTGACAGCCTTTGTCCCTGTGGACGAGACAAGGAAGCGGACGGAGCCGGGGCGGGGCAGTCGGAGCGGGTCAGACGACGCCGCGGCGGGCGAAGGCAAGATCGGCGTCGCCGCGGATGGCCGCGACCATCCGCAGCGTGCGCACTGTCGCGGCCACCTGGTGGGCGCGGAAGACCCGGGCGCCGAGCCAGGCGCTTATCGCCGTCGCGGCGAGGGTGCCTTCCAGCCGCTCGTCGACCCCGGCGTCCAGGGCCTCCCCGACGAAGTCCTTGTTCGACATGGCGACGAGCACCGGCCAGCCGGTGGCAGCCAGCTCCGGCAGCCGGCGGGTGGCCTCCAGCGAGTGGCGGCTGTTCTTGCCGAAGTCGTGACCCGGGTCGATGACCACCGAGCCGGGACGAACCCCCAGCGCCACCGCACGTTCGGCGAGTCCCACCGTGGTGGTGACGATGTCGGCGACAACGTCGTCGTAGGTCATCCGGTGCGGCCGGGTCCGGGGCGGCAGGTGCCCGGCGTGAGTGCAGACGAGGCCGGTGCCGAACTCGGCGGCGACCTCGGCGAGCTCCGGATCGACCCCACCCCAGGCATCGTTGAGCAGGTCGGCGCCCTCCCCGGCGACCACTCGGCCGACCGCCGCCCGCCAGGTGTCGACGCTGATCACCAGGTCGGCGTGACGCGCGCGGACCGCGGCGACGAAGCCGCCGACCCGGCGAAGTTCCTCGGCCGGGCTCACCTCCCCGCCGGGGGCCGCCTTCACCCCGCCGATGTCGATGATCCCCGCCCCGTCGTCGACGGCCCGGTCGACGGCGTCGAGGGCCTCGGCCTCGCCGTACGTCGCGCCCCGGTCGAAGAACGAGTCCGGCGTGCGGTTGACGATGGCCATGACGACCAGCTCCGATGGACTGAACACCCGCCGCCCCAGCCGCAGCGGCAGCTGCCCCGGCGAGGCGTCCCGCCCCGGCGAGGCGTCCCGCGTGGTCCGGCCGGCGTGCGCCGGGTGCGGGGGCAGGGCGGTCGCGTCGGTCGTCTGGGGGGTCGTCTCGGCGGGGTCGGCGTCCACCCGGCCAGACTGCCAGATCGGGCGGGGTGACCAGGGCGGTCGGGGCATGGCACGATCGTCCCGTGGTGCTCGTCGTGGAGATTGTGATCGTGGCCGCTGTCGTGTTCGCCGTGGCCGCGCTGGCCGTCGGCCGCTTCGACCGGCTCACCCCGGCGCCGCCCGACAGCGCCTCCGTCGGCCTGCCCGCCGACACGGTGACGGCCGGCGATGTCACTCACCTGCGGTTCGCGATGGCGCTGCGCGGCTACCGGATGGCCGAGGTCGACGCCGTTCTGCTGCGTCTGGCCGAGGAGCTGGCCTGGCGAGACGAGGAGCTGGCCCGGCGCGACGACGAGCTCGTCCGGCTGGCGACCTTCGCGCGGATCGGCCCCGAGCCGGCGGCAGCGGAGCGATCCGCCACGCCGCCGAACAAGTCACAGGACTGATCTGCCCAGTCCCCACGGGTCTCGGCATCCCGTTGACGGACGGTCGATCTGGGTCACGCGGGACCGACCACCAGCGCGCTCGTCGACACCGGAAACCCACCGTTCACCATCGCCGCCGCCGACCGTTGTGATGCCGCGGGGAGACGTGTTTCGGTTTGCGGTCCGGTCTACGGGATAATCGTCGCCAGACGCAGGTCCGACGGCAGGAAGAGGTGCACCGATGGCGGCCATGAAGCCGCGGACGGGTGACGGTCCGCTCGAGGTGACCAAGGAGGGACGCGGCATCGTCATGCGTGTCCCACTGGAGGGGGGCGGTCGGCTCGTTGTGGAACTCACCGCTGACGAGGCGAGTGCGCTGGGGGACGCTCTGAAGACCGCGGTCAGCTAGCTGTCGTTGCGTACCGTCGGCGCGGCCGACCCGCGGTGGGTGAGGTTGGCCGGGCGGGCGGCGGTTGATGGGGCGGCGGCGACGAGGAGGGTCACATGACCATGGACGGATCCGCGTCGAGTCCGGTGCTCGATGATCTGATCGGGTCGCCGCCGGAGATCACGCTCCGGTCCGGGAGTGTCAACGACGCGGCGGCCTCCGTCGTCGCCGTCGTGCTGGCGGCGGGGGAGGACGGGCCGGTCTTCGACGCGACCGCCCGACGGGCCGGCAGCGATCTTGGCGTGGAGCTCGACCGTCTTGTCGAGAGCGAGTCTCTGCGCGGTGACGCCGGTTCTGTGCTGGCCGTCCCGCTCACCGGCGCGGACCGGTCGGTTATCCGACTGCTCGTGGTCGGTGTCGGCGCCGGTGAGCCGCGGGACTGGCGGGCCGCCGGCGCCGCCATGGCGCGCCGGGCCGGCACATCGGCGCGGCTCGCGGTGATCGCGCAGCCCGCGCCGGCCGGCCTGCGGGCCTTCGCCGAGGGGGTCGCCCTCGGCTCCTACCGCGTCTCCGGACTGCTGGAACGGGTCGGTCAACCCGGCCGTCTCGCGAACGGCGGGATCCGGCCCGACGCCCGGGACGGGGCCGGCCCCGACGCGCCCGGCCCCGACGCGCCCGGCCCCGACGCGCCCGGGCGCGACGCGTTGAACGTCAACGAGATCACGGTGGACGACGCCGGCCTCGACGGCATCGACGCCGCCGGCCCCGGCGCGGACGCGGGCGGCGAGGCGTCGACACCCACCGGCGGGCCGCTGCGCCAGGTCGTCGTGGTCACCGACCTCGCGGCGGACCCCGCGGCGCTCGCCGCGCTGGGGGCGGCCCGCGCCGTGGCACTCGGGGTGTACATCGCCCGGGATCTGGTGAACACGCCGAGCCTGGTGAAGTCGCCGGAATGGCTCGCCGACCGGGCGGTGCGCATCGCGGCCGCGGCCGGCCTCACCGCGACCGTGCTCGGCCCGCAGGAACTGGCCGAGCAGGGCTTCGGTGGGCTGCAGGCCGTGGGCCAAGGTTCGCCGCGCCTGCCGCGGCTGGTCCGGATCTCCTACGACGGTCCCACGCTGCCCGCCGCGACGCAGGGGCGCTCGGCCCCCGGTCATCGGGTGCTCGTCGGCAAGGGCATCACGTTCGACTCGGGCGGCCTCTCGCTCAAGCCGGCCGTGTCGATGATCGGGATGAAGACCGACATGTCCGGCGCGGCCGCGGTGCTGGGAACGATGACCGCGCTGCCGGCACTCGGCGTGCCCGGCCGGGTGACCGGCCTGCTCTGCATCGCGGAGAACATGATCGGCGGCAGTGCCATGCGCCCCGGCGACGTCATCACCTGCTGGGGCGGGACGACCGTCGAGGTGCTCAACACCGACGCCGAGGGGCGCCTGGTCCTCGCGGACGGCCTCGCCTACGCGGCGGGTGAGCTCGGCGCCGACGTCATCGTCGACCTGGCCACCCTCACCGGGGCGATCGCCGTCGCGCTCGGCCGGCGCACCGCGGGCCTGTTCAGCTCCGACGACGATCTCGCCGCGGAGCTGGCTGCCGCGGCCGACACCGCCGGGGAGCGGGTGTGGCGCCTGCCGCTCACCGAGGACTACCGACCGGCGATCGACTCGCCGGTCGCGGACCTGGCCAACATCGGCCGGGCGTTGGACGTCGGCGGCGGGTCCATCACCGCCGCGCTGTTCCTGCGCGAGTTCGCCGGGAAGCTGCCGTGGGCCCACCTCGACATCGCCGGCACGGCGCGGTCCGAATCCGACGACGGCGAGATCAGTCGCGGCGGCACGGGCTGGGGGGTCCGCACCCTGCTCAGCTGGCTGGCCGCGGGCACCACCGCGCCGGCGGACGCGTCAGCTCAGACCGGGTAGCGGCTCGCTCCCCGACTGCGCTGGTCGCGATGCCGGTCGGGAGGCCGGTCAGGAAGCGGCCCCGGCTGAGCTCAGGCTGGTGAGCTGGCGGCGGGCCCAGCGCAGGCTGTTGTGCTCCTCCATCACCACGGGCCAGCCCGCCAGCGCCGCCTCGACTGCCTCGCGGTCCGCCACCGCGAGGACCTCGACCCGCAGCTCGTCGATGTCGGCCTGGTCGACGCGGAGCTGGTCGAGGTAGCGGGCGAGGATCCCGCCGGGGTGCGGCTCGCGGACCGAGTAGACCTCCCGGGTGTCCGCTACCCAGCTCAGCCGGTAGGTGCTGTGGGTGTCGTGCTGGTCGGTCCACCCGTCCCCGAACGGGACCTCGGTGGAGGCCTGCCGCCGCGAATCCTCGCGGTAGAACTCCCGGATGTTCATGGATCATCCCTCCCCGCGGGACGGACCCGCGTAAACGGCCGGACGCCGGTCGATGGCCGGTCCCGCCAACCCTGGCTCGCCCGGCCCCAGGGTGGTCGGGCGCTCAGAAGGTCAGCCGCTGCAGCGCCGTCTCGTATCCCTTGGCCTGATCCTCGGTCAGGACCAGAGAAACCCGCAGGACCACGCCGCCCCGCACGTAGACGTACTCGGTGACCAGTGGATTTGCCTCGGTGACGGTCCGGAGTCGGGTGGCTCGCCGCTGGGCGACCGCCGCGTCGCGGAACGTCTCGACGGCCCCGCCGCGCTCGATCGCCCCCACCGGAGCCCCCGCCACCTCGTTCGAACCCACCCGCGGGTCGCTGAACGCGATCCGGCTGAAGTACCCGCCCGCCGCGCCCAGGAGACGGTCGGGGTCGCTGGCGGCGGTGTAGACGACGGTCGTGCGCAGCGGCAGGCCCGCCTCGGCCAGTCTGATCGCGACCTGCTCGGCGGTGAGGTTCGTCAGCAGGCCGCCGGCGCCGCCCTGGCCTGGGCCGGAAGTGCCGGGCGCGGGGGTCGGATCGGTCGGGGAGCCGGCAGTGCCGGCCGTTCCCGCCCTCGCCGGGGACGGGCTCGCCGTCGGCGCCGTGCCCGCTCGGTGCGCCGGTCCCACCAGCCGGTTCAGCGCGTACCCGGCGGAGCCGGCCAGGACCGCTACTACCAGGACGAATGCAACATAAAGCAGCGGGCTGTTCCGTGTGGCCGCGTCCGGCGGCCCGCCATCGCGGTCGCGTCCGTCGATCCCCCCTCGTTCGCGGTGGCCCGCGCCGCCGGCGAGACCAGGCCGACCACTGTCAGGGCCCCGGCGGCCGATGCCGCCTCCGGGGCCGCTGTAGGCCCCGCTGCCGGCCCGGTCCGCACCCGCGTGGGGCACAGTGTGGATGCCGGGATCGGTGTGGTCATCGTGGACTGGGCGGCGACCACGGTCGAATCTGGCCCCACGGTCGACGAGGGTGCCACGATCGGCCTGGACGGCGCCGTCGCCGTAACCTCCGCGGCTGTCGTACTCACCGGGAGGGCCGTACCTGTCGCGGCCGTCGTGGCCTCCGCGGCCGTCCAGTCTTCCGCGGCCGTCCTGGCGTCCGCGGCCGTCCTGGCGTCCGCGATCGTTGTATGGATCGGGATGGTCGTAAGGATCGCGGTCGGCATAGCCGTTGGAGTCGTCGTATCCACCGCGGTCGTCGTATCCACCGCGGTCGTTGCGGCCGCGGTGGTCCTCGTGAACGTGGCGGTCGTCATAGCCGCGACGTTCGCCGAAGGCCCTGGGATCGCCGCGGCCGCTGTGGTCGTCGTGGCCGCCGTGATCCTGGTACCCGCCGCGACCGTCGTAGGCACCGGTGCCCGGGTAGGCGCCCGGACGGGCCTGATCGGCGCGGGTGGCGTGCGCAGCGCGATCGGCGCGGGTGCCGCGACCATCGTCGTCGTGGCCGCCGAGGTCGTCGTGGCTGCCGAGGTCGTCGTACCCGCCGAAGTCGTCGTAGCGCCGGTACTCCCGTGCCGCCGGTGCCATCCACTCCCCAAGGCGTCGAAATGTCACGCTTGAGGGCACCCTACGCGTCTACCGGTCCGAACCCTCGGTGCACCGCGGCAGCGGGCCGGGTTCGCCGGGTGACTCTGCGGCCCTGGCCGCCGCGTCCGGGCGAGTGGCTGACGGGCCGGCCGATGGCCCGCGTGGGCACACCCCCGCCACCCCCGCGGGCGCTATCCGACCGGTGAGGACTTGGCGACCACCGCGATCAGCAGGCCGCCCCCGGTGGTGAGAAGCATCTGGGTGAGCCGTACGTCGTCGCGCACGGCGGTGGCGAGCTCGCGGACGGCAACCGCGTCCGGGCCGCGGGCGCCGGGGTCGACGGCTTGGCCCTCGGCCAGCACGCCCGCGAACACGACCACTCCGCCCGGGCGGAGCAGCCGTAGTGCCTGGGTGAGGTACTCGGTGCCCTCACGCCGGTCGGCGTCGCAGAACACCAGGTCGTAGGCGCCGTCGGTGAGGCGGGGGAGGACGTCGAGCGCGCGGCCCGTGATGAGCCGGCTGCGGCCCGGCGCCATTCCGGCGTCGGCGTAGGTGCGGCGCGCCAGCCGAAGGTGCTCGGCCTCGACGTCGATGGTGGTTAGGGTTCCGTCGGGCCGCATCCCGCGCAACAACCAGGTACCGGAGACTCCGGTACCGGTGCCGATCTCGACGACCGCGCGGGCACTCACGGCGGCGGCGAGGAAGCGCAGGACCGCACCGGCACCGGGGCTGACCGGGACGATCCCGACCTCCTCGGCGCGGGCGCGGGCAGCACGAAGGATCGGGTCTTCCAACAGGAAGCCCTCGGCATAGGCGGCGGCGGAGTCGAGCTCGCCGATTTCGGTGTCCGGCATGACATCCGCAGCCTACGGGAACGGGAGAGCACAGAGGCGCGTTCATCTGGTCAACGCGCATCGTGTCGAGGAACGAGGGGAGAAACATCGGTGTCCGCAGCGGGATTCGCCGCTCCCTGGCCGGCTCGTCGGGTACGTTCGACGCGAACCGACCGAGAGGCGGCCGTGGCTGCACAGGACTCCGGGGCGGGTTCCGACGCCGCCGGCGCCGCCGCCACCACAGATGTTTCCGGTTGGGTGCCTCCGTCCTGGGAGGACGTGGTCCGCGAGCACGGCAACCGGGTCTATCGGCTTGCCTACCGTCTCACCGGCAACGCCCATGACGCCGAGGACCTCACGCAGGACGTCTTCGTACGCGTGTTCCGGTCCCTGGCGGACTACACGCCCGGCACCTTCGAGGGCTGGCTGCATCGGATCACGACCAATCTCTTCCTCGACCGCATGCGGCGGCAGCAGAAGATTCGCTTCGACGCGCTGCCCGAGGACACCGAGCGCCTGGCCGGGCGTGAGGCGAGCCCCGAGGCGGTCTACGCCGAGGCCCATCTCGATGCCGACGTCGAGGCGGCGCTCGCGGCGCTGCCACCCGACTTTCGGGCCGCCGTGGTGTTGTGCGATATCGAACAGCTCTCCTACGAGGAGATCGCCCAGACCCTTGGCGTGAAGCTCGGCACGGTCCGCAGCCGTATCTCGCGCGGACGGGCGATGCTGCGGGCCGCGCTGGCGGACCGCGCGCCCCGCACCGTCGACGGCGCCGTGCTGATCGCCGCCGCCGAGGACCCGGACGACATGTACGCCAGTCCCGCGGCCCCGGCCGGCCGGGGCGATGCGCTCGGTACGGCCGGTGCCGAATCTGGTCAGTCGGCCGCCTCGCCCGGCTCACGGCGAAACCGTGACGATGGCCGTGCCAGAGGCGGGCGGCGGCGTGGAGCCGTGCCCGCCGGAAGCAAGGGTGGTGCTCCCGCGGAGCGGCCCGCGTGACCGAGCATCTTGGCGACCGGATCTCGCCCCTCATCGATCACCAGCTTGATCCCGGTGCGCGGGATCGTGCGCTCGCGCACCTCGCCGGCTGTGGGGACTGCCAGCGTGAGGTGGCGGCGCTTCGCCAGGTGAAGGCCCGGTTGGTCGCGCTCGGCGACCCGGCGCTGCCCGAGAACGTCGCCGACCGACTGCTGCGCATCGGCGCCGGGATGGCAGGCACGGCCCACCCCGAGCCCGAGCATCGCCGCTCCCCGCCGGGTTCCGGTGGCGTGGCTGCAGGCGCAGGCGTGCGGCCCGCGGGTGCCGTTCCGCCCGCCCATGCGGCCTCGGCGGCCGCTGGCCGGGTCACGTCTGCCGGTGGTCCCTCGTCGTCGCCCGCGCGGCGCCCCGATGTCATCGGCCACGGCCGGCGTGCGGCGCAGCCGACCGACCGGGTGGCCTCCCGGGGCGGAACGCGCCGCAGAGCCCTCGAATCACCCGGCGGGACTGGGCGCGGCGCCAGGGCGGCGCCGCGTCGGGGCGCCCCTCGTCGGCCGGGAGCCCGGCCGGGCCGAACGGGGGATCGGCCTCGCCGGCCGCCATCGCCACCCCTGCGGCCCGTCCAAGGGCGTTCGAGTATGCGCCGCACGCTGCTCGGCTCCGCCGCGCTGCTGATGCTCGCCGTCACCGGGGCTGCCGTCGCGGACGGCCGGAGCAGCGCGCGTCCGGGCGGTCCCATCGCGGTGCCGACCGTTTCCTCCGTAGTCGCTCCAGGCTCTTCGACCGGTAGTTCCCTGCGCCTGATCCCCATGTTCGCGCCGATGAAGGTGTCGTTGCACCGTTGACGTCGCGCTCCCGTGTGCCTGCCGGTGACGCGTACTGAACGTCGCGGAAACATTTGCTCCCCCGCCAAGCCTGCGCCGGCCGCATCCGTACTGCCTCAAGTTCCCTTCCGGGGGTGCCCACATGTGGCGGTCGACGTGTGGAGCAGCAGGGACCGTCCGCGCTTTCACCCCCGTCCGGGCGACGGGCAGATGCTACTAACCGATACCTAAAAAGCTTTTTTTCGGCTGTTCAGCGGTAGAGGTCTCCTCTGCTCTGATCTGAGGCTTTACCGTGTAACCCGCTCGAGGTCGTTGCGCGGGGCCTCCCAGGACGGAACCGGTTGCCGGTGTTCCGCCGTGTCGCGCGACGAGCGAGTCGGGAGGTCGTGGTGGACGGCAGCGACAACAAGGCGGCGATCGCCAGCATGGATCCGGTCGACACGCCGAGCAGGCCGCGGCGCCTCGAACGGTCACCCCTGGTCATCGACCCGTCCGCCCTGCCCGGGTGCGGCGAGACCGACCCGGCCGCGGATCATGAGGCCGCCGGGCGACCCGCCGCCGGTCATGCCGAGGCCGGCAGCCCTACCGCTCCTACCGCTCCTGCTCGTCTCGTCGGCTCGGCTGCTGCTGACAGTGCCGTCGTCCCGCCGGCTGCTGCCGGTCCCGCCGCTACGGCCGTTCGCGCCGACCGAGGGCAGGCCTCGGCGGTTCCGGGCGAGCGGGACGCCGACCGGCGACCCTTCGCACACGGCGCCCGCGACGAGACGACGATCCCGTCGACCTCGGCTGCGATGCCGACCAGCCCGCCACCCCGTACGTTCAAGGCAACGGTCCCGCCCGACCAGCCACCCTCCGCCGCGCCGTCCGCGGGCGTCGTCCCGGCGCCGCCCGTGCGCAGCCCGGCGTCGGGCGCTCGGTCCGCACCGTCCGTGGGGACAGCGCCGGTGCAGGCGGCTCTGCCGGCCGCGGGGACCACGCCGCCGACGACAGGGACTGTGCCGGCACAGGGGACTGCGCCGGAGAGTCGAGTTGGGCCAGCGGGCCGAGGCGGCCCGGCGCGCGATGTTGAGCGCACACCTGTGGCCGGGACGTCCAACGGCGTCACGTCGCCCGACAACGACGCACTGCCGCTGGCCGACGGCGCGCTGCCCACCAGGGGCGGCGCCGGGGCGCGAGCGAGCGCCCCCGACGCACCGGACGGACTCGAGGTGTTCGACGAGATGCCCGCCGACGGCGCGGCGGGTCCGCCTCCGGATGCCGTGGGGCCGGATACGGCCGGATCGGAGCAGGCAGCGCCGCCCCCCGCGGCGCGCCCGTCAGTCCGCCGGCCGCCGGTACCCCCGCCGAGCGAGGGCGGGCAGCGCCCGTCGAGCGGTGCCCGGCACGGGCGGCATTCCGGCCGTGGCGCTGGTGGCGCTGGTAGTACCGGTGCCATGGCGGCTGAGACCAGGGTGGAACGGCCTTCGAGGTCGACCTCGGAGGCCTCGGGAAGCCGGGCGCTCACCACGCAGGCAGCAGGGAACGTCACCGTGGCCGCCGGGTCACAGCCGACTCCAGGGGACCGCGGTGGGTCGGCGACGATGGCCGCGCTGCGGCGGGGCGCTGGCCGGCCCGCCGAATCCAGGTCGGCTCCGAGCGGACGTACCGGGTCGGGAGCGACCGTCGCGCCGGCTCGTGAGCCCGCCCGGGGCATCGGATCGGTGACGGCACTGCGGCCCGCTCGGCCTGCTCGGCGCGTCGGCATCGCCGGGCCCGGCGGGGACGCGAAGCCGGACCCGTGGGCTGGGGGCGCCGGCGATGCCGGCGATGCCGGCTATCACGGCGAGGACGGCGAGGGCGGCAGCGCCGCGGCGCCCGCATTCTCGGCGCGGCGGTCAGCGCCGGGTGGCGGCACGAGGCCGGGTGGCGGCGCGAGGCTGGGGGGGCGCCCGATCGTCCTCGGCTGGCGGGTGCTGCTCGTGTGCATGCTCGTCGCGGGGCTGGTGGGCGGTGCGATCAGCGGCCTGGCCGTCGCCATCACCACAGGTGACACCAGCGTCGAGCCGGTGAAGACGCTTGGTGTCGGCAGTCCGGCTCCCGTCACGGACCGCCGCACGGTCGCCGCGGTCGCCGCGGCCGCGTTGCCCACCGTGGTCACGGTCGACGTCGGTGGGGCCGGCGACGACGGCAGTGGCGGCACCGGCTCCGGAGTGATCATCAGCTCGGATGGTTACATCCTCACGAACAACCATGTCATCGCGCCCGCCGTCGCCAACGGCAGTCCGATCTCGGTGCGCCGCTACCAGGAGTTCGGCCAGATCCAGGCCCAAGTCGTCGGGCGTGACCCGCAGACCGACCTCGCCGTGCTGCGCATTCCGGCGCCGACGCCGCTGCCTGCCGCGACGCTGGGCCAGTCCGGCTCGCTCGTGGTCGGGGCGCCGATCGTCGCCATCGGCGCGCCGCTGGGCCTGTCCGGGACGGTGACGACAGGTGTCGTCAGCGCCCTGGACCGCAATCCGACGGTGCCGGCCGAGAACGGCACCGCCGCCACGGTCCTCATCGGCGCAATCCAGATCGATGCGGCGATCAACCCGGGGAACTCCGGTGGCCCGCTGCTCGATGCGCTCGGGCAGGTCGTCGGGATCAACGCGGCGATCGCCGCGGTCCCCGGCCACGAGGAGCAGACCCAGAGCGGCAGCATCGGCGTGGGCTTCGCCATTCCGGTGGACTTCGCGCGCTCCGTCGCCCAGGAGCTCATCGCGACCGGTCGGGCCACCCATCCCTACGTCGGTGCCTCGGCTGCCACCGTCACCGCGGGCGAGGCGACGGCGACCGGCGGGGTTCCCGGCGCCCGGTTGGTGAGCCTCGTTTCCGACGGCCCGGTGGCCCGTGCCGGACTGCGGGTCGGCGACGTCATCACCCGGATCGACGCGAACACGATCCGCGGGACGAATGATCTGCTCGTGGCGGCTCGGCTGCACCGGGTAGGCGACAAGGTCATCGTCACCTATGTGCGTGGCGGCGTCACCGCAACCGCCCAAATGACACTCCAGGAACAACAGAACTGAGTATTGGACATCTTTTCGTTGCCCAGGAGTTCCGCGCGGCAACATCGGGAGAGGTACGCTCAGCCGGTGTTCAACGGTGTCGGGTGGGGTGAAGTCGCAGTCCTGCTGCTGATCGGCCTGTTCGTCTTCGGCCCGGACAGGCTGCCCAAGGCGGCTCGGGACGCGGGGCGCATGCTGCGCCAGCTTCGGCAGATGGCCAACGGCATGCGCAATGATCTCCGGTCCGAGCTCGGCCCGGAATTCGCCGATCTCGACATCCGGGATCTGCATCCCAAGACTTTTGTCCGCAAGCACCTGTTCGAGGACGAGCTCCCGCTGCCGCCGTATCTGACGAAGCGGACCGCACTGGACGCGCTGCTCCTCGGCGACGACACGCCCGCGACCCCGTCGCTGACGAAGTCCTCTCTGCCGAAGGACGCCGCCCGCGAGCCGGGTCGCGCCGACACCCCCGCGCCGTCGGCCCCGTCGACGCCCGCGCTGCTGTCGAAGTCGTCGCCTCCCAAGGCGACCGCCTCCCGTCCCGTCCCGCTCCAGGCCACCGTCCAGCCGGACGCCGCCCCCTTTGACCCCGACGCCACCTGAGCTGCTTGACGTCCTCCCCGCCCTGAGGGACGGGGGTTCCTGCCGTGCCGCGCGGGTTCACGTGGCACCTCGGTGGGTTCCTGTTCCGCGGCCAGCCGCCCGGACAGGTCCGGGTCCTACGTCAGCTCCACAGGCGTTTACCGTCTCCGCCTGACTCGGCGTCGCTGCCGCGTCTTTGCGCCCAGCGGCGACCTTGCGCTGACCCTCGACGAGGATGTTCCGCGCGGCGTCGAGGTCCCGGTCGTGGCTGACACCGCTACGCGCATACATCGAGGGGCAGCAGCGCACAGTCGGACGCCCGCGGGCGCCGGGTGCCGGTGAGTGTCACCGGGGGACCGGGCGCCCGCGGGCGGTCTCTGCCGGGTGTCTCAGCGACCGGCGGGGGTCAGGTTGAGGCTGCGGCCGGCGAGGCCGCGGGAACGGTAGGTGAGGCGGTCGGCCACGGCGCGCAGGGCCTTGCTGGCCTCGCTGTCCGGCTCGGCGACGACGAGGGGGACGCCGTTGTCGCCGCCCTCGCGCAGGCGGACGTCCACCGGGATCTGCGCGAGCAGGGGGACGTCGTGGCCGAGGACCCGGGTCAGCCGCTCGGCCACGGCGGCGCCGCCACCGGAGCCGAAGACGTCGACGCGCTCCCCGCAGTGCGGGCAGGGCAGCCAGGCCATGTTCTCGACGACGCCGACGACGTTCTGCCGGGTCTGCACCGCGATGGTGCCGGCGCGCTCGGCGACCTCGGTCGCGGCGAGCTGGGGGGTGGTGACCACCAGCAGCTCGGAGGAGGGCACGAGCTGGGCCAGGGAGATGGCGATGTCGCCGGTGCCGGGCGGCAGATCGAGCAGGAGGACGTCGAGGTCGCCCCAGAAGACGTCGGACAGGAACTGCTCGAGCGCACGGTGCAGCATCGGTCCGCGCCAGGTCACCGGCTCGTTCCCGCGGGTGAACATACCGGTGGAGATGACCCGCACGCCGTGTGCCTGAGGCGGCATGATCATCTTCTCGACCTGTGTGGGCGGGCGTTCGATACCCAGCATCCGCGGCACGGAGTGGCCGTAGATGTCGGCGTCGAGCACACCGACGGACAGGCCCGTGCGGGCCATCGCCGCCGCCAGGTTCACGGTGATCGAGGACTTGCCGACGCCACCCTTGCCGCTGGCGACGCCGTACACCCTGGTCATGGAGCCCGGTTGGGCGAACGGGATCATCTTGGGGGCGACCCCGCCGCGCAGCTTCGTGTGCAGGGCGGTGCGTTGCTCGTCCGTCATGACCTGCAGGTCGACACGGACCTCACGCACCCCCTCCACCGCGCTGACGGCGCGGCTGACGCGGTTGATGATCTCATCTCGCATCGGGCAGCCGGACACGGTGAGCAGCACCGTGATGTCAACCGAGCCGTCGTCGAGCACGTGGACCGACGAGACCATGTCCAGCTCCGTGATGGGGCGGCCGATCTCGGGATCGTGCACCGTCGCCAGAGCCGACTGGATCGCGTCGGAGGAAGGCCGGGATGGAGACAAGGGAAACCTCAGTCACTGATTGGCATCAGATGCGGCCCTCGAAGCCGCCGTTGACTCCACGATAGCCCGCGGAAAGCTCGTCAGCGTTGGGCCGCCGGCCGGCTGTGAGCCACGGGTGCCAGGATCCGGATGAATCCGTCGGTACCGGTGGTTGTCGACCAGCGTGGCCCGTGGGGTTCGGCGGACCTGTCGGGTATCCGACTCGGAAATCGACTCATCACGGTGACCAGGATTTCCCGGCCGCGCGGCGTCCGCCGGGGCCCGGCCGGTGCCGGGCGGAGCAGCCGGTGGGGGCACTTCACGGCATAGGCTGATCGAAGCGGCAGCGGGAGGACGCGATGGCAGTCGAAGAGGTGATCGGCGCCAGCTCCGAGACCGACGCGGACTGGGTCGACGAGCGCGGCATGCGGGCCTGGCGGGGGCTGCTGCAGGCGCACGCGTACGTCACCCGGGTGCTCGAGGCCGAGCTGGAAGCGGCCCACCATCTGCCACTGGCCTCCTATGACGTGCTCGTCCAGCTGTCCGAGGCGCCGAGCCACGAGCTGCGGATGAGCGAGCTGGCGCAGGCGGTGCTGCTCTCCCGCAGCGGGCTGACCCGGCTGGTCGACCGGATGGAACGCGAGGGGTTGGTTGCCCGCCGGACCTGTCCGTCCGACGCCCGCGGCACGCTCGCCACCCTGACACCGCACGGCCTCGACCGGCTGCGGGCCGCCTCCGGGACCCATCTGAAGGGGGTCGGCCGGCACGTGCTGTCCCACTTCAGTCGGGCGGAGCAGGACCAGCTCGCCGAGTTGCTCGGGCGGCTCGGCCTACCGCGCGCCGATCACGACGGGGCCCGGGGGCGCGGCACGGGCGGGTGAGCACGGGTGGGT
>NZ_JAMPTM010000160.1 GCF_025403375.1 Frankia gtarii
GGGTGGGGCGGATCCGGTGAACGGCGGGGACGCGCAGGGGCGGGGTTCCGGCCGGCAGGCACGCCGGTTCCAGCCGCACAGCCTGCCGACGCGAATCGGTGCCGATCCACGTCAGGCCCGCTGGGCGGACGCGATGAAGACGGTGCTCAACCGCGAGCAGATCAGCCTGCCGGCGCTCGCCGAACGGGTGGTCGGCCCGCTCGACCTGCAGGGCACCCACAAGCTGCGCCGCTGGTTGAGCAACGAGACGACCGTCCCGGCGCACGCGATCATCGAGCTGGCCCGGGCCGTCGGCGCCCACGAGAGCGACATGCTCGCCGCCTACGGCCTGCGCAGCCCGTCCATCAGCAAACTCGTCCGCCGGGCCGAGGAGGCCGAGGAACGGGAGCGGCAGCTGCGCGCCCGCTCCGCGCAGGCGGGTCGGACCACCGGCGGTGCGCTGTTCGCAGCGGCGGCGGCCCGCGACGGCCGGTGGTCGGTGACCGTGCGGCCGCACTGGCGGGGCCGGCGCCACCGCTGCCACTTCGCCGACCACGTCCTGCTCGAGCGCGTCGACGCGATCAGCAAACGGGCCGACGCCGAACACGACTTCGCCGAGGTCTTCGAGCGCACCGCCGCGAGCTGGGACGCCACACCGCTGCTGGTCGAAGGGCTGCCCGTGGGCCCGCTGCCGCCACTGATCGTCCACCGCTTCACGGCGCCGCACGAGCCCACGGCCCACCACGCCCCCACCGACGCGTCCGGGGTCGGCGCGCAGGGCGTCGTCGTCACCGGCCTGCAGTGGACGGGTTCCTACACGGTGGCGGCGCTGTTGGCCAAGGCGCTCGGCTGGGGTCTGGGCAGCTTCGCCCGCGCGGCCCGGTCGGTGCACGGCGGGGCGCGGCTCGACTTCGCCCTTGCCGACGAGATCATGCAGGACTGGCTGCGGCGCCCGGACAACTCGCCGCGCCGGGTCTGGGCGCACGTGCTCACCGAACCGCCGGGGCCGACTGCGCCCAGCGCTCGGCTGCTCGGGGACGCGGGGCCCGACGTGCGAGTGGTCATGGTGGTGCCGGAGCCGGAGCTCATCGAGATCATCGCGGCGCTGTCCGGGGCGGCGCCGGCGGAGTTGGCCGCGCAGAGCCAGGCCTGGGGTGAACTGCTCGCGCCACATCCACGGCTGCTGCACGTGCCCGCGTCCGCTCCGCGCGCAGCGGACGGCTCGGCACTGCGGGCGAATGATCCACGTTTCCTCGACGCCTACTTCGACGCCTCCGTCGACGCGGCGTTCGACGCCCTGCGCCGGCTCGCGGGTGACCGTCCGGTCAGCGCGCTGGTCCCCGAACAGGCCCGGCTGAGCGACCCGTTCGCGGCACTGGTCGCGAGCGGGGCTCAGGCCGCGAGCAACGGGGACCCGGTAGCCACGGTGCCACCGGGCTCGCCCGCCGCCGTCCCGACGCCGCCCGCGCCACCACCGGCGTCACCCACACCGGCGTCACCGGCTTCGGCCCCGTCGGTGGTCGGCGTCGCGGGCTGAGCGGTGCGCCGCAGCGCGGCGGCGAGGTCGTCGTGGTCGGCCCGCGCGGCGGCCGGCCCGAACTCCTCGACCAGCGCCGCACGCAGCGCGCGCACCGCGACGGCGCCCGTGCCGTGCAGTCCGGCGACGGTCGCGGCGAGCCCGGTGATCCGATAGCCGGCGACCTCCCGCCGCACCGCCTCCGCTGCCGGTACCGCGTCCCCGGCCGCCTCCCACAGCGGCCGGATCGACGGCGGCCGAGCGCACCGGCCACCCGGCCCGCCCCACCCGCCGGAGTCCCCGGCGGGCTCGTCGAGCCGCGCGCCGCAGCCGGCGAAGGCGCTAAACGGTGGCACGACGGGCCCCTTGTCGGCCAGTGGCCGCGCGAGGTAGCGCCGGTGGCGACGGGGCGAGGACGCCTCGACCGCGGCCGTCACCCGGCGGATCCAGGCCGCCATCTCGGCCGGAGTGGTGCCGTAACGGTCGGCCCAGGCCGGCAGCGGCCAGCCGATGCCGGCGACGGCGGGCACATCGCTGCCAAGCCACGTCATCAGGTGCGCCAGCAGGGCCCGGTCGGCGGGATCGGGCAGCGCCTCGCGGGCCCAGCCGGCGTCGGGCACGCGTTCGGGCCGCTGTTGCAGGCCGTGCGCGCGCCGCCGGTCCCGGTGCAGCTCGCCGAGGGCCGAGCGCACCACCCGGACGAGGTAGCCGTGCGGGACGGCCGGTCCCCGTCGGTCGAGGCGGTCGAGACGGTCGAGGACCCATTCCAGCAGGGGCACGGCGTCGTCGAAGCACCCGAGGTCGCAGGCGGCGAGGACGCCGTGTTGGATCGCTCGCGGCCCCGCGGGGCACGGCGTCCCGCCGTGGCGGGCCGACCGGCGGGACAGGGTGTCGTTGACCGCGCGGACGGCCGACGCGAACGTCATCTGGTCCATATGTTCCGAGCGTGCCGTCCAGGTCCCTCCCGCGGACTCCCGCGAACTGCCGAGTTGACCGGTTCGGCCGGCAGAAAATGCCAGTCCGAGCACGGCCCCTGACACCCGGCCGCGCATCTCGGCGTCGGCCTCAACGCATCTGGCCGGCGCCGGCGTAGGGGTGCGGGCTGACCAGCGGGGCGTTCTCGGCGAAGCGGGAAAGGCGGAAGTCGGCGGCGGGGATGAGCGGATGGCTGGAATCCCCGTCGACGACGAGGTCCGCGACGAGCTCACCAACCGCGACCGAGATCTTGAACCCGTGCCCGCTGAACCCCGCCGCCACGAACAGCCCGTCGACCGGCGTCGCCGAGATGATCGGGTTGTAGTCGGGGGTGACGTCGTAGCAGCCAGCGTAGGACGACGACAGTGCCACCTCGGGCAGGCCCGGGAAGCGGTGGGCGAACCGGCCGACGGCGTGCTCCACGTACTGCGGGTCCACGGTAGCGGGGTAGGCGTCGGGGTCGACCCACTGCGGACGGCTGTGGTCGCTGTTGCCGACCAGCAGCTCGCCGGAGCGTTCCGGCCGCACGTACTGCAGGCCGACCAGGTCGGACAGCACCGGCACATTCCCGATCGGCGCGCCCGGCGCCACCAGCAGGATCTGCTCCCGCTGGGCACGCAGCGGCAGGTCGATGCCGACCCCCGCGGCCAGTCCCGCCGACCACACACCCGCCGCGAGCACGACCGTGCCGGCCGCGATCCGGCTGCCGTCAGCCAGCTCCACCCCGATCGCACGCCCGTCCCCGCCGGCACGCCCGTCCCCGCCGGCACGCCCGCCCGAGGTCAGGATGCGGGTCACCGAGGCGCCCTGGCGCACCCGGACCCCGCCCTGGCGGGCCGCGGCCAGATATGCATGGCAGGTCCGGTGGGCGTCGCCGTAGCCGCCGCGCGGCTCATAGGCGAACGCGGCGAAGTCGGCGAGGTCGGCCGTCGGCCACAGCTCGGCTACCTCCGCGGGATCGGCAAGGCGGGTGTCGATACCGACCGCCGCCGCCGCCGCGACGTTGGCCGCCAGCGCCGCGGCGTCACCCGGCCCGACGCCGACGAGATAGCCCACCTGTTCGAAGCCGACCCCGTCGGCCACCCCTAGGATCTCGGCGGCGTGGGTGAACAACTGCACGCCGTGCCAGGCCATCACGGCGAGCGAACGCACCCCGTAGTGGCAGCGGATGATGCCGCTGGACCGGCCCGTCCCGCCGGAACCGATGGTGGCCCGTTCGAGGACCAGCACGTTGCACACGCCCTTGCGGGTCAGCGCCCAGGCGATCGCGGCCCCCTCGATGCCGCCGCCGACGATGACGACGTCGGCGCTCGCCTGCACGGTCATCGTGTCGGGATCCAGTCGGTCCCGGCCAGCGGCACCCCGGCCATCGCCGCCGCCTCGACGGCGAGCGCGAGCAGGTCGGCCAGCCGCTGACACAGCCGGCGCAGGATGATCCGTGGCGCGAACGGCCACGGCGCGCCGTCGAGCGCCGCCGCCGCCGCCGGGGCCGGGGCCGGGGCCGGCTTGGCACACGGCTTGCCGTCGAGATCGACGAAGGTCGCCAGGACGAAGGTCGTGCCGTCGGCGGCGGCCCGTTCCGCAAGCGACGCACCCGGAGAGCCCGACGTGCCGGTCACGGTCGACCACCCCCGACATGTCTCCCCGCATGAACCATCGTCAACTGGCATTTGACGAGAGGGCGATGTCGGAGGAACGGCGCCGCAGTAACGATCCCGTAACGTTGCGCCGCGTCCGTGAAGATCGGAAATACCGGGTCGACAGTGACCTCAGCCTGGCTGCCGTCAGCGTGCGTAACCCGGTGGCGAGGCCGCCGGAGACCTGGTCGCCGAGGGCAGGAGCAGCCCGATGACGGCGGCGGCGAGGCTGACCCCGGCGCAGGCGAGCAGCGCCGGCCGGTAGCCGTGCACGGTGGCCGCGGTGGGGCTGGCGAGGTGGCTGTCACGGGTGGCCGTGGCGGCGATGGTGGTGAGGACGGCCAGGCCAGGCCGACCGTCGCGACGACCGCTCCGGCGACGAGCAGGGTCCGGTCATCGAAGCGGGGGATGAGCGACCTGGCCCCGACCGAGCCCGCGGTCAGGGCCACCCCACGCAGGCGATGACCGCGTTGGCGACGCCGAGGCGGCGGTTGCGGAAGATGCCGAAGGGCGCGAGGGGAGCCGGACTGCGGGTCTCGACGAGGCCGAAGGCGACCGGCAGGACCGTCGCCGCGACCAGGGCGCTCACCACGGGAGTCGATCCCCATCCCCGGCTGGTGGCATCGGAGATTCCGTAGACCAGGGCACCGACACCGACAGTCACGGTGAGGCTGCAGGGAAGGTCGAGGCCGAGACGGCGCCCGGGGGGTGGCCGGCACCTATGTGGCGGGGCCCAACACCCACCTGGTCGAAGACGCGATCCTGGGGGTTCTGCAGACGGCCGGTCTGCCGGCCGAGCGGGCCGGCTGGATCGCCTTCGCCCTGGGCTACTACGTGTTTGGGCCACACGATCGAGGAACAGTCCCAGGCCGAGCTCTGCGCCGCCCGGCCATCGCACGCGGCGCGAAGGGCTAGGCGCTCGGATCGAGGGTGTCCCGCGCAGCGCCCCCGGTTGGACGGGGCACCTGAGGTGCATCGATCCCGCCGGCGGGGCTGGTCCCACCAGCGGGGGCGGCCTCGCCAGCGGAGCTGGTCTCGTCGGCGGGGGCGGGCCCGCCGGGTGTGCCGGTCGGGGAAGCCGCGGCGGAGTTCAGGGGCGGCTGCGAGGTCCGCGCCCGTGCCTGTGCGACGGCGGCCTTCGCGTCGTAGCGGATCAGCGCGGGTACCGCGGCCGTCGCCAGCAGCAGGCAGCCGATGCCGGCCAGTCCCCCGCTGATCACGGAGAACGCCGGCGAGGTGGCCGCTGCGACGCCGCCGGCCTCCAGGTCCCCGAGCCGCGGCCCGCCGGTGACGACGACGAGGAACACGCCCTGCAGCCGCCCGCGCATCTCGTCGGGGGTCGCGACGTTGAGGATCGCGTTGCGCAGGATGGCACTGACCATGTCGGCGGCGCCCGCGAGCGCCAGCAGCGCCAGGCCGAGCGCGATGTCGTGGGCCAGGCCGAAGCCGACGATCGCCCCGCCCCACAACGCGATCGAGACCACCACCGCGAGCCCCTGGCGGCGGACCCCCCCGAGTGGGCCGGACAGCCCGGCGGCGAGCAGGGAGCCGACCGCGACCGCCGAGTACATCGCGCCCGCCGTCGCACTCCCCCCGCCGAAGCGGTCCTCGGCGAGCGCCGGGAACAGTGCCCGCGGCATCCCGAACACCATTGCGATGAGGTCGACGACGAAGGTCATCAACAGCACCGGCTGGCCGCGTAGGAACCGCAGCCCCTCGGCGACGCTGGCGACCCCGGCGCCACGCCCGCCGCCGCGCGGTGGCATCGCCGGCAGCCGGGCCAGCCCGTACAGCGGGGCGGCGAAGGTGACCAGGTCGATCGCGTAGGCGACCGAGAAGCCGCCGGCGGCCACCGTCACGCCAGCGATGAGCGGGCCGAACACCCCGGCGGCCGTGCCGCCGATCTGGGCCAGGGCGCTGGCGGCCGGCAGATGCTCGAACGGGATCAGGTTCGGCGTCATCGCCCGGCGTGCCGGCTGGTCGGCGGCCAGCAGCGCGGACTGCACGGCGACCAGGCACATCAGCGGCCAGGCGACGTCGTCGACGGCGCCGGCGAGCGTCAGCACCAGGAAGGCCGCCGAGACCGCCGCCAGCCCGCCAGAGGTGATCATCGCGAGGCGGCGGCGATCCACCGCGTCCACGATGGCGCCGCCGAACAGCCCGCCGCCGACGAGCGGCACCAGTGCCACCAGGCTGACCAGGCCGACCTGAAACGACGAGCGGGTGATGGCGAAGACCTGCAACAGCACCGCGGTGGCGGTGATCTGGGAACCGAGGGAGGAAATCGTCTCCCCCGCCCACAGCCGGCGATAGGCCGGATACTCACGCAGCGGAGAGATGTCGGCGAGCAGCTTGGGCACCACGCACGCTACCGTGCCAGAGCGGTCGCCCGGGCGGCCTTTCCCGCCCACGGGAACGGCCCCGGCCGGTGCCCGCGGGCACCGATCGGGGCCGCCGTCACGCGGACCGCCGCCGGTCAGAGCTTGCGGTAGCGGGCCTCGAAGAACGAGTAGATGCCGAACAGCGCCAGGCCGATGGCGCACAGCGTCAGCAGCCACTGGCCGTACGCCTGCCCGGCGAGGGTCTTCAGCGTGCCGTCCAGGCCCTTGGCCTCACTCGGGTCGAACTCGATCGCCGCCTTGGTCACGAACACCCCGGCCAGCCCGAACACGACGCCGCGCACGATGTACCCGACGAGACCCGCGGGCTTGGCGACCTTACGGGCGAAGGCGCTCATCTGCCCGGTCTTCAGCTTCTCCTCGAACTTCCGCTTCGCCCCACGGATGATCATCCCGATGCCGATCCCGACGACCACGAGGCCGACGATCCCCACGAGCACCCGGCCGGCGTCGTTGCGCATGACCCGCGCCGTCCAGGGCGCCGGCTCGCCGGACCCGCCGCCGCCCGAGACGAGGAAACTGATCGTGCTGCCGGCGATCGCCAGGTAGATGACGCCACGCGCCGCGGAGACCACGCGCTTCGCGGTCCGCTTCTTCTCGTCGTCCTCGTCCTGGACGCCGACCGCGGCCTCGAGCAGCCGCCAGGCCGCGTAGCCAAGGAAACCGATGACCAGGATGACGAGGACCGCGGATCCGAACGGCTTGTCCTTGATCTCGCCGAGGGCGCCGTTGCGGTTGGTCTGGGCGTTACTGAGTCCGAAGGCGACCTGGACGGCGAGAACCCCGATGAGAACGTAGATCAGGCCCCGCCCGGCGAGTCCGATGCGGGCGGCGATGTCGACGGTCCGACTGTGGCGGGCCTGCCGCGCCGCGCCCTTTGCCTGGCCCCCAGCCCCGCCGCCGTTGTCGACGGCGTGCCGCAGCCGGCCGCCGGTCTGCACCGACACAGTGATCACTCCCTCGGACCATGGGATCGGTTGATCCGGATGGAACGATGCCCGGGACGGCGCGCACAAAACCGGACAGGGCGCCTAGGTCACCGTCGGTGCCAGATACCGAAGCAGCACGACATCGTCGAGTTGTCGGACCTCGGCCAGCCGCAGCGGGGAGTGGACGTCCTGCGGGAACGCCCCGGGGCCGACGAACGTCGGCGCGTCGGGCTCGCCGACGAAGAACGGGGCGACGGCGAGGTGCAGCTCGTCGACGAGGCCGGCGGTGAGGAAGGCGGTGTGCACCGAGGTTCCCCCCTCGACCAGCAGGCGGCGCACGCCCCGGCGGTCGAGGTCGGCGAGCACGACGGCGACGTCCACCAGCGGCCGACCAGGCAGATCACCGACGGTCGCCGGCGGGCCGGGCAGGTCGACGACACTCACCCGCCCGCCGGCAACAGAGTCGCCGGACCAGGACGGCGGTGGCGCCGCGCTGGCGGCGCCCCGGTAGACGAGGGTCTCGACCGGGTCGGTGCCGAACACGCGGGAGCGCGGATCGAGGTCGCCGCCGCCGGAGAGCACCACCTTGACCGGCGTCGGCGGCAGGCCGGCGGCGACCCGGGCGGCCCGGCGCCGCTCGGCGCGCACGGCGAGGCGGGGGTTGTCCCGGCGCACGGTCTCGGCGCCGACGAGGATCGCGTCGCAGCCGGCGCGCACCTCGTCGACCCGGTCAAGATCCGCCGGGCCGGACAGAATCAGCCGGGCGTCAAAGCCGTCGTCGATCCGGCCGTCCAGCGACATCGCGCAGCTGCAGATGACATAGGGGCGGCCCACCGCCGTGTGCTCGTCATCCACGCGCAGCAGCATTACACGCCGAGCGGGAGCGGCCCGCGGGGCCGTCACGGTGCGGGACTACCGTGAACAGCTGTGCGGATCGCGACGTGGAACATCAACTCCGCGAAGGCCAGGCAGGCCCGGCTGATCGAGTGGCTGGACCGCGTCGAACCGGATGTGGTGTGCCTGCAGGAGACGAAGCTGTCGGACGACGCCTTCCTCGAACTGCTCGACGAGGACCTGTTCCGGCGCGGCTACCGGGTGGCCCATCACGGCGACGGCCGGTGGAACGGCGTGGCGATCCTGTCGCGGGGCAGCCTCGACGACGTCGTGCGGGGGCTGCCCGGCGACCCCGGCTTCCCCGACCCCGAGCCCCGCGCGATCGCCGCGACCTGCGACGGCATCCGGATCTGGTCGTTGTACGTGCCGAACGGGCGCGCCGTCGATGACCCGCACTTCGCGTACAAGCTGTCCTGGCTGGCCGCGTTGCGCGACGTCGTCGCCGCCGAGGCGGCCCGGGGCCCGCTGATGACTTTGGGCGACTTCAACATCGCTCCGACGGATGCGGATGTGTGGGACGTGGCGGAGTTCGCGGGCGCCACGCATGTCACGCCGGCCGAACGCGCCGCGCTCGGGGGGCTCACCGAGGCCGGTCTCATCGACGTCCTGCGTGCCCGCTGGCCCGACGACGTCGTCTACACCTACTGGGACTACCGCCAGCTCTGCTTCCCGAAGAACTTCGGCGTGCGCATCGACCTGACGCTGACCTCCGCCGACGTGGCGGGCCGGGTGCGCGCGGTGTGGGTGGACCGGGCGGCACGCAAGGGCACCGGCACCAGTGACCACGCGCCCGTCATCGTCGACCTGGACACCGCCCCGGACGGCGACGTGGGCCCGATGGTGCCGCCGCCGTCGAGCCGCGGCTCGGCAGGCCGCGCGGGCGGCGGGCGGTCGTCATCCGCCGGTGAGTCGCCGCGCCGCCGCTGACGCCGACGTCGGGCTCGGGACGACATGCGCCCGGGCCCGACGCCGCGGCGCATCCGGGCTGCGGAGGGACTCGCACCCCGGATGGACCGTCACTCGGCCGGCGTGCTCGCGGACTCGTGGTCGTGGTCACTGCTCGCGGCGGTGACCGCGGCGCTGCTCGCGGTGGTGACCGCGATGCGGGTCGTCTTCGGCTCGGCCGCCGCACCGGCGAGCCGGACGGTCAGCACGCCTCGCTCGTAGCCGGCGGAGATCCGCGAGGCGTCGACCCGCTCGGGGAGCTGGAACTCCCGGCGGAAGCTACCGGACCAGCGCTCACGGTGGACGCGGCCGGCGCGCTCCTGCTCGCGCCGCCCCTCGCGCTTGCCACGGACGACCAGCCGACCGCGGTCGATCTCCACGGCCACGTCGCGCTCCACGTCGACACCGGGCAGCTCGAGGTTGATCAGCACATCCTCGCCCTCGGTGACGACGTCGGCCGAGGGAACGGCGCACTCCACGCCCTGGGAGCGGCCGGTGAGCGCCGGGCGCCGCGTGCCCCACGCGCGCCGAACAATCTCGTCGAACTCCCGGTCCATCCGCCCCAGCGCCGCGAACGGGTCCCACAGGTAGGTGCTCACAAGGGCCTCCCTCGTCTTGATCAATCTTTCGGTGGCACGGCGGGCCGGGCCGCCCCGAAGCGCCCTCCGGCGATCCTTCGCCGCCGAGCCTCCAGTTAAAGCCTGCCCGTCGTTCACAGTTCATGAGTCTAGGACGCTCAATCTTTGGGATGCAAGCGTTGGCAGCACTTTTGGTTCACGTGACGTAGGCAACACCGAAGCCGCACTCCCCTCGACCGTGACGACGTGGGAGAGCCCCTCCCCCGATCACCCGCGGGGGTACCCCGAACCCCGCCGCCGCGGTGCGGGGGGCTGCCTGTTCGGGCTGCCCGAGAAGTGCTCGGCACTCCCCCGGGCGGGGGCGGCGGGACGAGGGAGCGCCGGTGCGGCCCGCGTATCCGGAACAATCCACACATCCGGGATGGGCGCGCCGGAGCATCCACCGACGGCTGCTGACGGCCGGCGGGGCGGGCGGATCCACGGAACACGCCGACCGCCTGGGCCGCCGTGTCCCGCCCCAGCGGCTCCGGGACCGTGACGCGCCCATCGGAGAGAATGCCCGAAGACCGCAGATCAACCCCGGGTGACCGGTTCGCGCCGTCGCCGGAATACCCGGCAACACCAGCAAATCCCTACGGAGTGGAGAAACGTCGACCCCGATTACGAGCGGGTAAACCGACACTTCCGTCAAGGTTACGAGGAGTGACGGCAAGTAAGCCACACCATCGTGGTATAAAGTCCCACGCTATATCGGACTGCATGCTGGGGAGGCTGTTCGTGTACCTCGAGCGAACGGTTGCAGCGCCGCACGTGTTTCCTTGGCGGGTCGCCCAGAACGGCCCACTCCCGTCAAGCGGCATCCTGCTGACAGCCCCGCCCGTCCGTCGCCGCGGCGACGGACCTTCGGGGCGTTTTTGGCGGACCGCCCGGTCGCGCGTCTGACGATTCGACGATCGGCGAGAGCACGTGGTCGAGGGTCATCCGTCACGGACGTATGGCGCCGGCAGCACAGTGGACGAAGGAGTGGCATTGAACGAGAGCGATCGGCACGCGGCTCTGGCGGTCGTGGCGCCCGGAAGTGACGTCTCCTTCCCCGCGCTGGACTTCGATGATCTGCCGGCCTCGGTGGTCAGCCGGTTTCGCGAGGTCGCCGCCCGGCTGCCGAACACCCCGGCGCTGGTGTCTCCGGGCGTCACGATGACGTTCGCCGAGACCGACCGCCGCACGGACGACATCGCGGTGGCCGTGCTCGGGCGGCTCGACGCGACCGAGGACGGCCCGGTCGCGACGCTGCTTCCGCACGGGGTCCCCGGGCTGCTCGGGGTGCTGGCGGCGATGAAGACCGGCCGGCCGGTCGTCCCGCTCGACCCGATGGTGCCCGCCGAGCGGATGGCTCAGATCATCCGCCAGGCCGGCTGCACCGCGCTGATCACCGACCTGGGCGACGGCTCCGTGGCCCGGTCCACGGTGGGCCTGCGGCCGGTGCAGTCCCAGGTGGTCACCGCGGCGGCGGTCGACCCGAAACTGCTGCTCGACCTGCTGGCCGACGACGGTCCCCGGCTGGTGCTTGACCTCGCGGCCGCGGCGAGCGACGGCGCCGAGTGGATCGCCGCCAACGGGTCCGACGCGGTCTGGTGGCCCGAGCCGCAGCTCACCGATCCGGCCTGCGTCGTGTTCACCTCCGGCTCCACCGGCGCGCCCAAGGGCGTGGTGTGGACGCACGGCACGTTCCTGTGTGATGCCTACGCCGGAGCGGAGCGGCTCGGCTTCGCGCCCGGCGACCGGCTGGCGCTGGCGCTGCCGTACTCGTTCGCGGCAGGGATCACCGTGGTCGTGTTCGGCCTGCTCAACGGCGCGGGCCTCTACGCCTACGACCCCCGGGCGGCGGGGCTGCGCGGCCTCGCCGACTGGATCACCGCCCAGCGCCTGACGGCGTTGCAGACCACGCCGTCGCTGCTGCGGGCGCTGCTCGGCTCGCTTGAACCGGACGAGGTCCTCACCGACCTGCGGATCGTCACCACCTGCGGCGAGGCCGCCTACGGCCGCGACATCGCCGCGCTGCGCCCGCACGTGCCCGCCTCCTGCACCTACGTGAACTGGTCGGGCGCCTCCGAGATCGCCTCGCTGGGCTTCTTCGAGATTGCGCCGCACGCGCCGCTGCCCGCGGGCACGGTGCCCGCGGGGCTGCCCGCGCGGGGCAAGGAGGTGGTGTTCCGCCGCGAGGACGGCACGATCGCCGGGCCCGGCGAGTCGGGCGACGTCGAGGTGACCTCGGCGTATCTGTCCGCGGGCTACTGGGGCAGCCCGGAGCTGACGGCGGAGAAGTTCACCCCGCGCCCGGATGGCCGGACCACCTGTCGCACCGGCGATCTCGGCCGGTGCGAGCCTGACGGCACGGTGGTGCTGCTCGGCCGGCGCGACGCCGCGGTGAAGATCCGCGGATACCTGGTGGAACCGAGCGAGGTCGAGGCGGCCCTGCTGAACTCCCCGGAGATCGCCGAGGCGGTGGTCACCGCGGTGACCACCGGGACGCAGAACCGCCTGGTCGCCTACGTCGTCCCCGCGGTGAACGGCAACACGCTGTCCCCGGTGCGCATTCGCCGGGCGCTGCGCGAGCGGCTACCGGTCTGGATGGTGCCCGCGACGATCGTGGCGCTGGCGGAGCTACCCCGCAACGAACGCGGCAAGGTCGACCGCGGCGCCCTGCCGCCCCCGCCCGCGGCGCCCGCCGGGTCCGCCCGGCCGCGGAGTCAGTGGGAGATCGTCGTCGCCGACATCTGGACCCGGGTCCTGGATCTGGAGGAGGTGGGGATCGAGGACGACTTCATGGAGCTCGGCGGCGACTCGCTGGCCGCGAACGAGCTGCTCACCCAGGTCAACGAGAAGCTCGGGGTCTCCCTGCCCTCGTCGACGCTGATCGACTCCCCCACGCTCGGCGCGTTCGCCCGGATGGTCTCGCTGGCCCAGCAGGCCGGCCCCCGCCACCCGACCGTCGTGCCGCTGCGCAGCACCGGCTCGCGCCCGCCGCTGTTCTGCTTCGCCGGAGCCGGCGCGCTCGCGCTCGGTTTCCACTCGCTGGCCCGCCGGCTCGGCGACGACCAGCCGGTCTACGCCTTCCAGGCGCACGGCCTGGAACGGCGCGGCTTCCCGGACTGGAGCGTGGAGAAGACCGCTCGCCGCCACCTGGAGATCATCCGAATCATCGCGCCGCGGGGCCCCTACCTGCTAGCCGGGCACTCCCTCGGCGGTCTGATCGCGATGGAGATCGCCCAGCAGCTCACGGCGGCCGGTGACGAGGTCGGCCTCCTGTCGATCATGGACACCTACCTGCCCTCCTCCCTGCGGATCACATCCGGGGACGACGACGGCGCGGCGCCGGCCGCAGCTCCCCCGAACCCGGGGGGCCCCGGGATCGGCGTCGGCAGCCCGGCGGCGCCCGGTGGCGCGCAGGAGCACGCCCGCAACTACCGCCACCGGTTGGCCCGCTTCACCCAGCGGCTACTACCGGAACAGCGGACGAACTTCACCAACATGGCGACACTCAAGAAAATGGTACAGATTCCGCTGACCGGTGTGGTGCAGTTCGGCGGACCCGAGCAGTTTGACGTTTTCTTCAATCACGGCCGGCTACTCGAGAGGTTCTACCGGCCGCGCCCCTGGGCCGGCCGCACCCTCGTTTACCGATCGGCCGAAAATCCGGACCCGGAGGATGCCTGGTCGGCCTTCCTCACCGGTAGCCACGACACCCACTATGTTCCTTGTGAACATTTCTATCTGCTTCGGGAACCACACATCATCAAGATCTCCGAGCATTTCCAGGCGGAGATCGACCAGGTGGTGGCCGAGCAGGCGGCTCGACGCTGAGCCCCCGCCGGGGACGACGGCGTTCCCCGGCACCGCCCGGCAACCTGGGCGGTGCCGGGAGGCCGTCCGTCAGCGGCGGTCAGTGGCGTAGGTCACCCGGACGTCGGTGAAGCCCAGCGCCCCCAGCAGGCCGCGCAGCATGGCGGTCGTGTTCTTCTTTCCCAGCTCGATGACCTGGCCGTCGGTCTTGGCCGCGTCGGTCATCTTCGACGAGGCCTTCTGGTACAGCGCCTTGTCGCTGCTGACCCCGCCGAGCAGGCCGCCGACCCGGTCCAGCGCGCCGCGCTGGCGGGCGACCACATAGCTGTGTTCGAGATCCAGCACCGGCGTGGACAGGGTCGGGTTGGGCAGCTCGATGGTCACCGAACGACGGTCCGGCGAGACGGTGACGGCATCGGCGTCGAGGTGGCCGAAGTCGACCGTCGAGTCGACCGTGCCGACCCCCACGAACAGCGTGCGTTCGCCCTTCAGCGCCGCCGGAATCCACTTGGTGTCGTCCTCAAGATCGACGACGACCTCGAAGTGGGCGCCGGCGGCATGGTAGGCGCTGAGGTCCTCCAGTGAGCGCAGCACCGCCGGGGAGCTGCGGTCGATCGTCCGCTCCTTGAACGGGTTGAGACTGGGCCGCCACCCGGCCACCACCGCGATCAGGCCGACGACGAGCACGGCGAGCAGGATGGTGGCAATCAGCCGCAGCGGGCTGAAGCGGGACGGCAGGGAGCGCAGGGTCCGGTTCGAGCGGGTGGGCCGGTCCGTGCCGGGCTCGTCGTTCATGGTCGGTGATGTACCCGAAAACCCCGGTAACCACGCCGATTGTCGGCGTTATGACCACTCGTCGGCGAGCGTCGCCGGCTCGCTGGTCCGAGCCAGCAGGATCGCGGTCCGGTCGTCGCCCTGCCGGCCCGGGGCATGCTGGCGCACAGCGTCGAAGGCGTCGTCGAGCAGGGCCATCGGGGTGCGGCCGGGGTCGCGCAGAATCTCCGCGATCAGCCGGTGCGCGCCGAACTGGTGACCAGCGGGGTCACGCGCCTCGACCAGTCCGTCGGTGTACGCGATGACCACGTCGCCCGGTTCGAGGTGCAGCGTCCGGGTCTCCCACGCGCCGGGCGCGGCGAGCAGGCCCGACATCAGCGGGCCCGTCGGGGGCAGCCGCACGATCTGGGCGGCGGCGAGCCGGCCGTCCCCCTTCGACGCGGCCCCCGGACTCGCCGGCGGCCGGCGCGCGCCGGCCGCCGGCCCCACGAT
>NZ_JAMPTM010000161.1 GCF_025403375.1 Frankia gtarii
GACCTGCCCGTCGGCGCGCCCCCGCGCCTCGCTGGCGGGCGCGAGGCGCGGGGGCGCGCCGACGGGCAGGTCACGCTCCGCCTCGGTGATCACCGCGATCGGGGTGGCGTCCTGCAGGGTGAAGGCCACCCGGCCGGCCGGGTAGTTCGGATCGATCGGGAGGTATCCCGCGCCGGACTTGAGTACGGCGAGTGCCGAGACGATCAGGTCCACGCCGCGGGGCAGGACGATCGCCACGAGGTGCTCGGGGCCGGCGCCGAGGGCGATCAGGCGGTGGGCCAGCGCGTTCGCGCGGGCATCGAGCTCGGCGTAGGTCAGGGCGAGCGGGCCGTCCGTGACCGCGACCGCGTCCGGGGTCCGGTCGGACACCTCCTCGAACAGCTCGACGAGCGTGGCGCTCGGAACCTCGAGGGGGCCGTCGCCGTGGGCGCGCCGGAGGATCTCGGCCGATTCCTCGGCCGACAGGACGCCCACGGCGGCCACCGGCGCGTCCGGGTCGGCGACGATCGAGGCGAGGACCCGGCGTAGCCGCTCGAGCAGCACGCGGGCCCGGTCCGGTCCGACCTCCGCCGGGTGATATTTGAGGGTGATCTCCAGTTCCCTGCCCGTCGGCATCACCATGAGGGTCAACGGATAGTGGGTGGAGATCGGCCGGTGGACGCCGGTGGTGCGCAGGGCGCCCGCGGCGAGCGCGTCGTCGATCGCCGTGCTGTCGAAGGGGAAGGACTCGAACACCACCAGGCTGTCGAACAGCTCCCCGGTGCCGAAGCCCAGCGCCTGCTGGATGTCGGCCAGCCCGCAGTGCTGATGGTCCAGCAGATCGGCCTGCTCGGCCTGCAGGCGCGTGACGAGGTCGGCCACCGTCTCGGCGGGACGCAACCGCACCCGGACGGGCAGGGTGTTGATGAACAGGCCGACCATGGCCTCGACTCCGGTGAGATCGGCGGGCCGGCCGGAGACCGTGGCGCCGAACACGACGTCGTCGCGGCCGGTGAGCCGGCTGGCGAGAATGCCCCACCCGGCCTGGACCAGTGTGTTCAGGGTGACACCGCGGGATCGGGCCAGCCGGGACAGCGCGGCCACCAGGTCGGCGGGCAGCGTCTCGACCCGTTCGGCGGGGAGCACCGCAGGGGCGCCCTGCGCGGCGGGCACCAGGTGGGTGGCCTCCGTGACGCCGTCGAGCGCCGCCCGCCAGACCTCCAACGCCCCGGCCGGCCGCTCGGCGAGCCAGGTCAGCTGGTCGCGGTACGGGCGGGCGACAGGCAGCGCCGGGTCGACGCCGTCGGCGGCGTAGAGGGCGAACAGGTCGCGCATCAGCACCGGCGTCGACCAGCCGTCCATGATCACATGGTGGTTGGTCAGGACGAAGCGGTGACGGTCCGGGCCGAAGGCCAGCAGCATCGCACGCAGCAACGGAGGCCGCTCGAGGTCGAACCGGCGGACGCGATCCGCCGCGACGAGCTCGGCCGCCCGAGCCTGCGCCCCGGCCCCGGCCCCGAGCCCGGCCCCGGTCGCGGTCGCGGTCCCGTCCCCGTCCCCGGCGTCGGCGTCGGCGTCGGCGAGGTCGACCTCCGTCCACGGCACCTCGACGTCGCCAAGCACGATCTGCACCGGCTCACCGAGGTCGAGGACGAAGCCGCTGCGCAACGCCGAATGCCGGGCCGCCAGCGCGTTCACCGCGCGGCGCAGCCGGGCCGCATCGAGCGGGCCGTCGAGATCGACGACGAGCTGCGCGGTGTAGACGTCCGCTCCCCCACCGTCCTCGGTCAACGCCGAATGGAACACCAGCCCCTTCTGCAACGGGGACAGCGGAAGGATGTCCTCGATGGCGGAACGGGCGGCGCTCATGCTTTTCTCCACTTCGCTTCCAGGGCGTCGAGCTGGTTCTGGTTCAGCGAGACCAACGACAGGTCCGACGGCGTGCGACCACCCGCCCCGTCGCCCGCGGCGTGGCGGACGATGGCCTGCAGTGCGCGGCGCCACCGGTCGGCAAGGTCGGCGACCGACGCGGTGTCGAACAGCCCGTCGGCGTACATCCAGTGCGCGGCCAGCCGCGGCCCCGCCGGGGTGTCCTCGGTGATCGCGTTGACCACCAGGCCGGCGGGCAGCGGCATGTCCGGCCCGTAGGCCGCGTCGAGGCCGTCGGCGGCGACCCGCCAGCCGGCGATGCCCGGCACGTCGAACCGGCCCAGGTAGTTGAAACCGATCTGGGGAACGGGCAGCGTCGCGAGCCCGCCCGCCGAGGCGGGATGCAGGTGGCGCAGCATGCCGAAGCCGATGCCGTGATCCGGCAGCGAACGCAGATGTTCCTTGACCCGTTTGACGATCACGCCGGCGCCGGATCCGCCGGCGAGGGCGTCGTCGAGGTCGATGCCAGTGGTGTCCAGCCGGACCGGATGCTGGCTGGTGAACCAGCCGACGGTGCGCGACAGATCGCTGCCGGCCACCGCGGCCTCCTGCCGCCCGTGCCCCTCGAGCAGCACGAGGGTGGACCGGGCCGGCTCTCGCCGGGCGGCCGTCCACGATCCGAGCGCCAACGCGAGCCCGGCGAGGAGAACATCGTCGACCCCGGCGAAGAAGGCGGCGGGCACGGAGGTGAGAACCGGCTCGGCGATGTCCGGCGCCAGTGCGACGGTGAGCGTCCGCACCGTCGACCAGGTGTCGCGGGCGGCGTCGGCCCGGCGTCGACCCAGCAGCGGATCCGGCCCGTCGAGCAGGGCGGTCCAGGTCGGCAGTTCAGAGCTCCGCGCCGCGGCCGCGCCGGCCAGGCCGCCGGCCCAGGTCCGGAAGGACGTCGACACCGGTGGCAGCGCCGGCTCGCGTCCGGCGGATGCCGCCTGCCAGGCCGCGGCCAGATCCTCGACGAGGATTCGCCAGGACACCCCGTCGACGACGAGGTGATGGGCGACCATCAGCACCGCCGACGCCCGGCCCCGGCCCCGGCCCCGGCTCTGGCTCCGGCTCCGGCTCCGGCTCCGGCTCTGCTGAGCCTGGCCCGCGTCGAACCAGACGACCTGGAAGACCCTCCCGTCGGCGGGGGCGAGCCGGGCCGCCGCGGCGGCCCGTTCGGCCGCCACGAGGTCCTCGGTGATCGGGCCCGCGGTCACGACCCGGCGGATCGCCGAGGCCGCGCGCACCGAGCCGACCGGCTCGAACGTCAGCGTCGCCCGCTCCCCGCCACGGTCGAGCCGGGCGCGCAGCGCGTCATGGCGGTCGAGGACCGCCTGCACCGCACGCTCCAGTCCCTCGGCGTCGAGCCCGGCGGAACCCGCGGAACCGGCGGGGCTGCCAGAACCGGCGGGGCCGGTGAGGTCGGCGGGGATCTCGACGAGGACCGACATCCGGTGCTGGTCGCTCAGCGGACCGCGTTCGGCGAACGCCCGCATGATCGGGGTGAGCTCCACCGGACCGACTCCGCCGGGGTCTCCCAGCGCCGCCGCGGCGGGTTCGGTCGCGACGACGGTGGCGACCGCGGCCAGCGCTTGCACCGTGCGGTGGGCGAAGACCTCCCGCGGGGTGAACCGCAGCCCGGCCCGGCGAGCCCGGCTGACCAGCCGGATGGCCACGATGCTGTCCCCGCCGAGCTCGAAGAACGACTCGTCGAGCCGGACCGTCGGTACGCCGAGGATCTCCACGAACAAGGCGGCCAGCGTCGCCTCGGCCTCGTTTGCCGGTTCCCGGCCGGCCGGTTGCCCGGCGGGGGCCGCGCCGAACTGCGGGGCGGGCAGCGCGCGCCGGTCGACCTTGCCGGACGGTGAGAGCGGCAGCGTCGCCAGGACGCTCAGCGTCGCCGGGACCATGTGCTCGGGAAGCGCCGCGGCCACGTGGGCGCGCACCGCCGCGAGGTCAAGATCTGCGCCCGAGACGGGAACCAGGTATCCGGCGAGGTAGCGCCCACCCGGCCCGTCGGTGCGCGCGGCGACGGTGGCCTGGGCGACGCCGGGGAAGGCCAGCAGGACGGACTCGATCTCACCGAGCTCGACCCGGAAGCCCCGGATCTTGACCTGGTCGTCAATCCGGCCGAGGAACTGCAGGGCACCGGACGGCAGCCGGCGCATGAGGTCACCGGTGCGGTACAGCCGCTCGCCGGGCGCCCCGAAGGGGTCGGCGACGAACCGGGCCGCGGTCAGCTCCGGGCGGCGCAGGTAGCCGCGGGCGAGCTGGACGCCACCGACGTAGAGCTCGCCGGCCACGCCGACGGGGACGAGCCGTAGGTCGTCGTCGAGGAGATGGCAGGTGGTGTTGTCCACCGGCAGGCCGACCGGGATGGCGCCGTGGACAGCCGGCTGGCCGGGCCCGGTCTGCACCGGATGCAGCAGGCAGCCGACGGTCGCCTCCGTCGGACCGTACTCGTTGATGACCGAGATCCGCCCGTCCGACGGCCGATGCCACTGGTCGAGGGCCTCCCCGCGCAGTTCCTCCCCGGCGATGACGAGGGTGCACGGCCCGGAGTCGGCGAAGCGGACCGCCGGGAGCAGGGCGAGGTGACTCGGGGTGATCTTGAGGAAGCTGGCGGCCCCGGCGGCCTCGGCGATGGCGTCGGGCGAGTCGGCGCACAGCTCGAGCACCCCACCGGTGGTGAGGGTGCCCAGCAGCGGGGTGACGGAGAAGTCGAAGGAGATCGACGAGTGCATGAGGGTGTGCCCGGCGAGGCCCGGGAAGCGTCGGGCGGCCCAGGCGAGGTGGTTGCGCAGGGCCCGGTAGGAGACGATCACTCCCTTGGGAGCCCCGGTCGACCCGGACGTGTAGATCACGTAGGCGGGATGCTCGGGATGCAGCGCGGCGAGCCGCTCGGCGTCGGTGACGTCGTGCTCGGGCAGCTCCGCCAGCCGCGCGAGGGTGGCCGGCTCGTCGAGCCGCACGGTCTCCAGCCCGGCCGGGCCGGGCAGCCGCGGGGCGGCTTCGGACGTGGTGAGCAGGAGTTCGGGCCGCGAATCGATCAGCATGTGCCGCACGCGGTCCGCTGGATAGTCCGGGTCCACCGGAACATAGGCGGCGCCCGCCTTGGCGACCGCGAGCACGGCCACCACCATCTCGACCGATCGGGGCACGCTGAGCGCGACGGTCGACTCGGGCCCGACGCCACGGGCGACGAGGAGCCGGGCCAGCCGGTTCGCCCGCCGGTCGAGCTGGTGGTAGGTCAGCGCGTCGCCGTCGGCCAGCACGGCCGGGGCCTGGGGGGTCGCCGCCACCTGGGCGGCGAACAGCTCCGGCAGGAGGTGCTCCGCCACGGGTCCGGCGGTGCCGTTCCATCCACCGATCAGCTGGTCGCGCTCGTCGTCGCCGAGCAGGTCGACGTCGCGCAGCGGGCGGTCGGGATCGGCGAGGACCGCGGCCAGGAGCCCGTCGAGGTGCCCGAGCAGCCCGCCGACGAGGGTGTGGGCCGCGGGTGTCGCCGGATGGTTGGCCTCAACGGCGAGGTCGTCGCCGTCGGTCTCCACCGCGAGCGTCAGATCGAACCGGGCGGCGTCGCCGGGGACGTGACGGCGCGTCGCCGTCAGCCCGACTGCGCGCAACGGCTCCAGCACCGGGGCCCGCAGCGAGAGCACCACGCTGAACAGGCCGGCGTCACCGCGGGTGCGGTCGGGGTCGACCGAGCGGGCGACGTCGTCGAGGTCGACGTCCTGGTGGGCGTAGGCGGCGACGCTGACCTGCTTGGCCCGGGCGAGCAGCGTGGCGAAGCTGTCGTCGGCGGCCGGGCGCAGTCGCAGCGCGATGGTGTTGCCCAGGTAGCCGATCGCCTGGTCACCGCCGGGAAAATCCCGGTTGACCACGGGCACGCCGATCACCAGGTCTCGTGCTCCGCTGTACCGGTGCAGCAGGTCGGTGACGGCGGCGAGCAGAACCATGAACGTGGACGCGCCGTGCTCCCGGGCCACCTCGCGGACCCGCGCGGCCATCCCGGCCCGCAGCGCCCGGGTCTGGTCCGCGCCGCCCGCGGCGCGATCCGCGCCGGTGAGCTCGGGCAGGACCAGCGGTTCGGGCAGCGGGTCGAGGGCGGCCCGCCAGAACTGCTGCCCACGTTCGGTGTCCCCGGCGGGGGCCGACGAGGCGACGTCGGCATACTGGCGCGCGGGTGGCAGCGGCGCGGCGGGATCGCGGTAGAACGCGATCAGCTCGCCGAAGAAGATGGCCGTGGTGGCGTCGTCCCAGGCGATGTGGTGCGCGACGACGATCATCGTCAGCGCGTCCGGCGCCGTGGAGTAGAGGCCGACCCGCAGCGGGGAGTCGACGGACAGGTCGAACGGGGCGGCGGCGAGCGCGCCGCACAACTCGCCCGCGCGGGCGGATCGCCCGTCGGCCGGCAGGTCGCTGAGGTCCCGTCGAGCGACGACCGGGGCGAGCACCGGGTGCACCACCTGGCGAACCCGGCCGTCCGGCCCCATCCGGTAGGTGGTGCGCAGGATGTCGTGCCGGGCGACGACGGCCTCGACGGCGGCGATCAGGGCGTCGACCCGGACGGGCCCCACCAGGTCCACCGCGATCCGCACGTTGTAGCCGGCCGTGCCCGGGTCCAGCTGCTGCAGCGACCACATCCGGCGCTGGCCGGCGGACAGCGCCGTCGGGTCGCTGGACGCCGGCGCCGCGGTGCGGGTGGACGCCGGCGAGTCGGCGAGGTCGCGCTCGGCGAGATCGCGTTCGGCGAGGTCGCGCTCGGCCAGCCGGCGCCGGCGCAGCTCGCGGCGCAGCGTCGCCACGTCGGATCGGCTGTCATCGATGCTCACGGGTTGGGCCTCCCTTGGTCCCCCAGGCGGTCCACCAGGTCCCGCTTGCTGATCTTTCCGACGGCGGTCAGCGGCAGCTCGTCGAGGACGACGAGCCGGTCAGGCAGCTTGAAGCGGGCGACGCCCAGCCGAATCAGATGGGTTTTGAGGTCCTTGAGCCGGGGCGGGCCGGCCTCGGTCGGGACGATCGCGACGCAGAGCAGTTCGCCGAGCTGGTCGTCGGGCAGCCCGATGACCGCGGCCTGCCCGACGCCCGGGTGGGTGAGCAGCAGTTCCTCCAGTTCCGCGGCGGGAACCTTCTCCCCGCCGCGGTTGACCACGTCCTTGACCCGCCCCTCCACGACGAGGTGGCCGGTCGGCAGCGAGCGCACCAGATCGCCGGACCGGAAGAAGCCGTCCGGGGTGAACGCGGTGGCGTTGTAGCGCTCGGCCCGGTAGTAGCCGCGCAGCGTGTAGGGGCCGCGGGTGAGCAGCTCCCCGACCTGCCCCGGCGCCACGTCGCGGCCGGACTGGTCGACGATCCGGACCTCGTCGAGGGGGCTGAGCGGCCGGCCCTGGGTGGTCTCGACCAGCTCGTCCGGATCGTCGAGGCGGGTGAAGTTCAGCAGCCCCTCGGCCATGCCGAACACCTGCTGGAGCGCGCAGCCCAGCACCTTCGGGAGCTGGCGGGCGAGGCCGGCGTTCAGCTTCGCGCCGCCCACCTGCAGCAGCCGCAGACTGGACAGGTCATGCCGGGACCGCGCCGCCGCCTCGACCCACAGGTGCGCCAGCGGCGGCACCACCGCGGTGACCGTGATCCGTTCCCGTTCGATCAGGTCGAAGGCGACCTCCGGGCTCGCCGCGGGGGCCATGACCACCGTCGCGCCGGTCCCGAGGACGCCGAGCACGCCGGGGCAGGCCAGCGGGAAGTTGTGCTCGACGGGCAGCGCGACGAGGTAGCGGTCCGCGGAGGTCAGCCCGCAGACCTCGGCGCTGGCGCGGGCGTTGTAGGCGTAGTCGTCGTGGGTGCGCGCGATGAGCTTCGGACGGCCGGTGGTGCCGCCGGAGATGAGCAGCACGGCGACACAGGACGCGGCGATCGGCTCGATCCCCGCCAGCGCGGCGGGATCGGCGCTCACGTCAGCCAGCGCCACGAACGGCCCCGGATCACCCACGACCAGGACGTGGCGGACCGAGGGCACCCGTTGCACGACCTCCCGCGCGAGGGCGCGGTAGTCGAACCCCTGGTAGGAATCTGCGATCACGTAACCGACGGCCTCGGCGACCTCGGCCAGATGGCCGATCTCGGTCCGCCGGTGCGCGGGCAGCGCCAGCACCGGGACCGCCCCGATCCGGAACATGGCGAACAGCAGCGCCACGAACTCCGCCGTGTTGGGTAGCTGCACCACCAGCCGGTCACCGGCGCCCAGGCCGCGGGCGAGCAGCCCGGCCGCGATCTCATCCGCCCATCGGTCCAGCTCGCGGTAGGACACCCGCCGCCCCGTCGGCCCGGACACGACCGCGGTCGCCTCGCCGAAGCGCTCCGACCAGGTACGCAGGAGGTTCCCCAACGGCTGCGCCTGCCAGAACCCGGCGGCGCGGTACCGCGCGGCGACCTCCTCGGGCCAGCCGACTGCACCTGCGAGCAGCGGCCCGCTCACGCCCCGCTCTCCGTCCGGTCCACCGCACCCGGCCCGGCCAGCCCCGGCTCCCCGGCCAACCCGATCAGCACGTCCTCGTCGCTCATCGATTCGATCTCCCACACGACATCTGCGACGGCCTCCAGGCGTCCGGGCTGCTCCTGCGTGCGGACCAGCTCGGCGGCGAGCCCCGCGACCGTGGGCGCGGCGAACAGCGCCCGGACGCAGACCGCGGCGGTGTCCAGCCGGTCGCGGAGTTCGGCGACGACCGCGGTGGCCAGGACCGAATCGCCGCCGACGGCGAAGAACTCCTCGTCGGTGCCGAGCCGGTCCACGCCGAGCACCTCGCGCCAGACCAGATCGATGACCGACTCCAACGCGCCCACCGGCGCCGGCCTGGCGCCGACGGCGGACCCGGCGCCGACGGCGGCCGCGACGGCCGCCCGCACCGCCGCCCGGTCCACCTTGCCGTTGGCCGTCAACGGGACCTCCGCGAGGACGACGGCCCTGGCGGGAATCATGTGCGCGGGCAGCAGGGCGCGGACCCGCTTGAGGACCCCGCCGATCCCGTCAGCCTCGGTGATCCCGTCAGCCTCGGCCGGCTCGCCGGCGGGCACGTTCCGTGCTCCGTCGAGGACCAGCCCTGCCGCGAGAACCGCGGAGCGTCCGTTGTCCACGACGACCGCGACCGCGGCGCGGACCGCGGCATCGGCCGCCAGCGCCGCTTCGACCTCGCCCAGTTCGATCCGGAACCCGCGGATCTTGACCTGATGGTCGCGGCGGCCGAGGAACTCGATCGTCGCGTCCCCGCGGAAGCGGGCCAGGTCGCCGGTCCGGTACCAGCGGACCGCGTCGCGCAGGACGAACCGGTCCGCGGTGCGCTCCGGGTCACCCCGATAGCCGTGGGCGACCCCGTCGCCGCCGATCCACAGCTCGCCCGCGACCCAGTCCGGCCGGTCGCGGCCGATCTCGTCGACGACCCGGCAGCGCACGTTGCTCAGCGGGGTGCCGTACGGGACCGCACGCCAGTCGGCCGGTACCGGTCCGCGTACCTCGCACACCGTGGAGTGGATGGCCGTCTCCGTGGTGCCGCCCAGCGCGACGAACCGGCAGCCTGGCACGGTGTTCGCCAGCCGCGCGGGCAGATCGACCCCGACCCGGTCGCCGCCCAGCAGCACGAGCCGCAGCGACCCGCCGAGCGGGACGGCCGCGTCGAGCAGCATGTCCAGCAGCGCGGGCACACAGTTGAGCACGGTGACCCCGCGCTCGGCGAGCAGGCGACCCCAGCCGTCGGCGTCGCGCCGGTCCTCGGCGACCGTCACCACCGCCCCGCCGACCGACAGCGGGGCGAACAGATCGAACACCGACAGGTCGAAGTCGAGCGCGGACAGGGCGAGGGTGCGATCCTGCGGACCCAGCGCGAACCGGCCGATCAGATCCTCGATGGTGGCCATCGCGGCCCGGTGCGGTACCTCCACCCCCTTCGGCTCACCGGTGGAACCCGAGGTGAACAGGATGTAGGCGGTCTGCTCGGCCTCGACCGGGACCGGTGCGGGCAGTGGATCGACCGCCTCGGCCTCGGCCAGCAGCAGCGCCGACGGGCCGGCGTCGTCCGTCGGTAGCAGCGCCGGCGAGCGGGCGTCGTCCGTGGGAGGCCCGGTGAGGACGATCCGGTGCCCCGCCAGCGCGGTGATCCGGGCCACCCGAGCCGGGGGCTGCTCGATGCCGATCGGCACGTAGGCGCCGCCCGCGGCGAGGACGCCCAGCACCGCCACCACCTGGTCCGGCCCCTTGGGCAGCCGGACGGCGACCGGGTCGCCCGGACGTACCTCGCGGTCGACCAGGGCGGCGGCCACCCGCAGAGCGCGGTCGGCCAGCTCGCCGTAGCTGATCGTCCCAGGTGCTCCCGCCCCGGGGGCGGTCGATGCCGAGCCGAGCACGGCCGATGCCGAGCCGGACGTCGCCGAGCCGGACGTCGCCGAAGCGGATGTGAGCAGCGCGGGGGCGCGCGGCGCGCGGCGGGCGTGGTCGAAGAAGCCGTCGTGCAGGAGCGCGCGGGTGCGCGGCCGATCGGTGGCGTTGACCAGGGCGCGGCGCTCACGCTGGCCGACCGGCAGCAGGTCGCCGACGGTGTCGCGCCACACCGCGGGGTCGGCGGCGAGGCTGCGCACCAGTCCGGCGAAGGCGTCGAACATCGAGTCGACCACGCCGTCGGCGAACTCGGAGTCCCGGGAGTCCCAGTTCACCAGCAGGCCGCCGTCGAGTTCGGTGACCTGGGCGTCCAGCAGGACCTGCGGGCCCTGCGAGATGATCCAGGCCGGCTCGCCGAAGCTGGCGCGCACGCCGGGGTCGAACAGCTCGCCGAGACTGAGCGCGCTGGTGAACACCACCGGCGCGAGGACCTGCTCACCGCGCAGGCGGGTGAGGTCGCGCAGGACCTCGACGCCGGTGTAGGCGGCGTGCGCCGCGTCGGCGTGCATCCGGTCCTGGACGCGCCGGGCCCGCTCGACGAACGGCTCGGCAGCGGTCAGGTCGATCTCGAGCAGCACCGAGCTGGTGAAGTCGCCGACCAGACCCGCCACGTCGGGATGAACAGGTTCCCGGTCGAACAGCGGCACATTCAGCAGGAACCGCGGCTGCGCGCTCCAGGCGCCGACCACCTCGGCGAATGCGGTGGCCACGGCCATCGCAGGGGTGACGCCGTGGGCTCGGGCCAGCGCGGTCAGCCCGGCGCGCTCGGCGGCGGTCAGCATGACGGCCCGCCGACTGACCCGGGGCGGCCCGGTCACCGACGCCGCCTCGGCGCGGGGCAGATCGGGGGCGCCGGGCAACGACGGCAGGCGGTCCCGCCACCAGCTGGCCGCCTGCTCGACGGCTCGCCCGCGCAGGCGGGGCCGGGCGGCACGGTACTGCCGGTAGTCGTAGCCGAGCGCGGCGCGCTCGCTGTCGGGATCGGCGTAGTAGGCCGCCAGGTCGGCGAGCAGGATGCGGTAGCTGACGGCGTCGGCGGCCACCATGTCGACGTCGAGGTGAAGCCGGGTGCGCCCGCCGGGCAGCAGTGTCAGGGCGGTCGCGAGGACCTCGCCGGACTCGATGTCGAGCATCTGGTGCGACCACCGGTCCCGCAGCTGCGCCAACCGGGCCTCCCGCTCGGCCTCCGGAAGGTCCCGCAGGTCGGCGACGGTCAGACCGCGCCACCCGGTGACCGGCGCGATGCGCTGCCGGCCGTTGTCGGTGATGACGACTCGGATCATCGCGTGCCGGTCGACGAGCCTCTCGATCGCGGCGCGGAGCTGATCGGGGACCACGTCGTGGCCGTCGAACTCGGTGTAGAGGTGCGCGGCGACCCCACCGAGGCGTTGACCGGCGGCGCGCCCCACCCAGTAGGCATGCTGGAGGACCGCCAGCGGGAACGTGTCGTCCGGGGTGTCGTCGGAGCCGTCGTCCGCCGCGGACACAGTGGGCTGCCGCGATGCGAGCAGTTTGGACCAGCCGTCAATGGTCGGGCATTCGGCCAGTTCCGCGAAGTTCACCTCCGCCCCGGCCTCCCGCCACGTCCCCACCAACCGCATCAGCGAGACCGATTCCAGCCCCAGCTCGAAGAGGTTCGCGTGCACGTCGACCGCGTCGGGGTCCTCCTCCGTCAGCCAGGCCGCCGCCGCGCGCACGCCGGCCTCGGTCAGGTCGACGCCGGGCACCGCGGCCACCGCCGGGGTCGCCGTCGCGGCCACCGCCACCGCCACCGCCGGCGTCGGCGTCACGGGCACCAGGAATTTAGCGATGCTGAGCAGCTTTTCGTTGGTCTCCTGAAGCTCGCGTTCGGCGGTCGAAGGCGCCACGATTCCGGCACCCGCCCGCAGCCAGGTCCGGCCACCCGCGGAGAAGACCGTGCGCAGGACGAGCGCGGCGTCCATACCACCGTCGGAATCGACGGTCAGCACCGCTCCGCTATACAGGCCCCGCGGTTGGTCCTCGAAACTTTCAATGAGTTCGAGAGCCTCCGCCTTCGGGATTCCGGATGCGGTGATGGCCGGGAAGAGAGCGGCGAGCGCCTGCCACGCGCCGACCCCCTCGGCCAGCTTTCCGGACACTCGCGACCCCAGATGCTGAACGCTGCCGCGCTCCTTGACGTCCAGGAACTCGTCGATCCGCAGCGAGCTGGGCCGGCATATTCCGCGCAGTTCGTCCTGGGCCAGTCGGACGGAGATCGCATGCTCGAAGATTTCCTTGGGATCGGCGAGCAGTTCCCGGCGGCGCGCCCGGTCGATCTCCGGTTCACCGATGAGCTCCCGCGTTCCCGCCAGCGGCTGCGTGGACACCGAACCGTCCGCACCGACCTCGACGACCGTTTCCGGGCTGAAGCCGGTGGCCCGCACACCGCCCAGATTCAGCAGGAAAGACCGAGCCGGCGTATTCCCACGGCGGCCCGCGACATAGGTGGCCGGCAGATCGACCGCCATGGGGACGGGCACGACCCGAGAGAGAATGACCTTCGCCAGCCGCTCGGCGCGGATCTGCTCGACGGCCCCGGTGACCATGGTGCCGTAGGCGTCGGCGCCGACCGCGGAGAAGTCGAGACCTGTCGCGGGCTGCGGCCAGTGGTCATCGCTGCGGGCGAGGGCGGCGGCCAGTCTCGCGCGATCCGGGTCCGACCCGCCGCGCACCTGGGCCGGTCCATCCGGGCCGAGGAGGACCTCGTAGGCCGGAATGACCAGGTGTAGGAGCGTCCCCGCGCCGGCGGCCCGCGCCGAACCGTGCAGCAGGTGGGCGAGTTCGAAGGCCGCCCATCCATAGGCACGGTGCCACGGCGGGGTCAGGTCGGCCAGCAGGCCCTGAACCTGGTCGAGGGGGTGCTCCCCGGTCGGCACGGTGATCCGGCCGGATTCCTGTTCGAGCGTGATCTGCTCGCGATCGAGCCGCAGCTCCGCCGTGGCCCCGGCCGCGAACGCCCACTGGCCATGACGTTCATAGACCACGTAGGAATCGGCACAGCCGCGGGCGAGTTCGGCGACCACCAACAACGGATCAGGCACCATGCCGGCGCCCGGACGTCTCCGCTCGGGAAACACGATTATCACAACCTTGCTTTTCGAGAGGCGCCTGGCATGGCGACGGGCTGGAGACGGGCGACCGACCGGAGACCGGCGGCAGACGGCGGAGGAGAACGTGGGTCGAATTACGACGCGGCAGCCTTGTGGTTGTCGTCCGCGGCCATGCGCGCCACCAGGCTGGCGGGCCGCATATCGGTCCAGTTCTGCTCGATGTGATCCAGGCAGGACGTCCTCGACTCCGGACCGTACGCCACCGTCCAGCCCGCGGGAACCTCGGCGAACGTCGGCCAGAGCGAATACTGGCCCTCGTCGTTCACGAGCGCGGAGAAAGTACCACTCTCATCATCGAACGGGTTAGCAACCATGAAAAGAAGACCTCCGCGCTCGTTGCGGATCAACAGGATTCGGGCAGGACAAGGAGAACCGGATCGAGCCGCCGGCCAAGGGCAGACGGGCACGCCAAACCGATCAGTGGCATCGAGCGGAAAGGCGTGCGGTGCCGCCGAGCGGCCGGCATCGTGGTCACCGACTACGTGGAGAAGACAGCGCCCCGCGATGGGTGGGACGACTGAACGCGTTCTTCGACTGGGCCAGGGCCACCTGCGCGGCCCACGCGAGAGGTACGAGCCTCAGGCCTCGCCTGGCCAGGCGTCCACCACAACCGGTGCGCCCACCCACCGCATCAGCGACACTCCAACCAGTAAGCAGCACCCCTCATTTAGGTTAACCTTAGCTAATTGGTTCCCAGCTTCTAGCGAGATCCGCGCCTTGTCAAGGTGTGTGACCTCTGGGCGGTTTCCCACAGATGCAGACGGTTCGACGGCGTCTACGTTTCGTGGTCGGATGAGCCGAAGGCGCGGACGGGGTGCGGGCGCACATCGAGCCGCTGGTCCCACGCCGACGCGGCATCGGTCTACAGCAGGACCAGCCACACCCGCCGCGAAGCTGATCAGGAGGACAGCGGGCAGCCCTGAGGTGGATCGCGTGGTGGTGGGGTGCCAGAAGTCGGCCTGGCCCCAGGATCTGCGGCGATGCGAACGGTGCGGCGGTCGGCATGATGATCGACCGCGTCCACGCGCCCGCTCTGTCTGATCTTCGTCCGGGTATGCAGCCGGCTGGTTCTACTCGGCCGGTCGTCGACGTCCAAGGACATCAAGCTGCTCGTGTCGCGGCACGAGGTCGCCGTACTGCGCCGTGTCGCACCCCGCCCAAGCCACGGTGACTCCTCTGACGGTTGAAGCCGTCAGCTTCTCAGGCCGCCCGCGCGTCAGCCCGACGGGCAGGCCCGGCCCGCAGAATGTTGACGGCCGCGTTCTCGTCCGCGTCCGCGACATGCCCACACCGCACACAGACGAACGCGGCCCACGTGGGCCGGTTCTCCCTCGCCACATGCCCACAGGCCACGCAGCACTGGGAGATGCGGCGGGCGTCAACCTCGACGACGACCCGCCCGACGCTTGCCGCCCCGGCACGCAACACCCCGAGGA
>NZ_JAMPTM010000162.1 GCF_025403375.1 Frankia gtarii
ACCGCCGTGTTCGTCGCGATCCGCGGGGTCACCGGCATGACCGTGACCGCGACCGCGGTGGCGATCACCGTCGCCTGGTCCTGGCGCGTCGCCCGACTGGAGGGCCTGCGCGGCCCCAGCCCCCGCCCTCACCTGGCCTGATCCGTCCGCCGCCACCGACGGTCCGCGGCGGCGGATCAGTCGCGGTTGTGCACTCGGCCACTCGCGCCGGTCACCGGCCGCGCCTGCTGCGTTTCGATGGCTGCACAGCCGGCGACAGCCGCCTGGCCGGGCGCGAGAGGACGGGACCGTCGAGGTGGCAGAGTTCCTGGAGGAGACGCTCCCAGCCCGGATCGCCGGATCGGAGCGGAGCGACGGCGAGCCCGACCCGGCCGCCGTCGGTCCGGGCAGGCCTCGCTACGAGCCGGACTGGGTGCGGACCCTGTTCACCCTCCCGGAGCTGCTGGAGGTGCTCGACCTGACGCCGACGCCGCCCACGACGTCGGCACGGTCCGTCCCGAGTGGGCATGGGGGCGTCCTCGGCGCCCAGCAGCTCGGCCAGCAGGTCGTCCTGGCCGAGCGGCTGGCGCCCGGTAAGCGGCTGCACACCCTGCAGACGGTGTTCATCCGCGGCGGCCGCGCCGACGTGGCGCTGGAGATCGACGTGGAGCGGCTCGCAGCGGGCCGGTCGGTGGAGTCGTTCGCGCTGTCCCTGCGCCAGGGTGCCGAGCAGCTCAGCCGGGCGCAGGTGATGCTCACCGCGGACGAGCCGGACTTCCACCGGTTCGACTCCCCCGCCACGGGCGTCGGACGCCCCGCCGACGCCGAACCCGTCCGCCGCGCCCTGCTGCCCTGGGAGGCGGCGGTGATGCCGCGCCGCGCACCCCGACAGCTCGACCTCTGGACCCGGATCCCGGCCGCCCCCGACGACCCGACCATCTGGCGGGCCCTGGTCGCGCACACGGTCGAGACGCTGGCGATCGCCGACGGCATGCTCAACGGCGGGATCGCTTTGCCGCCCCGCGCTGAGCTGCAGGCGGTGGTCCTCACCGTGACCGTCACCTACCTGAACGACCTCGACGTCCGTGACTGGCACCTCTACCGGGTCCAGACGCCGCAGGCAGCCAGCGGGCGGATTCTCGGCCGCGGCGAGCTGCGCGGCGCCGACGGCGGCCTGCGGGCGGTCTTCGAAACCGTGAACCTCGTCCGCCCCGCCCGAACCCGGCCCGGCCGGGCGGCGGTCCAGCCGGGCGATCCCGGGCGGCCAGGTCCGGCGGATCAGTAGCGGCGGTTGGTGTTGCCCTGGTCGACGGGGAGGACAACGCCGCTGATCCAACGGGCCTCGTCGCTGGACAGGAACACCACGGCCGAGGAGATGTCCTCGGGGTCGAGCCACGGCCGGCCCATCGGCATCGACGCGGCGAAACCCTCCTTGCAGTCGTCCACCGTCGGGTTCGGCAGGTCCGGGCGGAACAGGTGGAACTGCTGGGTGTTGGCGGTGACCATCGGGGTGTCCACGGTGCCCGGGGCGATGACGTTCACCCGGATCTGGCGATGCGCCACCTCGTTGGCCAGCGACATCGCCATCCCGATCACGCCGTTCTTCGAGGTGACGTAGTCCGACAGGTTCGGCACCCGGTTGAGCGCCGCGCCCGAGCTGATCACGATGATCGAGCCGCCCTTGCGCCCGGCGAGCAGGTGCGGGACGGACGCGGCGAGGGTGTGGAAGACGCCGGTGAGGTTGATCCCGATCACATCGTCCCACTGCTGCGGCGGGATCTCCCACAGCCGGCGCGCGGGTGGGGAGATCCCGGCGCTCGCCACGACGATGTCCAGGCCACCGAGTTCGCGCACGCCGGTGGCGAGCAGGTCCTCGATCGCCGCCCGGTCGCGCACGTCGCCGACGCGGGCGATGATCCGCCGGCCGGTCTTCTCGACGAGGGCGACGGTCTCGGCCAGCTCCTCGACGGTGCCCAGCGGGTAGCCCATCGTCTCGACGTCGGCGGCCCGGTCGATGCCGATGATGTCGGCGCCCTCGCGGGCGAGCGCGACCGCGTGGGAACGGCCCTGCCCGCGGGCGATCCCGGTGATGAAGGCGACCTTGCCGGCGAGTCGTCCCGTGCCGGCGAGTGGTCCCGTGCCGGCGGGCGCCGTCATCGCGCCACTTCCGTCGAGGCCGTCTCCGCGCGTCCCATCGTCATGATGTCCTCCCGCTTGCGTCGTCGCCGGGCCGCCCGTGTCGCACGTCACCCTCGTATAGTCATATCGTTTATCTATTCATCCGTCACCCGAAGGAGCCCCGGCGGTGGAAGAGCCCAAGTTCGTCCGGGTCGAGATCGCTGACCGCATCGCCACGGTCACCCTCGCCCGCCCCCCGCGCAACGCGCTGAGCGCGCCCATGATGCGCGAGATCGGGCAGGTGTTCACCGAGCTCGGCCGAGGTGACGAGGCCACCGTCGCGATCCTCGCCTCCGACTTCGAGCGCATCTTCTGCGCCGGCGCCGACATCACCGAGTCGGACCGCCGCTACAACCGCCGGGAGCTGCTGCCCGAGGAGAGCCTGATCGACCTCATCGATCCCGGCTCCGTGGTGCGCGGCTGCCTCGCCGGCATCCGGGACGGCGGCCTGCCGGTCGTCGCGGCGGTCGGCGGCGCGTGCGTCGGCGCCGGGGCCGCCCTGGTCGGCTGTTGCGACCTGGTGGTCCTCGCCGAAGAGGCGTTCTTCTCCCTGCCCGAGATCGACGTGGGCGTGCTCGGCGGCACCCGGCACGTGCAGCGGCTCGTCGGCCCGATGAAGACCCGCGAGATGGCGCTGACCGGCCGGCGTGTGCCCGCCGCCGAGTTCTACCGGCTCGGGGCCGCCGCCGCCCTGGTGCCCCGCGCGGAACTCGCCGCCACCGCGCGCGCCCTGGCCGCGGAGATCGCGGCGAAGAGCCCGCTGGCGCTACGGCTGTCCAAGGAGTCGATGAACCGGGTCGAGGACCTCCCCCTCGACGAGGGCTACCGGCTGGAACAGGACTACACCGCGCGGGTCAGCCGGCTCGACGACGCCGGGGAGGCGCGCCGCGCCTACCTGGACAAGCGCGAGCCGCGCTGGGCCTGGCGCTGACGCTGCTCGCCGGGCGGCGCCGCAGCAACGCGGCGCCGCCGCCGCCCGCCGCCCGGTGTTCGGCGCCCGGCGCCCGGCGCCCGGTCAGGCGACGTGCCAGCCGGTGTCGGCGGCGATCTTGGCGGCGTTGACGAGCACGGCGGCGTCCGAGCACAGCCAGACGACCACCTCGGCGATCTCCTCCGGGCGGCTGAGCCGGCGGATCGGCTGGGCCAGTTCCATCGCCCGCATCTGCTCCGGCGTCAGGTACTGGCGGGCCCGCTCGACGATGCCGGTCTCGACGTTGCCGGGCGCGACCGCGTTGACCCGGATGTTGCGCCGCGCGTACTGCAGGGCGGCGGCCGTGGTCAGGCCCACCACGCCGTGCTTGCTGGCCGTGTACCCGATGTCGGCGACGTTGCCCTTGTACGTCGACTCCGACGCCACGTTGACGATGGCCCCGCCGCCGCGCTCCAGCATCCGCGGGATCTCGTACTTCAGGCACAGGAAGACGCTGGTCAGGTTGGTGCGCAGGATTCGTTCCCAGAGCTGTTCGGGGTAGCTGACGACCGGGTCCTGGGACTCGACGATGCCGGCGTTGTTGTGGGCGTAGTCCAGCCCGCCGTAGGTGGCGACCGTGACGTCGACCATGTCCCGCACCGCGTCCGGCTGGCCGACGTCGGCGTGGACGAACGTCGCCTGCCCCCCCGCCGCCCGGATCAGCTCGACCGTCTCCGGCCCCGTGTCGGGATTGATGTCGGCGACGACCACGGCCGCGCCGCATTCGGCGAACCGCCGGGCCGAGGCCCGTCCCATTCCATAACCGCCGCCGGTGACCAGCGCGACCTTGCCGGCCATGTCGATACGCACCGTTGCCGTCATCAGAGATCTCCTCCTGCGATGGTCAGGGACGGCCCGGGGCCCGCGACGGGTCGAAGTCCAGCTCGGGCAGCGGGGCGCCGGTGATCGCGGCCGGGTCGAGGTCGTCGGCGAGCGGGGGGAACGACGGGGGGCGCTTCGCCAGGAAGCTGTCGATGCCCTCGCGAAAGTCCGGGCCGACGGCGGCGGCGGCCATCGCCCGGTAGGTGCGGCCGAGCGCCGCGTCGAGCTCGCCGGTGCTGTCCGTGCGGAGCTGGTGGCGGATCAGCGCCAGCGACATCGGTGAGCAGTTCGCCGCGATGTCCGCGGCGTAGGCGCGCGCGGCGGGCAGGAGCTGCGCGGAATCCACCACCCGGGTGACGACGCCGAGCTCGCGGGCCTCGTCGGCGTCGAACACCCGGCCCGACAGCAGCAGGTCCGCGGCCCGCTCCTGGCCGATGAGGCGGGGCAGCAGCCAGGTGATGCCGAACTCGCCGGCCAGGCCCCGGCGGGCGAAGGCGGTGGTCAGGCGCGCGCCGCGGGCGGCGAAGCGCACGTCGCACAGCAGCGCCTGCACCAGGCCCATGCCCGCGCAGGCGCCGTTGATCGCCGCAATCATCGGCTTGCGCACCGACCAGGCCCGCACCGGCGAGCGACGGCCGGTGTTGTCCATCGGCTTGCCCGCGATCTGCCCGAGCCGGCCGGTGTCGACCCCCGGGCAGAACGTGGTGCCCGCGCCGGTGACGATCAGCGCGCGGATCGCCGGGTCGCGGTCGGCCTGCGTGAGGACGTCGAAGTAGCGGTTCTCCATCTCGGGGTTCCAGCCGTTGCGCCGCTCCGGCCGGTTCAGCGTCACCACTCCGACGCCGTCGTCGCCCACGTCGAGCAGCACCGGCCCCTCGGCCACCACCGGCCGGTCCGCTGCCTCGCCCGCGGTCGTCGTCGATTCCGTCGTCATGGCTGCCTCCCACCTCTGCTTTCGCGCGAGGGCCAGCATTTCCCGTCGACGGGCGCAGTGTCGAGCGATGCGCCAAATTCACTAGATTCTTTAGCGACCGAGTCGCGCGTGGCGTCCCCCGGGCCGCCTCCGTGGGCGCCGCGCCGCCGGTCGACGAAGATCTCTCCCGCCTGCTCTGGTGGGCCCGCCTCCCGCCCGCTCCGGTGGGCCCGCGCGCCACCTACGATCGCGTGTTGACATCCCCCTCCGTCTGGCGGCGGGGGATTCCAACATCTACCCATCCACCGGGAGAGGGGGCGTGCGGTGTTGAGGTTCGCGGTTCACAGGCCGGCTGGTGGCGTCGCCTCCCCGCGCAGTCACCCACGTGGTTTCCCACCGATGCCCCAGGGCGATGCTGCGTGCCGCGTTCACGTCGGCGTGCGCCTGACACCCGCAGGCCCCGAAATCCCGCAACGCCTGCTACTGCTACTGAACGGTCTGCGACCCGGCCGCCAGCCACGGATTATCCCGGCGTGCTTCGGTCAACTGCCGGGACTGCTCGTGGTATCCCGGCGCCGGTCCACGCCGCGGATTCCACCACGACTGCTGTTCCACCGCAGGATTCCACACATACCGCGCATGCCCGCAATGGACTTCCATCACAACCGCCCGCTCGACGGCCGGATAAAGCCGGTAACGGGACATTCCACAATTCTACGACAAGGACGTCAACCAATGGGCAAGACGGGACGGCGTTTCCTCCCCGCCGTGAACGGCGGGGTCCCCACGCCGCAAGTCCGATGACCAGCCATCCGCCGGCGGGACACTCGACCGGCCCGCCCGCGCTGGTGGGCGAGACGCACGAATGCGCCGACTGCGGTTTCTCCTACCCGGCGCGCACCGTGGAGGGGGTCCTGGCGGAGATCGCGGCGCTGTCGACGCGGGTGGCGCAGGCCGTCACCGCCACCGGCCCCGACCTGCTGCGCAAACGGCCCACGCCCAGCACGTGGTCCGTGCTCGAATACGTCTGCCACCTGCGGGACGTCCTCGCGACCTCCACCATCCGCCTGTACCGGGCCCGCACCGAGGCCCGGCCCGTCGTCGAGCCGATGCTCAACGACCTGCGCGCCCACCGGTTCCGCTACAACGAGCTCGACCCGGCCGCGGTGCTGGCCGAGCTCGCCGCCAACGCGTGGGGCCTGCGCGACGAGGCCGGCCGGGTCGCGCCGCAGGACTGGGAACGGACGGTGGTGCGCCTACCCGACGAGGAACGCACCGCCCGCTGGCTGCTCCGCAACGCGCTGCACGAGGGGATTCACCACCTGGCCGACATCCGGCGAACCGCCACCGCGCTCACCGCCACCGAGGGCGGGTCGGCAACGGCGTAGCCCGTCGATGGCGACGTCCAGGGCCGCTTCCAGATGGGTGGTGCTGCCGGTGGACAGCAGCATGAGCACGCCGCCCTGAATGCCGGCGATCAACGCCGCGGCCTGCCGCTCGGCCGCCAGCAGCGGGGAGATCTCGCCGGCCCGCTGCATCGCGCGGATGCCGGTGGCGATCTCCGCCTGCCACTGGTTCATCAGCTCCGTGACGACCGCCTGAGCACCGGGGGTGCTGCGCCCGAGCTGCGACACCAGCACGCTCAGCGGACAGTGCCGCCCCTGCTCGCGATAGCGGGCGACGACCTTGTCCCGCCACGCGAGCCACGCCGGCCAGGAGGTGAGGTCGCCGAGCTGGGGCTGCTGGTCGGCGATGACACGGTCGGCCTCGAACCGGGCCACGGCCAGCAGCAGCTCCTCCTTGCCGGTCGGGAAGTAGTGGAAGAGCTGGCTCTTGCTGGTGCCGGTGCGGGCCCGGACGTCGTCCAGCGTGGTCGCCATGACCCCGCGCTCGCGGATCTCGGCCGCCGCCCCCTCGATGATCCGTTGCCGGGTCGCGCTGCCCTTCGACGTCAGCCTGCTCGGCACGGCCGCCCCTCCCATCCCGCCAATTTCTGGACTTGCGGGTCCACTTTATCCCAGGCAGATTGGGCCGCGCGCGACTTTCAGCGTTCGAGCAACCACCACCGGAAGGACCCCCATGTCGACCACCTCGCTGGCTGGACGCAGCGCTCTCGTCACCGGCTCGACCGACGGCATCGGCGCCGCGATCGCGGCCGAGCTCGCCGCCGCCGGCGCCCACGTGGTGATCAGCGGTCGCGACGCCGGGCGCGGCGCCGAGGTCACCCGTGCGATCAGCGCGGCCGGCGGGCGGGCCTCGTTCGTCCCCGCCGACCTCGCCGCCGGCGCCACCGCCGTGCGGGCACTGGCCGATGCCGCCCGCGCCGCCGTCGGCGGCGTGCCGGACATCCTGGTCAACAACGCGGCGATGATCATATCGCCGGAGCCCACGGCGGAGGTGGACGAGGCGTTCATCAACGCCGCGCTCGCCATCAACGTCACGGCGACGTTCCTGCTCACCGGCGTCGTCGCACCCGCCATGGCGGCCCGCGGCAGCGGAGCCGTCATCAACATCGGCTCCATCAACGGCCTGATCGGGATGGGTGGCTCGGCCCTGTACAGCGCGACGAAGGCGGCCGTGCACTCGCTGACGAAGTCGTGGGCCGACGAGTACGGCCCGGCAGGCGTCCGGGTGAACACCATCGCCCCCGGCCCCACGCTCACCCGCCGCGTCGAGCAGTACGCCGACCACCTCGCACCGCTGATCGCACGAATTCCGTCGCGGCGGTTCAGCAAGCCCGCGGAGATCGGCCGAGCGGTTGTGTTCCTCGCCGGCGACGACGCCGTCAACATCCACGGGGCCACGCTGAGCGTCGACGGCGGTTGGTCAGCCGTCTGACGCGCGAACCGCTGGGGCTCGGGTTCGCCACACCGCCACGACGAGGTCGAACCCGAGCACGACGAGGTCGAACCCGAGAAGGAAAAAGCCTCCGCGGCGGAGAAGATCCACGGAGGCTTTGTGGTGCCGCGAGTCACGGCTGGAAGTCGGCCCTGACGGTGCCGTCCGGCCTTCTCAGGCGGAGCGGAACGATCCCGCGCCGGCGTGCTCGCGCGACGCCCCACCGCGACGCTGCGCCGGAACGCCGACGGACGTCAGAACGTCCTCGTCGCGGGCGAGGATCGCCACCATCTCCTGGCGGGCGGACGGCGAGAGCTCGGGGTCGGAAAGCAGCATCGCCAGTTCGCGGCGCTGGGCCCGCACGGCGCGGTGGGAGGTCAGCGTCGTCCGCAGGGAGGTAACAACGGAATTCTGGGTACGCATGAAGAACTCCTTGAAGTTATTGCTACGGGAGGGCCGGCCACTGTCGCCCTCCGGTATCCATTGTGCGCTCACCCCACCACTTTCGACAGCACTGTCGACGTGATCCGGACCGCAATCGACACCGCCATCCAGCCGATATGACCCAGACCACAGTAATGGCGCTCACATTCGCCGCGATTCGTAACGACGGTCACACCCATTAAGGCGGGAGCAATGAATCCGCGTCGCGCGGGTCACAATTCCCGCTTCGACACGGTCGATCGACCCCACACCGACCGGCCATTCGACCCGTATCCCAGGTCACATTCCCCCACGCCGGAGCAACCTTACGACCGGGAATCGCGTCAGGTCTTCCTGACCGCAAGCAGCGGCGCGGGTGCCATGCCGGACGGTCGCCTTCACCAGCGGCCGGCGGCACAGCGGGGGCGGCGGCACCGGTGGCCCACCGGCCGACAGCGGCCATGAGCGGATGGCCGGCAGGCCCACGACCGTCCGCCTCCCCCGGAGACCGTGATGCCCGAGCGAAGCCCCGTCAGCGGCAGAGCAGGGGAATCACGCGTGAACGCCGGCCAGGTCGTGCACTGCACCTGCAGACATGTCACCTGCCCGTCCATGCGCCTCCTACCGTGATGGCGAAAGCCGGTCGCGCCATGGACGTCCGGGATGCACGAGGGTGAGCGCGTCGGCGAGCCATCGGCGCTGCGTTGCGGTGAGGACCGGCAGTGCCGCTACCAGGTCCAACTCGTCCTTCGGCCGCGGTGACGCCGCTTTGTAGAGCAGCTGCACCTCGGAGGCGAGATGGGGAATGCCGTCCGAGGTGATGTTTCCCAGCGTCGCGATCGGACGCCGGATGCGGGGATCGCGCCGGCATTCCCACTGACCGTACCGACTGTCGGCCATCATCCGCCGATGTCACCCGCCTCCCGTACCCGCCACCCGCGGCGCCCGATTTCGCACCGTTCGCGTCGATGACGAGGCGTCCCGATGCCGGGGTCAGATGTTCGGGACGGGCACTGGGAGCGGAAACAATGTCATGATCGATACCTGAATCGCATAACTTCTCACAATAAGATAACGGTTCACAATGCGAGGTACGGTCCGCGTCGATGACACGGTCACGGATCGGCTCCGGCATCGTCGTGGTCGGAACAGTCCTCGCGACGATCTCCTGTTCAACGCGGAAAGCGCCCGACGGCGACTCGCAGGTCAGCACCGTGCAGGAGAACGGACGCCCGTTCCCGGCGCCCATCGTGCCGGCTGTCGCCGGACCCCCGTGCGCGTACCCGACCGCTCCGTGCGGCGGGAGCGGATCCCCGAACCCGTCCGCGACGACCACATCCACCTGGACGGTCGATCCCAACGACCTGACCAGCATCCCGTACGCCATCTCCTCGCCGCCCCGCACAGGTCGGACCGGCGGGACCCTGTTCATCCCGACTCCATAGACCATCCTCGCGTGGTCGCGTGGTTACGTGGTCGCCGCGGGCAGGTGGCTGCCGGCGGCTCGGTGCGGGTTGACGATGCCGGCCCGGTCGAGCAGGTCGACGGCATGCTCAGCCGCGTCCGCGCGAGACTCGCCGGCGTGCGGACGCGGTGGTATCAACCAGTGACGCTCCCATCGCTATCGGCCGAGATCCCCCTGTGATTTCGTGCTAACGTCCAATGCGCCATGATTCGTCAATCCTTGATGGCATGACGGAGGCGGGCTCTCCCGCCGTGGCCCTGCCCGCAGACATCGCTGTCCGAGGAGGTCGTCCGTGCGCGAGGCCGGTGCGATGACGGAGTTCGACCACAGCGCGGGCAGCCTCTGTCTGGACTTCGTCGCTACCGTGCGCGACTGGCCCGAGCGGCGCATCGAGCTGCTCGGCACCCCGGCGGAGCTCACCGGCTGGTTCGAGGCCGAGGGTCTGCCCGCCGCGGCCGGCGGCCTCACCGAGCAGGACCTGCTCGACGCACGCACTCTGCGGGCCGCGGTCAACGACACGACCCGGAGCCTGATCGCCGGTGCTCCGCCCGCCGCCGAGGACATTCGACTGATCAATACGATTGGTCGGCATCCCACACCGGTGTTCCTGCTCGGCCCGGGTGGCCGGACGCGGGCCGCGGTCGCCGAACCCGACGCCGCCGCCGCGCTGTCCGTCATCGCCCGCGACGCGATCAACCTGCTCGCCGGCCCGGATCTCGGCCGGATCCGGGCCTGCGACAGCGACGGCTGCGCGACGCTGTTCTACGATCGCTCCCCGTCCGGGCGGCGGCGTTGGTGTTCGATGCGCCGCTGCGGCGAGAAGGCCGCCGCGGCGAACTACCGCCGCCGAGTCGCCACCCGTTCCCACCCCTGAGCCCACCACTGCGCCCGCCCGCTCCGGGCGCCCCGCGACATCCTGGAGGTTCCCTATGGCCACGCCGCCGGCAGACGGCTTCCACCAGCGGCTGCACCGGGTGACGCCCGCCGGGCTGTCTGTCCAGACCACGCAGACCGCCGGGATGAGCCGCGTCGAGGCGCTGTCCGGCAAGACGGTCGGCTCCGTCGACCTGTGGATGGGCCAGACCCACGTCGCTGCGGCGACGAAGTCCGCGGATCATCATCATGGCCGGTCCGAGACCGGCATCTACGTCGTTTCCGGCCATCCGAGCTTCGTGTTCCTGGAGCACGAGGAGGAGATCCGCCTCGACACGAGCCCCGGCGACTACATCTACGTACCGCCGTGGGTGCCGCACCGCGAGGAGAACCCGGACCCCGACGAGGAGGCGATCGTCGTCATCGCCCGGACCACCCAGGAGGCGATCGTCGTCAACCTTTCCGACCTGCGCTGGGTCGGCCCCGTCGCCACCGGCAATATCGGCCCGGCCAACCGGGACTGGCACACCTACTGACCCGACGCCCGCTCGCCCGGCGCCGGCCGGGCGCCGTCGGCGGCGTCCTCGCCCTGGTCAACTGCGTCTCGCCTGTCTCGATCAGCCGGTCCTGCCCGCATCATGACGGGGCAGGACCGAGCGATTCCACCCGCCACGACATGATCATGCTGTTACGCCGGTTCGCCGTTCACCGGGGGGTGCTCGCCGCCTGCGGCGGATCGGCGGCGGACACGGGGCCGGGGAACGGCGGCTCCGCCGTGGGCTTGGCCCGGCCGCGGCGGATCACCGCGATCTGCGTGAGCAGGCGCTGGCGCGCCTCGTCTGCGACCAGGTCGAACAGGTCGAACGACACCACGCCGCCCAGCAGGCCGGGCCGGGGGCAGTCCTCCACGCGAACCGGGATCAGCCGGCGGGCGAAACCGGTCGGGTCCGCCCGGTACGCCCCTTCCCATTCGGCCTGCCCGTAGACCGAACGCAGGTAGGCACGGGACAGCACCGCCAGGGTGCGGGCGGAGCTGCGAATGCCCTCGTCCATGTGGGACATCCAATGGCTGCCGGGGACGAAGTCCCAGGCCTGCAGCAGCACCGTGTACCCCGCGCCCTCGAGGTGCCAGGCGATCCACTCCGCCCAGGTCCGGTCGGCGGCGGTATAGGAGATGAAGAAGTCCCATCGCGCTGCGGGTCCGGTCGAATCCTCGTCCACCTCGTCCGCACCGGACGACCGCTCACCGCCGCGCCCAGGCACACCCATCACTCCATCTTGCCACGAAAGGTCACCAACCCGGAACACTGAGGCAGGCGCGACCGGCCCGACGCGGCCGGGAACTCCGCGGCTGCGGCTCCGCCGCGTCGGCGCCGCGGCTCGTGTGACGCCACGACAACGATTGCGTGTCAGTTGGGCGAAACGTCGCCGCCAGGACGGCCGGCCCCGATTTCCTGTGACAAAGGCGGCCCGCCCGGGCCGTACGAACGGGGGCGGACACGATGACGGCGAAACAGTTCCAGGGCACGGTACTCGCCACAGTGGCCGGCTCATGGCGGCGGATCTCACTGCTCGTGGCAGGGTTGCTCACGCTCGTCGTCGCCCAGCCGGGAGTGGCGCGGGCCGCGGACACCGTCCAGTTCGCCGGCGACGCCAGCCGGGGCAACGGCGTCGCCGTACCGTTCGAGGGGTTCACCGACCGGCGCGGCGGGCCCGTCCCGATCGGCGGCGCGGTCGGCGTCGACCTGGTCCTCGGCTCGACCGCCCGGCCCTACCTGCCCTGCCAGCACTACGACCCGCTCGCCCGGACCGGGGACACCTTCGTCAACGCCTGCCAGGAGCGGGGCAGCTACACCACCTACACCCGGTTCCCGGCCGGCGGCGGGCTGGTCTTCCCGAACGGCTACTTCATGGGCAACGCCCAGCCCGACCGGGTCCGTGGCGGCGCCCTGCCGACCGGCTGGGGGTCGCGCACCGCGGGGCTGTCGTTCGAGTTCTACCCGGAGCTGCGCCGCGACGGCGACTACGTCCACTCCCGCTTCTACATCGACCGCTTCGCCCATCGCGCCAACGGCTGGGCCTACTCCGCCGCCGTGGGCCACATCGCGCTGACCACGCTCGCCGACCCGGACACCGCCCGCCTCGGTGGCCGGATGACGGTCGGCGGGCGGGCACCCGCCCCGGGCCGGGCGAAGGTCGTGATCTTCGGCGGAGCGGCCCGTTCGTCGACGGGCTATCCGATCTCCTCGTTCGCCGTTCAGACCGGCAGCGGGGCACCCACCTGGATCTCCAGCCCGCTCTACGCCGGAAACCAGCGGATCACCGTCACCGACACCGCGACCCACCGCAGTTGCGTCCTGGACCGCTACGGTGTGCGCGGGCCGAACAACGTCGTCGACTTCGACCTGGCCGCCCCGGGCTTCGGCCACCCGGACAGCGTCTGCACCTCCTGACCGCGATGGGCGTCACACCGCCCCGGCCCCGGCCGCGTCGGCGTTGGCGTCGGCGTCAGCGGGGTCGGTGTCGACGTACTGGCTGGCCTGGAGGGTGAACAGCTCGCGGTAGATGCCGGGGCGGGACATCAGCTCGGCATGGTTGCCCTGGTCCGCGACCAGGCCGCCGTCGAGGACGTAGATGCGGTCGGCGGTGCGGACGCTGGCGAGGCGGTGGGTGATGAGCAGGACCGTGCGGTCGCGGCCCAGCTCGCGGATGAGGGTGAACAGGGTCTGTTCGGCGCGGGCGTCGAGGGCGGCGGACGGCTCGTCGGCGATGAGGAACGGGGCGTCCCGGTAGACCGCCCGCGCGCAGGCGATCCGCTGCCACTGGCCGCCGGAGAGGTCATGGCCGGAGTTGTACTGGCGGGCGAGCGAGGTGTCGTAGCCGTGCGGAAGCTTTTCGATCATCTCGTCGGCCTCGGTGGCGCGGGCCGCGGGGATGACGCTGTCCGGGCCGTCCGTGACGAGCCGGCTGATCCGGCCGACGGCGATGTTGAGCCGGGCCGACATCGGCCACTGCGTGTAGTCCTGCGGGATCACGGAGATGCTCTCCCGGACGCTGTCCGGGTCGACGTCGGTGAGGTCGATGCCGTCCCAGCTCACGGTCCCGGTGTCCGGCTCGTACAGGCCGGCGAGGATCTTCGCCAGCGTCGACTTCCCGCTGCCGTTCACACCGACGAACGCGACGACCTCCCCCCGGCGCAGCTCGACGGTGACACCGCGCAGGGCCGGGGTGTCGGTGCGCGGGTAGGTGTAGACGATGTTCTCGGCCCGGACGACCGCGGGCCGCGCCGGGGCGGCGTGCTCCCGCGGCTCGGGCACCAGCAGGCTCGCCTGCGCGATCCAGGCGCGGTACTCGCCGAAGTAGAGGAAGTTCTCGTACGCGGTGTTGAGAGTGGTCAGCGCCGAGGCGAGCGCGCTACGGCCGGTGCGGATCGCGAGCACCGCGGTGCCGCCCGCGGCCAGCGGCATCACCCCTGCGTTGAGCAGCAGGATCAGCGTCCCGTAGACGGCGCCGAGGGCGAGCCCGGACACCGCCTCGCCGGTCAACCGGTACACCGCCTGGCCCCGTCCGACGCGGACCTGCTCGGCCTCCTGCTCGCGGGCGAGGGTCGTGTACTCGTCGAGCAGGAAGCTACCGAGGCCGAACGAACGGATCTCCGCGGCGCACTCCCGGTCGGTCATGTGGTGTCGCAGCATGTACTGGCGCCGGACCTGGCGCAGCCGGCCCAGCCAGGAGGCATGAGCGAGCCGGGCCGAACGCAGCGACGCCCAGCCGTCCGGCAGGATCGACAGCACCAGCAGGGGCAGCAGCACCGGGTGCAGCACACCGAGCACGCCCCCCGCGGCGGCGATGCGGACGGCGGAGGTCAGCATTTCGATGGCGTTGTCGACGAGTTGGCGCCCGCTGGCGGCGCCCCGCTCCGCGGCGTCGAGGTCGTCGACGAAGCGCGGGTCGTCGAAGGCCATGATCGACGTGCGGGTGGCGAGGTCGAGCAGCCGAACCAGGCAGACCCGGTCGACCCGGGGGCCCAGGCGCACCCGCACCAGGTTCGTCGCCGCCGCCAGGCCGCTGCGCAACACCTCGGCGGCGACGACGAGGACGAGGGCGGGCAGCGCATCGTGTAGTCGCTGCGGGGTGGGGCCGTCGCGCAGCACGGCGGTCAGCGCGCCGGCGACCGCGAGCAGGCCGGCCGCCTCGATGACGCCGGCGAGCACCCGAAGGACGACCATGACGACGAGGCCACGTCGGTCGGCCTCCCAGGCCAGCGACCAGGCGAGCCGCAGCAGTCCAGGCAGCTGTCGGGCCATCGTGCGCACGCCGGTCTGCGCCATCGTCCGGTCGTGGCGTGCCCACGGCCGGACGCCGTCGTCATCCTCCTTGCCGTAGGTGAGAACCGGGTCCCGCCCGAC
>NZ_JAMPTM010000163.1 GCF_025403375.1 Frankia gtarii
GTCCCGCCCGCCCCTGGGATCCGGCTCGGACATCCATCGAGATCGAGACGAGGACTCCATGGTGACGTCGCCAGGCGCCGTCCGCAGCCCCTGGCCCGCCGAGGCCGAGGCACCGGCCGGACCACCTGCGGTGGTGACCGCCGCGGCCCCGACCGCGCCCCACGGATCAGGCGTGATCGTCGGCGGCGTGCCGGAACCGGTCACGCCGGGGCCGCCCGGTGGCGTGCTCGACCTCGCCGCCCTGGCCGCGGTGGAGAGTCGGTTGCGCGCCGCGGCCACCGCGGCCATCGAGGTCGGCGTGCGCGGCGGGCGACGTTCCCCAGCTGCCGCCCGGGGCGAACGGGCGGGGGTGGCCGCGGCCTCGAGCATCGCCACCGTCCTGTGGTTCGACTCGCTGCGCGCCGAGGACCGGGTCAGCGTGACGCCCCGGGCCGGCGCGCTGGTCCACGCCGTCCATCAGGTGCTCGAGGACGCGCGGGTGGCCGACGACCCGGTCGGTGGACCGACGGGGGGCGCGCCGCCGACCGACTGGCCGCGACCCGACACCGCGCCGCCCCCGGCGGACGCCCCACCCCTGCGCGTGCTGGGCGCCGGCAGCGTCGGACCGAGCGGGACGGTATGGGCGGCGCTGGCCCGCCGGTACGCCGGCGAACGCTTCGACCGCACCCCGCGGGGACGGCAGATCTGCCTGATCGACTACGCCGAACTGCGCGACCCGGCCGTCTGGGAGACGATCGCCGACGAGCGGGCCGCGCATCTCGGCGAGCTGCTCTGGGTGGTGATGGTGACCGAGTCCGGCGTGTCCGCCGCCACCGGCGGCCCCGGTGGGATCGGCGGACCGGCCCGCGCGTCACGGCTGTTCGAGGCGGCGGGCTGGCAGGTCCTGACCGTGCGCTACGGCCGTCGGCTCGAGGCGTTGTTCCGGGCGCCCGGCGGCCATGCGCTGCGGTCACGGCTCGACCTGCTCACCCCGGCCGAGTTCCAGGATCTGCTGCACACCCGCGGGACGGACCTGCGCCGCCGCCTAGCCGGGCCGGGCACCACCGGCGCCGGCGTCAGCCGGCTGCTGGACACGCTCACCGACGAGCAGATCCTCGCCTGCCTGGGCGACCTTGGCGGGCACGACATCGCACTGCTGATCGATGCCTTCGACGAGGTGGCAGCGGACCGGCCGACCGTGCTGTTCGCCTACACCAGCGACCGGCTCGCACCGGGAGACGGCGCCGGCCCGGCCGCAGACGCCGACCGCCGCGACCCGCCCGCGCCAGCTGCCGCGCAGATCGCCACCCCCGACGGGGCCGCTGCGGCGGCCCACGGCGGCGGGTCGATCGTCGTCCTGCCGCCACTTGACGGAGCCCGGCGCCTCACCAGCCATGTGGCGCGCTACCTGGACCATGCTCCGGTGCCGCTGCGCACCCCCGCGCAGGTGCCCGCGCACGCCGCCCGCCGCTTCCCGGAGCGGATCTCCACCCAGGAGGCGTTCGGGGAACTGCTTCGCGACCTGCCCCGTCTCGCCCCGCAGGCGGCGGCCGCGGTGGTCACGATCAGCACCCGGGCAGCCGATCCCGTGCTCGCCGGCTGGCTGGCCGCCGCCGAGCCCACGGCGACGAACGGGGCTGTCGGCGTCGGCGGTGGCGGCGTGGGTGGCGCGAACGACGCCGCTGGCGCGCGTGGACCGAGCGCTACCGTCGGCCTGGTGCGGTCGGTCGGCGGCGGCGGCGGCCGCGGGGACGACGATGGCGACGGCGAGGCCCCGGCGGGGCGTCACGTGGCCGGCGGCCTGTCCGCGGCGGCCTTCGGCGGGGTACTCGGTTCGCTGGGGGTGGCCTGGAGCCGGCAGGGCCTGCCGCTGCTGCCGATCGGGGTCGCCGACGAGGTGTCGGCCGGTCGGGTACTGCCCGGCTGGCTCGCCGCGGGCAGCGGCGACGCCCGCTCCATGCTGGCGGTCGCCGACACCGGGCTCGACCCGGTCACCCGGGCCCTGGCGTGGAACGGCGGCGACGGCGCCCCGGCCGGGATCGCGACGACCTGGGTGCCGGCGTTCGCGCACGACCTCGCGTGGTGCCTGCTGGCCGGGCTCGGCCAGCTGGCCCGGCTCGACGGTGCGTCCAGTCTGATCCAGCTCTCCGCCCGGCCGATGGACCAGCGGCTCGCCGAACTACCGGTGGACGCGGACGGCTGGCGTCGCCGTCGCGCCCTGGTGCTCGCCGGCGGATACCGGCTGCACGAGGGCGGCCCGGGGGCCGCGATCACCCTCGTCGGCGTCGGCCCGGTCATGCCGGAGGTGCTGCGCGCCGCGGCGGAGCTGCGCGCCGGGCTCGGACGCGAGGTGAGCGTGGTCTGCCTGACCTCGCCGGGCGCCGTGTTCGGAGCGCTGCAGGCCCGCCGCGGGCTGGCCGACGGGTCGGACGCGCTGCTCGCCGAGCTCTTCCCGGCGAACCGGCGGTGCCCGATGGTCACCGTCGTCGACGGCGATCCGCGGGCGCTGAGTTTCCTGGCGGGCGTGCACGGCGATCCGATCTCGACGCTCGGCTCGGCCGCACCGCCGCCGGCCGCCGCCCCGGCGGCGGCGGCCCGAGCGGAGGCCGTCCCCGTCACGGTGGACGTCATCGTCGGAACGGCGTTGGACCTGCTCGATGAGGCGGCGGCCGCCGGCTGACCCCGGCGGCCGAATGCGGGCCGCCGGTCAGACGCCGACGGCGTGCACGCCGCCGTCGACGTGGACGATCTCGCCGGTGGTCGCCGGGAACCAGTCCGACAGCAACGCCACGCATGCCTGGGCCGCGGGCGTCGTGTCGTGGACGCTCCAGCCCAACGGCGCCCGGCCGTCCCAGACGTCCTCGAACTGGCTGAAGCCCGGGATGCTCTTGGCCGCCATCGTGCGCAGCGGGCCGGCCGCCACCAGGTTCACCCGGACGCCGCGCGGGCCCAGGTCGCGGGCCAGATAACGGGCCGTGGACGCCAGACCCGCCTTGGCGACGCCCATCCAGTCGTAGGACGGCCAGGCGACGGCGGCGTCGAAGTCGAGGCCCACGATCGAGGCCCGTTCCCCGAACAGGGGCAGGGTCGCCCGGGTCAGGGAGGCCAGCGACCAGGTCGACACCTGCAGGGCGGTACCGACCTCGGTCCAGGCGGCCTCGACGAACGGCTTGCCGCCGAGGACCGACTCGGGCGCGAAACCGATCGCGTGCAGCACCCCGTCAAGGCCGTCGACGTGCTCGAGCACCCGCCCGGCGAGCCCGGCCAGCTGCTCTTCGTCGGTGACGTCCAGCTCGACGACCGGCGCCTCGGTGGGCAGCCGCCTGGCGATGCGCCGCGTCAGCGACAGCCCACGTCCGAATCCGGAGAGAACAACCTGCGCGCCCTGTTCCTGCGCGATGCGGGCAACGCTGAACGCGATCGATGCTTCGGTGAGAACACCGGTGACGAGAATGCGCTTACCTTCGAGAAGTCCGCTCATGGGCCGCATCCTGCCAAACATGGCCGCCCGAGTGGGCGCACCCGGGCCCGTAAGTTCGCCCCGTTCCGGTCGGACAGCACCGCGGCCGGCCGAGGGCGGGCGGCGGCCCTCTCCGACGTCGACGCAACGTTGATCAACCGTTGCGGACTCGTCGATTCGGTGCCGCCGCCCGGCGATCAGGGGCGGCTCAACCGGCCGCGGGCCGCGCGGGTCACCGGCTCGACGAAACGGGCGGCCAGCGGGCCGATAATCGCCATGAGCAGCACATAGCAGGCGGCGAGCGGGCCCAGCTTCGGTTCGATGCCGGCCGCCACGGCGAGCCCGGCGATCACGATCGAGAACTCGCCCCGCGCAACGAGGGCCGCGCCCGCCCGGAACCGGCCCATCGTCCCGATCCCGGCGGAACGGGCCGCCCACCACCCCGTCATGACCTTTGTCACGACGCCGGCAAGCGCCAACAGCGATCCGGCGAGTAGCGCCGGGGGAATGTCGGCGGGGGCCGTCTGCATGCCGAAGAAGACGAAGAAGACGGCCGCGAACAGGTCCCGCAGCGGCCGGAGCACCTCCTGCGCGCCCTCGGCCACGGGGCCGGACAGGGCGATGCCGACGAGGAAGGCGCCGACGGCGGAGGACACCTGCATCCGCTGGGCCAGGCCGGCCACGAGCAGCGCCAGCCCCAGTGCCCGCAGCAGCAGGACCTCGTCGTCGCGGTCCGCGGACGGGTTGAACACCAGTCGGGTCACCTTGTCGCTGTGCCGCAGCGCGACGTAGAGGACGGCGACGAGCACACCGAGGGCGATCGCCACCGTCAGCGACCCGCGGGCGAGGCTGTGATGGGCCAGCAGCGCGGTCAGGATCGGCAGGTACACGGCCATCGCCAGGTCCTCGAGCACAAGAACGGACAGCACGACCGGCGTCTCCCGGTTACCGAGCCGCCCGAGGTCGCCGAGGACCTTCGCGATGATCCCGGAGGAGGAGATGGCCGTCACCCCGCCGAGGACCACCGCCGCCGTCGGGCCCCAGCCCAGGATGAACGCCGCGGCGACCCCCGGGGCGGCGTTCAGGACCAGATCGAGCACCCCCGACCGGGCCTGTTCACGCAGGCCGGACAGCAGCTCGCCGGCGGTGTACTCCAGACCGAGGGTGAGCAGCAGCAGGACGACACCGATCTCGGCGCCGACGCCGATGAACTCCTCGCTGGCGCCGAGCGGCAGCAGCCCGCCGTGGCCGAAGGCCAGGCCGCCGACGAGATAAAGCGGGATGGGAGAAATTCCGACGCGCAGCGCCAGATGTCCGAGGATGCCGAGGGAGAACAGAACCCCCCCGAGCTCAAGGAAGGTCGTCGCGGTGGAATGCACTCGATTCGGCCGACCCGCTCGTCAGCCGGAGTGGAGCAACGCGGCGACGGACGCCGTGTTCTCCGGGGTCCCGACGACCACCACGATGTCCCCGGGCTCGAACCGGAAGTCCGGCCGGGGGGAGGCGTGGACGATCTGGTTGCGGACGACGGCGACGATGGAGGCGCCGGTGCGGGTGCGGGCCTGGGTGTCACCAAGCGGGCGGCCCGCGAAGGGCGAGTCGGCCAGGATCGCGATCTGCTCGCCGACCAGCCCGGCGAACGCGCTGCTGATGTCGGCCAGCTTCTCGACGATGTGCGGCGCGCCCAGCAGCTCCGAGAGCGCGTCGCTCTCCTCCGCCGTGAGCGGGATGGAGTCCCGGGAGGAGTCGGGATCCTCGGGATCGTAGATCACGAGGTCACGCCGCCCGTGATGATGGGACACGACCCCCAGCCGACGGCCACTGCGCGTCTGGAAGTCGTGCCGCAGCCCGATGCCAGGGAGCGCGGTCTCCTCGATCTCCACAACAACCCTCTCCGCGCCCTGTCGACCCGCTTGTCCGTAGGAAGCTCCTGGTGAGCCGCCTTATCACCCTAACGAACGATCCGGGGGCGCTCCTGGTTCGCGCCGCTCACCCCGAAACGCGGCCCAGGTCACGGAGCCGAGCTCGGAGATCCGGGCCACGATTGTGGTGCGTGGCGCGTTGGACGAAGGTAACCACGACGATGTCGACGACGCCCGCGGGGACGGTAGCCGCCCGGATGCCCCAGCCGAACGTCGCAACCGCCATCAGGAACCACCATCGCCCGTGGAGACCTGCGCGCACCACGTCCCACCCACCCGTCCAGGGAGAGTTGCCCGCCGTGCTGACCCAAAGCGCCCGACTTCTGCGCAGGATCGCCCTCACCGTGCTGGGGATCGTGGTCCTCGGCGTCGGCATCGCGATGCTCGTGCTGCCCGGTCCGGGCTTCCTTGTGGTCGCCCTCGGGTTCTTCATCCTGAGCCTGGAGTACGAGTGGGCGCGCAGCCGCTTCGAGCGGACCCGGCGCAAGGCGGCCGACCTCGCCGATCAGGCCGCCGCCAACCGGTTCTCCTCGGTTTTCACGATCCTGTTCGGTCTCGGGATGATCGGCGCCGGCATCGCCTGGATCGTCGTCGACACCCTGCCTGCCTCGTCGCCCTGGAGCGGCGGAAGCCTGATCTTCAGCGGACTCGTCGTGCTGGCGACGATGATCGTCAGCCTGTGGCAGGCGAAGCAGGCGCGTGACGCCGGTCTGCCCACCCCCGCCGAAATCCTCGAGGAGCGCGACCAGGAGGAACGCGACCAGGAGAAGCGGGAGGAGCGGGAGCGCGCCGACGAGACGCCGGCGGGGTAGGGCGCCGGCGTGGACGGCCGGCGTGGGCGGCCGGCGCGGGCGTCACTGGCCCTGGGTCTCCTGGCTGATGCCGACCACGCCCGGGTAGTCGTGCACGCACTTGTACACGGCCGCACGGTCGGCCGTCGACGCCTTCGCGACGTCGTAGCGCAGCGGATACGCCCTGCTGACGGCGAGGTTGTTGCGGTCCTTCGGCAGCTGGATCGCGCGGCCCACCGAGGGGCACGCGGCGCGCACGGCCTCCTTCTGCGCCGTCGTCGCCTCCGGCGCGAACACGACGACCGCCTCCTGCTTGGGCGGCGGCCCGCTCAGCGTCGCGTAGATCCCGAACGCGATCAGGCCGATGGCCGCGAGGGTGATCGCCACCACCGCCGTGCGGCGCCGCGGGTCGACCAGATACCGCACGGCGCGGGTGGCAGCGGTAGGCGACATAGAGGCCACGTCGTGAGTCCTGTCACATCGGGGAAAGTTTTCTGGTCCGGATTACGGATGGACCACCGCGAAGTCCGGACCCCCAACCTAGCCGGCCGGCGCAGTCCGTAAGGTGAACGCCTTTGTGAGGCTCGGCGACCTCCGCCACGTGTGACCGCCGTACCCCGCCCGATGACGCCGACGACGGCGCTCATCCCACATCCGGCGATCATCATCTTTCGATGATCGCGACCAGCGAACCATGGGAGCGAGGAATCAGGTCGTGCCATCCCTGATCGAGGACTACGCGCTGATCGGCGACACCCACTCTGCGGCACTCGTGGCGCGCACGGGCTCGATCGACTGGCTGTGCCTGCCCCGGTTCGACTCACCGTCCTGCTTTGCCGCGTTGCTCGGTGACGCCGACGACGGGCACTGGCAGATCGCCCCGGTCGAACCGGTTCTCGGCGTCAGCCGCCGCTACCGCGGTGACACCCTGGTGCTCGAGACGGACATGACCACCGCGTCGGGCACCGTGCGCATCGTCGACGCGATGTTCCCCCACGCCGGCACCCACACGGTGCTGCGGCTCGTCGAGTGTCTCGAGGGCGCCGTCCACATGCGCTCGGAGACCCGGTTCCGGTTCGACTACGGCTCGATCGTGCCGTGGGTGCGCCGGGTCGACGAGCACACCATGTCCGCCGTCGCCGGCCCCGACGCCGTCACCCTGCGCACCACCGCCCCCATGGAGGGGCACGACATGGCCACCTACGCCGACTTCCACGTCGCCGCCGGCCAGTCCGTGCCCTTCTCCCTGACCTGGACGCCGTCGCACCAGTCCCCGCCGCCGATCCACGACGTCCGCCGCATGATCACCCTCACCGAGGCGTGGTGGTCGGACTGGATGGCCGGTTGCACCTACGACGGCCAGTGGCAGCCCGCCGTGCGCCGCTCCCTGATCACCCTCAAGGCGTTGACCTACGCCCCGACCGGGGGCATCGTCGCGGCCGTCACCACCTCCCTGCCCGAGCACATCGGCGGGGTGCGCAACTGGGACTACCGGTACTGCTGGCTGCGCGATGCGACGATCACCCTGCTGGCCCTGCTCGACGCCGGGTTCACCAGCGAGGCGACCGCGTGGCGGGAATGGCTGCTGCGCGCGGTGGCGGGCGACCCGTCCCGGGTCCAGATCATGTACGGCGTCGGGGGGGAACGTCGGCTACCCGAGTACGAGGTGCCCTGGCTCGCCGGCTACGAGGGTTCCTCCCCCGTCCGCGTCGGCAACGCCGCCGTCGACCAGTTCCAGCTCGACGTCTACGGCGAGGTCCTCGACGCCCTGCACGTGGCGCGGGTCGCGGTCGCCAACCGGCGGCCGTCCGTCCCCGGGCTCGTCCTGCCCGGCGGACAGGCGATCGCCGACCACCAGAGCGACGATTCCTGGCCGCTGCAGACCAAGCTGATGGACTTCCTGGAGACCGGCTGGCGCAAGACCGACGAGGGCATCTGGGAGGTCCGCGGGCCACGCCGGCACTTCGTTCATTCCAAGGTGATGGCCTGGGTCGCGGCCGACCGGGCCGTGCGCGGCATCGTCGAGTCCGGCCTGCCCGGTCCCGTGGAACGCTGGTCCGCGCTGCGCGACGAGATCCACACCGAGGTCTGCGCGCGGGGCTTCGACCCGGACCGCAACACCTTCACCCAGTTCTACGGCTCCCGTGAGCTTGACGCGGCGCTGCTGTACATGCCGCTCGTCGGCTTCCTGCCGGCCACCGATCCCCGGGTCGTCGGCACGGTCGCATCGATCGAACGAGAGCTGATGGAGGATGGCTTCGTCCTGCGCTACCCGACCGCCGAGGACGGCGCGGTCGACGGGCTGCCCGCCGGCGAAGGCGCCTTCCTCGCCTGTACCTTCTGGCTGGCCGACAACTACGCGCTGTCCGGGCGGGTGCACGAGGCCCAGGAACTGTTCGAACGCCTGTTGTCGCTGCGCAACGACGTCGGACTGCTCGCCGAGGAGTACGACCCGCGGCTGGGCCGGATGACCGGCAACTTCCCGCAGGCGTTCAGCCACGTCCCGCTGGTCAACACGGCCCGCACCCTTACCGACGCGCTGCGTGGGGTGCCGCGCTCGCGCACCGACCGGGCGCACCCGCCGGGCCACTTCTTCGGCTGAGCCGCTCGGGGCGCCGCCGCGGCGACGGCGGCGCGGCGGATCACCTGGCGACGGGTCCGCCGCGCGGTCGTCGGGACGGACTACCGGCTCGTCACACAGCGTGTATGCCGATACTTGTTCCGTACAGTCGCCCGTGGTGGCGGACTCCAGCCGATCGACGACAAGCAGGGGGCGGGGCGTGGCAGGTCGGATCGCGGTCATCGGCGGCGGCATACTCGGACTGGCGGTGGCCCGGCGCCTCGGCCAGGTCGAACCGGGAGCGGCCGTGACCGTGTTCGAGAAGGAGCCCGACGTCGCCCGGCACCAGACCGGACGCAACAGCGGTGTCGTCCACGCCGGTCTCTACTACGTCCCGGGCTCACTGAAAGCCACCCTGTGCCGGCGCGGCGTCGGCCTGCTGCGCGAGTTCTGCGACACCCACGACATCCGTTACGACGAGTGCGGCAAGGTCGTCGTCGCGGTCGACGACAGCGAACTGGAGCGCCTCGGCGAGATCGAGAAGCGCGCGCAGGCCAACGGAGTCCCCCGGACCCGCATGCTCGACGCCGCCGAACTGCGGGTGATCGAACCGCACGCCCGGGGAGTCGCCGCCCTCCACTCCCCCACCACCGCGATCGTCGACTATCCCGGGGTCGCGCAGGCGCTACGTAAAGAGATCATCGCCGGGGGCGGCACGGTGCGCACCGGCGCCGAGGTGGTCGGCGTCGACGAGCGGCCGGACGGGGTGCACCTGCGGCTCACCGTCACCGGTTCGGCCAGCGCCCGGCCCAACGGCAACCACGAGATCGCCTCCAGGGACGACGGGCGGGTCGCGGCCGTCTCCGAGCGCGTCGGCCCGTTCGATCTGCTGATCGCCTGCGCGGGTCTGCAGTCCGACCTGGTGGCGACCCTCACCGGCGAGGACCCGTCCCCGCAGATCATCCCCTTCCGAGGCGACTACTGGCTGCTGCGCCCGCAGCGGCGGGACCTCGTACGCGGGCTCATCTATCCGGTGCCGGACCCGCGGTACCCCTTCCTCGGAATCCACCTCACCAAGCGCATCGACGGCGAGGTCCTCGTCGGCCCCAACGCGGTGCTCGCCACCGCCCGTGAGGGCTACACGGTCGGCACCGTCCAGGGCGGTGACCTACGGCGCACCCTCTCCTGGCCCGGCTTTCACAAGATGGCCAGAACGCACTGGAAGACCGGGGCGAAGGAGATACTGCACACCGTCAGCAAGCGGGCGTTCATCTCCGAGGCCCGGCGCTACGTGCCCGAACTGCGGACCAACGACGTGGTGCGCGGCCCGGCCGGGGTGCGTGCCCAGGCGGTGGCTCGGGACGGCAGCCTCGTCGACGACTTCGTCCTGTCGCACACCGGTCGAGTCGTCCATGTACGCAACGCACCGTCGCCGGGCGCGACGGCGTCCCTTGCCATCGCGGAGCACATCGTCAGCAAGGTCGTGCCCGAGCGGGCGAGCTGACACCTGCCCGCGCACCGGGGCCACACCGGGGCGACACGGCGGCAATCCCGACCGGGCCCGGGGATGCGCAACGAAGCCCCCGGGCCGTCCGACGGGTGCGATCCTGGTCCGGTGGATGCGACGGCGAGCCGCCAGAATCATGAGGATCTCACCGACGCGGCGGCGGGCGACCGCGTGGGGACGGATCTGGCCCGGCGCTGGCGTGCCGCACGGCCGCCCTGCGCCGTGACCCACCTGGACGCGGCCGCCGCGGCGCGGCCCAGCCAGGCGATCCTCGACGCCCAGATCGCCCATCTACGGCGCGAAGGCGAACGCGGCGCCTACGTCGCCGAGATGGAGGCCGGCGAGGTCCTGCACTCCGCACGGGCGGCACTGGCCGACCTCCTGGGACCCGGCCTCGGCCCCGACGATCTCGCCTTTCACCATTCGGCCAGCACCGCCTTTGCCGCGCTGCTCACCGCATGGCCCCTGCCTGCGGGCGCCAGAATCGGAGTTCTTCCGAGCGAGTACGGCTCCAACATGCTCATGCTCGAGGCCCGGGCGCGACAGGCTCCACTCGAGTTGATCGATCTGCCCGTCGACCCGCAGGGCGTGATCGACCTTGATGTCCTCGACAGGGTGGGGATACCCAGCCCCCGGGCAGCCCGTCCACTCGCGCTCGACGAGCTGGATCTCGTCGTCTTTCCGCATGTCCCCAGCCAACGTGGCATCGTGCAGCCGGCCGTCGAGATCGGCAGGCGCTGCGCCGCCTCCGGGGTGCCGCTCGTCCTCGACGTCGCCCAGTCTCTCGGCCAGATCGGTGTCTGCGACCTCCACGCCAGCGCCTACGTGGGAACGTCCCGCAAGTGGCTGTGCGGCCCCCGGGGCACCGGCTTCCTCGCTGTGCGGGGGGACCTGGCCGAGCGCATCAACGTCGCGGTTCCGAGTCTTTACAGCATGGGGCGGGGCAAGGACGGCCGGCCGATTCCCCTGCCCGGCCTGGCCCGGCTGGGCATCGGTGAAGCCTCGACAGCCGCCCGGGTCGGTCTCGCCCAGGCGCTTTCCGAGCTGCTCGCCAGCGATCCCCCGCTCGTGTTCGCCCGCATCGTGTACCTCGCCTCCTACGGGCGACGCGTCCTGGACGGTGCCGGGGGCTGGCGGGTACGAGAGCGGCCGGACTCGCCGACCGGCATCATCACGCTGGAACCACCATCCGGCGTGGACCCCGTGGCCGTCCGCGATCGTCTCTACCGGCAGGATGCGATCCTCACCAGCGCCATCCCGGTCCAGCGCAGCCGCGATCTCGAGGGGCCGGTGCTACGGGTGAGCGCCCACGCGTACAACGACCCGGCCGAGTTCGACCAGCTCACCGAAGCGCTCAACCGTGATCCTGGGAGTTCCACACCGTCGCGCGTCTGAGGCTGGGCGTGGCGCTTCTCAGCCAGCACCGCGGTCTGCGCCGTCCTCGCGCACACCGCCCGTCGTGGCCGGGTCCGACGACAACCACGCGCCCCTCGCAACGGTGGGACGGCACCTCGGCCGCGTCGCCCACCTCCTCGGCGCCGTCGCAGACCAGACCGGCGATGCTCGCTCGGGATCCTGGAACCCACTGACGGCCTCGACCATGCCATCAGCCGAACCTTCGTGTCCGCAGGGTCAGCTCCCGGGCCGGGCCGCCCCGGCGATCGGCCGGACGGTCCTCCCGACGCCCGGCCGCCAAGCCGCCGGCAGCCGGGCTCGGCCTGCCTGGTCGCCGCCGGAATGTTCCTGACCTGCCAGATGTGCGACGACTACACGTCGCCGTTCGACGGGCAGCACAAGGAGGGTCTGGGCGGCCGGTACCTCGAGTGCTGCGAGTGCTGCGAGTGCTGCGGCGAGTGCGCGACGTACGGTTGCGGCTGATGGTGCTGTAGCTGCTGAGCTAGCCGGATGTTTCGACTTCGTTGCGCAAATCCGAACCAGGTCGTGACATCGGGTCGAGATCTGCTGAAATGGTGGGCGTCGCGCGAGCGGAGTCCCCGACGCTCCTCGCGGCCGGGGACGCCCCCACGTCCCCACTGACGGGCACCGACGCCCGTAGGGCCGTGTCGAGATCTGTCATGGCCGCAAGTCCGGGAGAACGACTGGACCACCATGAACGCTGAGGACAACACGACAGCTTCCGACATCATCACGGTTGCGGCGGTGGACGATCATCCGATCGTGCTGCGCGGTCTGGCAGATCTGCTGCACGACGTCAAGGACTTCGACCTTATCGACACCGCCTGTTCCCTCGATGCCCTGCTCGCCGGTCCTGGGCGGCACGCACAGGTGGTCCTGCTCGATCTCGACCTCGGTGACGGCACCGAGCCCCCGGACAACCTCCGGCGGCTGCTGTCCGACGAGCGCAGCGTGGTGGTGTTCAGCGCCGCGGCCGCGCCGGACACCATCCGGCGCGCGATGCGCGCCGGCGCCTCGGGCTTCGTTCCCAAGACCGACGACGTCGAGGATCTGGCCACCGCAATCCGCGCGGCAGCCGCCGGCACCGGATGGATCTCTCCGCAGCTGGCCTTCCTGCTCCTCACCGATGACTCCCCGGACAAACCGCACCTGTCCCCGAAGGAGGTCGAGGCGCTGCGCCTGTACGCGACAGGGATGCCGCTGAAGACCGTCGCCCGGAAGATGGACGTCTCCCCGGAAACCGCCAAGCAGTACATCGACCGGGTCCGTCAGAAGTACCGACGGGTCGGCCGCGACGCGGCAACCAAGGTCGACCTCTTCAAGCGGGCCATCGAGGACGGGCATCTCGATCGCCGCGCGGAGGGGATGGCCTGACCGAAAAACGCAGTGGGCGCCGACACCCCCATGTCAGCGCCCACCACCCAGACCCACACTGGATCCCCGAATCCGGTGCGTGCCCTCGCGCCACCCCCCGCGTGGCGTGAGGGCGCGCGATCCGGTCAAGTGCGGAGCATCTCCGGCTCGTCCCCCGACTGAGCCTCGCTGCTCCCCCCGTGCGCCCTTGACCTGGTTAATGGTGCCCGCTGTCGCGGTTGTCGTCATGACCCCAAATCCACTGAACCGGGCGTCCCCCCGATGGGGGTCACCCATCCCCCATCGGGTCATCCCCACCCGGTTCAGACCGCCGCGCCGGCCGTCGGTCAACGACGCGGCTCGTGGCCATGGCCACCTGAGGTTTGATACGCGAATCGCACAACAACACCGACCACTAGAACGACAAAACCACAACAGGCAATCACCCACAATCCCGGGCCGACCGTGGTCACCGTGCGCAGCCCGCTGTCGACGAACGGACCACCCCGGTAGAGCTGGACGAGGTCGACCGCCGCGGTCAGCAGGACCATCAGCCCGGTCATGGTGGCGAGCATGCGCCCCCACTGCCTGCGCCCGGCGGCGAGGAGCAGGCCCGCGACCACGGCGAGGATTCCCAGCAGCACCGTCAACTGCCCGTGCTGGTCGGGATCGGTCCCCCGCACGGTGAACTCCACGAACCCGTAGGCCCGCACCGTCGCCCACCGCATCCCCGATGCGATGATCACGACGACTCCGGCGCAGACCGCCACCGGACCGGGTAGCCAACCGCAGTGGGACGCCATCCGGCGCAGCCACGAGCGGGCGGCCGGATCCGCCGGGCGGACCGGCGCAGGCATCGAGGTGCCGGCCGTTGCCGGCAAGGCCCACGGGTGCGCGCCGCCCGCCGCCGACTCCGGCCGCACGGCCGGCACCGCCGGCACGGCCACCCCGGCGACTACGCCAACGGGCGACGACAGCGTCACGGCGCCCTCCCGGGACCAGGCGGGATCGGCCGTCGCCGCGGCCCGCGCCCGCCACGCTCGCAGCTCCGCGGCGACGGCGACCGCGCGATTGTCACGCTCGGGCGGGCCCGGGCCGACCGCGGCTGGTGTCTCCCGGCCGCCGGCCCCCGCGGCCGTCCTGGTGCCGTCGCCTCCGGCAGCCGGAGGTGAACCGGCACCACCCGGGCGGGCCCACGGACTCTGCTGTTGACCGCTCACCCACGCCACCACCGTCCGACACTCCGGAGGATCTGACGACCGCCCCGCACGGTCGTATCACGCGGGGAAGCTGCCCGCACGGCGCGAGACAGAACCACCCGTACTCGGCGAGTTACCCCCCGCCACCGCCTCCGGCCGGTGGCGTACGCGGCCGAAGCAGTACCGCGCCGATCAGGGCGAGGATGCCGGACCCGAGCGTGAACATGATCCCGTTCTGCGGATGGATGGAGATCACGTCCGCCGAGATGGCCCGAAAGGAGGCGAGGGTCGGCGGTCCGTAGGCCCGGGCGAGCCCGGCAATCACCACGATCATGGCGGCGGCCAGCCGAGCAACCAGAATATCCGCCGTGCGACCGCCGATCGGCCGGCGCGCGAGCCGGGCGGCACCCACGACACCCAGGAGGACTGCCAGAACGAGGACCAGCCGACCGTCCCCGACGACGATGCCGTTGAACGTGCGTGTCTCGTCCGCGCTGGACATCTCGCTCCACGGTAGGACGCTGCCGATGACGCAACCCACCGCGCCCACGATCACCGCCAGTGCCGCTACCGGTCGCGTCGGCCCCGCCCCCGGCGCGGACCCCGGCAC